>WQYU01000086.1 GCA_009781075.1 Paludibacter sp. | reverse complement strand
TGCTCTTTTCCGCAGTTTTATGCAGGCAGGAATGGCAAGAGTGGTTGTAACAGTACGACCCGGCTTTGAAGAAGCCGTAGCGCACTATATGGCAACAGGGCAGATATGGAACGGAGGGGGAACAGCCGTTATTGGCGACTCGCTATATCTCTCTATTGTAGATGAACTAAAAGAGCAGGAATATACGGTAGATGGTTCGTGGGAAACAATGCTGCCAACTAACCTGATAGCGCTGCAAAGGAGCGGCGTAGCGATAGATGCCGAAGGGCTGCCGGTACTTGATGCCGATGCAATAACAGGAAGCAATGCCGAACTCGGCGGTGGTAAACCTACAATTGAATAAACTGCAAGAAGAGTGCTTGCAGCAATGCAGGCGCTCTTCAATTTTTTATTAATAATTTAAAGAAAATAATTTTATGACAAAACAAGAATTGGAAGAATACAGGTCTCATGGTATGCTGCTTGAAAGTCTATTTTTTGGAAATTAGGAGGTAAATAAATTAAATTTATTGTTTTTTTATAATGAAAGATTTTAAAGTAATTTTTGGTATTTTTATAGTTCTTGTTTTGTATTTTGCTTTTTTTACAAGCAATAATATAACAGCACACAAAAAAATAGACAATCAAAAGGATACAATAAAAAGCAATACGATAGATATTTGCAATTTATCTGATAAATATTTTAATTTTGGCGGAATTGTAATATCCGATTATTATGTTGTTAGTGATAGCCTTTACATTGATTTGAATAGAGATAATTTGACTGATTGTTTGTTGGTTCTTACGCCTAAACCATTATTACCTGAATTTAATAATTGTTTTTCTGATGATGTGAATTATTGCAGAATTTTAGTTGAAATTATTAATGATAATGGGCGGTATAGAATAAGAAACACTTATGATAATTTGATTGATAACATTGGTGGGGTTTTATCGGAATACAACGGAATGTATAAAACAAAAAATGGTTTCAAAATTATTCACGAAGCAGGTGCAAAGTTTTCTTATGAATATACGATGTTTTTTGATGTAAAACAAAATGGAGTATATTTGAGTAAAATAACAAAAGGATGCAATTATGATGGTATTGATAGCATAGAAACATATAGGTATTTAGACCGTTCTCCTAAATTGATTAACATTAATGATACTATTAATCAAAATTGTAATTGTGATAACATTTGGGATAAATTTCAAACAATGAGCGATGATAGATAAAATCGGTTATGTAGTAATAAGCGCTACAGGAACAGTAGGACTTTCAATTTTTTGGAAAATAATTTTTTAAAAAATATCTAATTCTCTGTGAAAAACTTTTACTTCCACATCAAAATTTTTGTATAAATGCTCTGCTGTTTTTTGCGCACAAAAGACAGAACGATGTTGCCCGCCGGTACATCCAAAAGCAATGTATAAATCAGTAAAACCGCGTTCTTGATATTTTGCAACCGATTGGTCTATTAACAAATAACAGTTATTGAGAAAATTATGAATTTCACTGTTGCTTAAAAAAAATTCTTTTACCGACTCGTCTAAACCTGTTAAATTTTTATATTCCAAATACTTACCCGGGTTGTTGATTGCACGGCAGTCGAACACAAAACCACCTCCATTACCCGATACATCAACAGGAACTCCTTTTTTATACGAAAAACTGAAAATGCGTACAAGCAATTTATCCCTTTTTTCTTTTGGCTTAAACTGCTCTAATTCTGTTAGTTGTGATAATATTTTTATTAAATACGGGAAATTATTATTTGTAATATCTTTGAGAATTTCTCTTAAATTTTTTATAGCAGGAAAAATGCTGTCAATAAAATGCGGCTTTTTCTCAATTAAACCTCTAAAACCGTATGCACCAAGTACTTGCAAAGTTCTAAAAAGTGCAAAAATATTCAAATTTTTGCAAAATTCCTGCTCGGAAAAGTCGGTATATTTTCTTAAATTTTGCAAATAAATTTCTGTTAAATCGTTTTTGAGTGTTTCCGGAAAATTTGCGCTTGCCTGCCAAAGAAACGCTGCAAGGTCATAATACACTGCACCTCGCCGCGCTCCCTGAAAATCAATAAAATACGGCTTATCTCCTTTTATTATTACATTTCGGCTCTGAAAATCTCGATACATAAATCTATCCCCAAGCGGAACATTAAGTAATTGCGAAGCAAAATTTTCAAAATCATTTTCTAACTTATTTTCCTGAAATTCAATCTGTTGCAATTTTAAAAAACAGTATTTAAAATAATTCAAATCCCACATTATTGCTCGCCGATTGAATTCGGACAGCGGACAACAAACGGAAAAATTAAAATCTTGTGCTCCTAAAAATTGAATATCAGGCAGTTGTGCTATTGTTGCGTATAAAATATCTTTTTCTTTTTGTGAAAAAATACCTGTTTTTCGTCCGTTTGAAATATATTCAAAAAGTGAAACATCACCCAAGTCCTCCTGCAAATAACAAAGACCATTGTCGGTGGCAGTAAAAAATTTCGGGACATTAAACCCCTTGAATGATAAATGTTTAGCGATTTCTTCAAATGCGCGGTTTTCCTCAACCGAAGTACCAACAACTCCAACAGCGCTATTATTTTTACTGTTCAAACGAAAATATTTCCTGTTTGAACCGTCCGCCTTAATCGGCAGACAATCAATAACTTGTTCGTTAAATGTTTTTTCAAAAAGATTTTTGAGAATATCAGACATTTTTATATAAATTTTTAAGAAATCCACATTATTCTTTGTAAAATTAGTTATGACTAATTTCCACAAACTACAATATTTCTGTAAAATTTCGAATGATTATGTTTTTGCAAAGATAATTCAAAAATTTTATTTATCTGCCCGAAATTAAAAAAATAGATATATATTTGCGGAGTAAAAATATTTAAAATAACCGAATATTTAAACATTGAAAATCAGCAATATAGAGATTAGTATTTGCGAGAAAAATTTATTCTTCAACAAATTTCATAGTGCTTTTTTTACAGCTGTTCTATATTTTGTAACACTAAAAATGATACTCCTATTGTTAAAATTTGAAAATTTAAACTAAAAAGTCGAATGAAAACTAAAATAATCCTTATTGCAATATTATCATTGACAGTCTGTCAGTCATATATTTACGGGCAAACGAATGAAATATCTTCTTTCAATTCGGATTGCGATTCAATACCTCAAGCAAAAGATTGTAGAGCAACAGAAATAGTTGGAATTGTCCTTCCGTCTGCTATGATTATTTATGGGCTTATATCTTTGGATAACAATGGTATTCGGCAAGTTGATTACAATGTTCATAATTCGCTTGAAAGGAATAATCGGTTTTGGAATATCAGTGCAGATAATTATGTTCAGTTTGTTCCTGCTATTGCTGCTTACACTTTGAAATTTTGTAAAGTCAAGAATACCAACAATTTATTAGACATGACCGTAATTTACGGATTAAGTAATGCTCTTGCCGGAGGAATTACTTACGGAACAAAAATTATGACAGGAAGGATGCGTCCTGATAAATCCAACTCTCAATCTTTCCCCTCAGGACACACAGAGACCGCATTTGTAGCAGCCGAATTTCTTCATCAGGAATACAAAGACCAATCCGCTTTAATAAGTGTCGGCGGTTACGTTGCGGCTGCTTTTGTTGGCGTTGCCCGCGTTTACAACAACAAACATTGGGTAAGTGACGTAATTACCGGCGCAGGAGTAGGAATTTTGTCAACAAAAGCAATTTATTGGCTCTATCCTTATATCAATCCTGTTGTCAATAAAATATTAGGAATAAAAGACACTTCCCAGCAAACATTTATTTACCCTCAATACGATAACAGACAATTCAGTATAATGTTTTCCAAAACTTTTTAAATCCTTAAATTAAAATATATTATGAAATGTCGGTTAATTTTCAGTTTATTTCTGTTGTTTCCACTTGAAATGAATATGATGGCACAAAATAAAGATTTAAATTATTATATCGTCCGTTCATTTGAAAGCAGTCCGCTTTTAAAAGATTACAGCAATCAATTGATAATAAACCAAATGGATAGTTTGATACAGAAAGCGACATACAAACCTCAGGTTAACCTATCTTCTACCAATTTTTGGGCACCCATTTTCAAAGGATACGGTTACGACGAAGTTATTACAGACGGTGGAAATTATAATGCCTTGATAACTGTTCGCCAATCCATAATCGGTCGTGGAAATATGAAAACTTTGTTGGAGACATATTCACTTGAAAATCAATCTATTAAAAATGCAAAAAAAATATCGGAGCAGGATTTGAAATCTGCAGTTACAGCACAGTATATCACAACATACGGTATTTTGCAGGAAATTTCATTTAACGAAGAAATTCAAAATCTTTTAAATAAAGAAGAAGTTTTTATTAAAAAACTGACGGAAAACAGCGTTTATAAACAAACCGATTATCTAAATTTTCAAATAGAGCGACAGCAACAATCATTATTGGTTGTCCAGCAAAATGCAGATTATCAAAACAATATGTCCTTGTTGAATTATTTATGCGGAATTGAAGATACAACTTTCGTTCGCTTGGAAGAACCGCATATCGTACTTTTGCCCTCTCTTGCGTTCGAAAATACTTTGCAGTATTACGGTTTTCAAATCGACAGTTTAAAAATTCTTAACAGCGATGCTTTAATCAGTTATTCTTACCGTCCGAAGTTCGATATTTACGCCGATGGCGGTTATTATTCTTCTTTTACTTATCAGCCATATAAAAATTTTGGTGCGAGCATTGGATTTTCTTTGGCGATACCGATATACGACGGAAGGCAGCAGCAAAAACAGCATGATAAAATGAAAATGTCTGAGCAAACTCGCAAATTTTATCAGAATTCTTTCAAACTTCAATATAAGCAGCAATTGATGCAGTTGTATCAACAATTGAAACAAACAGAAAAAATGATTGACCAGGCACAGGCGGTGGTTTATTCTGCGCAAACGTTGATGGATGCTTATGGTAAACAGATGCAAAACGGTGATGCTGCCATTACGGATTATATTCTCACCATCAACAATTTTTTGAACGCCAAACATACGATTACTCAATATAACAATAATAAATTACAAATTATCAATCAAATTAATTATTGGAATTATGAATAAGAGAAACAATAAATTATCAATACTAATGCTTTGCCTTTTGATTTTGTCCTGTCATGGAAAATCAAAAGATGACGATGAAGGGCAAGAGCAGGATGCTGTTACTCCTGTAACTGTTACTCAATATACAATAGGCGATATGCAAGAAGTGGTGGAACTGAATGCTACCTCAGTATTCCTTCAGAAAAACCAACTCAAAGCGATAACGAACGGATATATCAAATCGGTTTCCGTTACGCAAGGACAACGAATTACACATGGACAGGTTTTGTTTGTTCTGAAAAGTAAAGAAGCAGAAAATTTGGGGTCGACCATTAATGAAATTGACTCGACCGCTCGGTTTTCAGGAGAAATAAAAATAATAGCAAACTGCAACGGTTTTGTAAATACAATTAACTATCGTACAGGAGATTATGTGATGGAGGGCGATGTACTTGCGGAAATTGACGATGCCACCGGGTTGGTTTTTTTGTTGCAACTTCCTTTTGAATTAAGTCCTTATCTCTCAAAAAACAAAACATTGGACCTCGAATTACCAGATGGAAAAATAATAACAGGCGTTGTTTCCACATCAATGCCTATGGTTGACCCCATTTCTCAAACTCAAAGCATCGCAATACGGATTAAAAATAACATAACAATTCCTGAAAATCTGATTGCAAAAGTAATGATTATTAAAAACGTAAAGAAAAATGTTATATCTTTACCCAAAGCGGCAGTATTGACGGATGAAACTCAAGAGCATTTCTGGATTATGAAAATGATTGATAAAGGACAAGCGGTAAAAGTTCCTATTGTTAAAGGCATAGAGTCAAACGGACAAGTTGAAATCGTATCACCACAACTTTCCCCCACCGATGTTATTTTGAAAACAGGAAACTATGGCTTGCCGGATACGGCAAAGGTAGTAATTTTTAATGATGAGAAATAAAACCGAATATGATTTTTTTTCATTCCTATAAATCGCCCCTATCTGTTTTACTCGGAATCATTATTTTGGGAGGATGTTTTGTTTACAGCCGAATGCAAACGGCGCTGTTCCCTGAAATCACTTTCCCGAAAATCAAAGTAATTGCCGATGCCGGAGAACAACCAATCGATAAAATGATGGTTACAGTTACCAAACCGATTGAAGACGCCATCAAAAAAGTGCAATGCCTGCAAACAGTGCGGAGTATTACAAGTAGGGGAAGTTGTGAAATATCCGCTTTTATGGATTGGAACAGCGACATTGACATGGATAAACAGCGAGTAGAATCGCAAATCAATCAGATACGCAACAACCTTCCGACTGGTGTGCAGATTACGGTCGAAAAAATGAATCCTTCTATTCTACAAGTCATGGATTATTCGTTGGAATGCGACAACCGTTCGTCGATAGAGATGAAAATGTTGGCTTTATATACCATCAAACCTTTCCTTTCGCAGGTTGATGGCATCAGCCAAGTGCGTGTGCTGGGAGGCAAAACCAAAGAGTATTGGCTGACGCTCAACCAACAGAAAATGAGTAGTTTAGGTATTACTCCAGATAAAATCAATACAGCATTGCAAGAAAGCAATTTCATTGAATCTAACGGTTATTTGTCTGACTACCGTATGCTTTATTTAAGTGTTATGGATGCACAAGTGCATAATTTGGATGAACTGAAACATTTGGTTATCAATAACGATGGGAAGCGCATCATAACTCTTGGAGATATAGCGGAATCGCGCATTCAGGATGCCAAAGAATATATTAAAATAAATGCTAACGGAAAAGAAGGTGTACAAATTGCTATCTTTAAGCAACCTAATGCAAATTTATTGACGGTATCGGACGCTATGGAGCAAAAAGTGGATGAATTGAAAAAAATCCTTCCGGCTGATGTGCATATTCAACCGTTTTATATCCAAGCCGATTTTGTTCAAGATTCCATCAAGAGCGTCAGCGACAGTTTGTGGATAGGATTGATATTGGCTATTATTGTCGCCATTCTGTTTCTTCGTTCACTCAAAGCTACTTTTACCATTTTAATTACCATACCTGCCACTATATGTTTAACGCTCATTGTTTTGTACGCTACAGGAGGGACTCTGAATATTATGACTTTAGGTGCTATAGCTGCATCTATCGGCTTAATTATCGACGACGCCATTGTCGTGGTAGAGCAGATACACCGAACGCACGAAGAAAACCCTGACGAGAAATCTTCCGTATTAGTTGGTAAAGCCATTCATTACTTATTTCCCGCAATGGTGGGTTCTTCAGCCAGCACGATTGTTATTTTCGTTCCTTTTATTTTGATGAGCGGCGTTGCCGGTGCTTATTTCAAGGTGATGACCAACACAATGATTATCACATTGATATGTTCGTTTTTTGTCACTTGGATATTATTACCGGTCATTTATTTATTATTGTCGCGTAAAGGCGAAACCTCCGGAATAAAAGCCGGACATGAAATAAAGAAACAGGTATGGGTACAATTTTTTATAGAAAAACCTTGGGTGAGTTTGATTATCATTACAGGGCTGATTGTGTCCATAGTACTGGTTTTACCGCAACTCGAAACGGGTTTTTTACCTGAAATGGACGAAGGCAGCATTGTGTTGGATTATGTTTCTCCGCCCGGCACCTCATTGGAAGAAACCGACCGGATGCTTCAGGAAGTAGAAAAACTAATTATTGCAACACCGGAAGTGCAGGCCTACAGCCGCCGCACCGGAACAGAGATGGGGTTTTTTATTACGGAACCCAATACAGGCGATTACTTGATACAGTTGAAAAAAGACCGCAGTAAAACTACCGAAGAAGTGATTGATGATATAAGATTAAAAATTGAATCGACTCAACCTGCGCTGCGAATTGATTTTGGGCAAGTTATTGGAGATATGCTGGGTGATTTGATGACTTCTGTTCAGCCGGTAGAAATCAAAGTATTTGGAGATAATCAAAAAATATTGCAACAATTATCATCTGAAGTTGCAGAAAATGTGGAAAATGTAGAAGGAACAGCGGATGTTTTCAACGGAATTGTGATTGCGGGACCATCGATAAATATTGTTCCCAATTATAAAGAACTAGCGCAATACGGCATAACGCCCGCCGATTTTCAATTCCAATTGCAAACTTCAATTGAAGGCAATATCGTAGGAGGCGTTTTTGAAAAAGAGCAAATGACTCCTATCCGCATTGTCTATCCTAACAACCGAAACATCAGCATAACGGATATAAAACGCTTGCAACTATTTGCTTCCAACAACAAGTTAATTCCGATTACTTCTTTGGCCGAAATTACGCTTTCAAGCGGCAATGCCGAAATTCAACGGGAAAACCTGCAAATGATGGGAGTGGTTTCAGCACGGCTTAACAACAGGGATTTAGGCAGCGTAATGGCTGATATTAAAAAAGATGTGGAGTCCAACATCCAACTGCCACAAGGATATCATATAGAATACGGCGGCGCCTACAAAGAACAACAACAATCGTTTTCGGAACTGCTGACAATTTTGATTATTTCCTGTCTGCTGGTTTTCGTAACGATACTTTTCCTTTTTCGTAATTTCATGATGGCAGGTATTGTTCTTTTTACAGCCGCTTTGGGCGTCGGAGGAAGTTTTATATTGCTTTATTTAACAAATACTCCTTTAAATGTAGGCAGTTATACAGGTTTGATTATGATTGTGGGAATTATTGGAGAAAATGCTGTGTTTACCATTCAGCAATTCCGCACCATTCTTACATCTACAGGTGACGTGGAGCAATCGATTATTTATGCCATTTCCACTCGTTTACGCCCAAAACTGATGACGGCTTTGGGAGCCATCATAGCACTAATGCCGTTGGCTTTGGGAATAGGGACCGGCGCTCAAATGCATCAACCATTGGCAATTGCTGTTATTGGCGGATTCCTTGCTGCCTTGCCGCTGTTGTTGATTGTTTTACCAAGTTTGTTGTTATTGGTAAACAGAAAACATTGCACTGCTACTATTTAAAAAATATTTGTTATGGTGTGATGAAAATCTTTATGAGGAATAATGCTGTACTTTAAATTTCACGCACATTGAAAATTGGAATATCAATTTGATGACGCAAAGTTATTTGCAATTTCTCAGAATTGACCGAATAACCTTCGGGTGATGTAGGATTTACTGTGATAGCAAGCAGATTTGTGTTATTGAGAACGCAAATTTTACCTCCTTTCTTTGTGAAAATATTATAAATCTGCTGCGAAATAAAAAGTTTTGTAAAATCGCTTACTATAAAGATAAATCCGTCCGAAAGTTTATTTAAAATAATGAAATTCAATATTTTATCATTTAAAGCGCCACTGATAAAAAGCATCTTATTTTGTTTAATAATATTAAAAATTTTTTCATTCATAATATTATCGAAAATAAGTACAGATTCTATTTGTAAATCAATTAGTTGCAGATTTTTATCAATACAAAAAAGTCCTTTTTTAGGATTTGCCAAAACTTTTTGCAAATTCTTTTCAGCCGGAGGCAATCCAACAAGCGACACGACAAATTTTGTTTGCCGCGTAATTGATTCAATATCAGGAGATAATGCAGCGCCTGTTGCTAAAATCATCGCATCTGTAACCGCAGGCGAGGCAAGCGACAGACGCGAGGTCGCTCCATCAACAAGGGTTATATCTGCACCGAACTTTACATTTTCTTTTATAATTCTTTTGAGAGTTTGGGTGTCAACCGCACCCGAAAGAATTACTTTGCCCGTTTGAAGTGCCTGAGCCAAAACTATTTTCCCCAAAACACTTTTATTGTTGTCAATTTTCAAAATCTTTGCATCAAATGTTCTGTTCTCAAAAAATTTTTCGACAGTTGCAAAAATCATTCCTTGATAAATTGTTATTTCAGGTTTTTTTGTACCGAAAATCTGGTCAATTTTTTCGCCATCAAGCCCAATTGAAGTAACTGCAACGCACTTTTGCTGTTTTTGCAAAGATGATAGAATAAAATTCAACGTTTCGGTTTTACCGGTATTTTTTGCCATACCAACAACAGAAACGCTTTTGTGCAGCAATATTTGGTCAATAAAAATCATTTGAAATTTGGGGAGTTATTACTTGCAAATTTTTTACTTTTTTTGCAAAAATAATATTTTTTTAGCCAACAATTAGATATATAAAATATAAATGCAGAAATCAATGAGAAAAAAATGAATAATGGTAAATTATAAATTATTTTTCTCCAAGTCATATTGCCAATACCCCTATAATGATATACTTTGAAGAATATTATTCCAGAAATTAGAGTGACAATAAAACAAAATATAAAATTAAAAAGATTCTTGTGTTTTTTTATTATTTT
>WQYU01000085.1 GCA_009781075.1 Paludibacter sp. | reverse complement strand
AGAAAGTTGTGGTTTTTTTGTCAATCTTGCGGAGCCGACACCGAACAGAACGAAGTGGAGTGAGGTTGTTAAATCGAATTTTTATCGGTATGTGTATATGTCAAGACTTTTATGTAACTTTGCAACGAATTTTTAAACATTATTTTGTATGAAAAAAAATTACTTTAATTTTAGCAGCACTTATACTGATAGGAACAACCTCTTTTGCACAGTATTACTTTATACCTTACCTTTGCCGCGTGATTTTGTATTGAAAATTCTATGCTTTTGTAGTACGTAATGCAGACACAAAGAGTTTTCCCGCAAAATACAGAGTAAAAGCCCTTTGCTCTTAAAATGTAGGGGCAAAAAATTATTTTTTTTAAATAATTGATATTATATGAAAAAAGAATTAAAAACAATTTTATGTATTGAAGACATTGTTCTTAATGACGGTGAACTTATTCAAATAAGAGGAGGAGCTGCTGTTAATTGCGGTGCGGGTTGCGGAGTAGGATGCGGTAGCAATTGTGGTTCGAATTGCACTGGTTGTCCTGAACCAAAAAAAACCGGCGGATCTTCAAAACCAGTATTAGTATGAGCAACAATTTGAACAAAAGATATGAGATATAAAGAATCTCATATCTTTTGTTTTTCTTTATAATTTATAACGAAAATTTAACTCATAAATGCTACTCTACTTGGGGAAAAATTTGAATTCGGAATATAAAATGTTTTTTTATTAACTTTGCAAAATATTGAAGTTACATTTATAGTATATAATGCTGATTATGAAAATATTTTATTCTATTGTTTTTTTCATGTTGTTCTGTTGTTTTTTATCTGCACAACAAACTTTTACAGGAAAGGTTGTAGATGAAAACACATCATTACCCATTGAATTTGCCAATGTGGTATTATTGCAACGCTCCGATTCCTCGTTTGTGGCAGGAACAGCGACCGACAATTTAGGTGCATTTTCCATTGAGGCAAAGCAAGGTGATTATTTACTGAAAGTCAGTTTTATCGGTTATCAAACTAAATATTTGCAAATAGAAAATGTAAATGCAAATGCAAGTATAATATCCCTTTTGCAGAATGAAAAAAATCTTACTGAAGTTATAGTAACAGCGCAAGTGCCGAAAATCAGTTTTTCTAACGGCAAGTATATTGCTGATATTGAACACAGCATTGCTGCACAGGGCAACACGGTAGAGTCGTTGCTCAACCAATTACCGGGAATATGGGCTTCGCCTAACGGTATCTCGGCATTTGGAAACAGTGTAACCGTATATATCAACAACAGGCAGGTTCAATTGCAGGGCGAGGCATTGATGCAGTATTTGCGCAGTTTGCGTTCCGAAGAAATCAGTAAAATTGAAATTATGCAAAGCGCCACCGCCGAATTTTCCGCCGAAGGAGCAGGCGGCATCATTCGTATCATCACCAAACATATTACCGACCATGGATGGGAAGCAACGATAAGCCCGTCAATTACCTTTCAAAACTATTTCGGTATTTCTCCTTATGCAAGTTTGCAATACGGCAAAGGCAAATTTGGTGCAATACTTACTCTCAACGGCGAAAAGTCAAAGTGGTTGCTAAATTCAGAGGAAAATTCTCAAGATTTTGTAAACGTTACAAATTATAAAACAATAGGAACGGATACCATTTTTGACAATAATTATTCTGCTTCGTTGACTTTGAATTATGATTTTAACCGATATAATAAATTTGTTTTTTATACAAATTATATGTATTGGGGCAAAGACGAACACTTTGATAAAATAACCAATATTTTTGGCAATACAACTGAAAACATCAACACCACACAAACCGGTCAACAAACAAAGCAAAATATGCATGCTTATTCATTTACCCTAAATTATGATTTATTGTTGGATAGTTTAGGGGAAAATCAATTCATCTTGCTTGCCGACTATGTCAATCAATATAAATACAATACAAAAGATTATCTGCATTATTTGAATAATGATAGTACAGGCAGCGTAATTTCCGATGAAATTTTGCGCAACTATCAAAACAAACCTTATCAAATTTATTCAGCCGAAGTGCGCTTTCAGCATAGTTTGGGGAAATACGGTTCAGGATTGACAGGTATAAAATATGGTTATTCAACGGTTTATAATGATTTTTCAAACTACGAACAAATATTAAATGATTGGCAGTTGCAGCCAACAATTGGTTACAATTACCAATACGACGAGCAATTGGTTTCAGGTTTTTACCAATATAATTTGGAGCAAACGCAATGGTCGTTGCTTGTGGGTTTGCGTGGTGAATATACCGATGGCAAAGGAAAATATTTAGGTAAAACTCTTAGCCGTTTTGACCTGTTTCCTACGCTGTCTTACAGTTATAATTTAAATGCTCATCATACTCTAAACATTGTCTATACACGGCGCATAAATCGTATAAGTTATTTCACGCTCATACCTCAACGCTATTATTTATCTCGATATACGGTTTTTGAAGGGAACCCGGAATTAAAGCCAAATATTTTGAATACTATTGCCTTAAATTATAATATCAATCAGAAATATTATTTTTCGGCAAGTTATAAATGGAGCAACAATGCTTTATCTTCGTATAGTAAAACCGAATTAATTAATAATCAATCTATTATAGTTTCAACATACACGGACGGCGTCCGCTCTCGCAGTTTTAACTTCAATGCATATATTCCCATTAAGTTTACCTCGTGGTGGAGTTGCATCAATCAGGCAGATTTGTATGTTAATTCCTATAAAACGCAAATAAACCAATTCAGCAATTTCAATTATACTTTATTTACACAGCACGATTTTGTTTTACCCTATGGGATAAAAAGTCAAATTTTATACAGATACTGGTCGCAGGAAAAAAGTGCATATACCAAATCTTATCCCTATCATTTGTTGAATGCGTCGCTACAGAAATCATTTTCAAAATTATTTGTAAAAATAGAAGCAAATCAATTGATATTTAATAAAGGCGGACAGGAAACAACAACCGAACAGACATTTGTTCAAACTTATTTATATGGGAAAAATCCAATGTTTCGTTTGACATTGTACTACTCGTTCAATGCAGGCAAAGCCAAACAAATTCAACGAGCCCAAAACAGCAACCAACAGGAAAAAAGCAGGGTGTGGTGAAAAAAAGTTTTAATAAATATCAAAATATAAAAATGAAAAGAAGCAATTACAATATATTTTTTGAAAAGAAAAATTGTATGCTATGTTATAACTCATATACAAGTAGTTGTGGATAATGCGGCGAACTACGAACGACCACGACGAAATATGACGAATAGAAAAATAGATAAGGTGAGAAAATTTTGCGAAATATATTACATATATCATATACATTTTATACCTTTGCAAAAAATATTATAATTATGGACGCATTAGTTGTTGAGAAGAAAAGAAAAAATATTGATATTCCGATAGATACATTTCGTAATTTATCTATTCGAGCGGTTTCCGAAGGCAAAAGTCTTAAATCTTTTATTGAAAACTTACTTGTAATGGAGGCTAAATCTTATAGTGATGAGGAATTATATCATTATCTTGTCAAAAACAAACCACAAGGCGATGTATATTTGAACGAAAAAGAACAAAACGAATTTGAAAATTGGCTTGGAATATGAATATTAAAATTTCAAAGGAATTTGAAAAATCGGCAAGAAAATTATCTGGAAAATACAAAGAATCATTAAAAGATGTGATATTAGAAATCCGAGCGGCGCAGTCGGTAGGCGATATTGGGAATTGCAAAAAGTTAATCGGTTACAATTCTATTTATCGTATCCGAATGGGTGATTATCGTGTGTTTTTTCTACTCGAAATTGTAGAACTGACTGTTTTTCTAAAATATTTGGTCAGCAGAGGAGAGGCATATAGCAAAGAATATCAAGGAAAGTTGAAACTCAATGATGATTAAGAGAGTTATGCAGCAAATACAAAGGCGAGCAGGCAAGCGATGAGTTAAACAGATTGTAGAAATGCCCAAACTTATTTTCACTCCTCAGCGCGATTTATTTTTTTTCAAGCAGGCTTTTTAGTAAAGCAATTTCATCATCTTTGTCTTGCAGACGTTTTTCATACAATTCTATAACTTTGTCTATCGGATTGAATGTTGGAGCGTACATAACCGACCCCGAATTGTCGTGCAATGTACTTGAAATGATATTAATTACGCCATCTTCATTGAAATCTTTAATGGTTTCGACGGGAATATTCATTGCTTTTGCCACTTTTTCGAGGATGTCGTTGTCAATGTGCGATTTTTGTTCCAAGTTTGAAAAGTTTTGCTGGCTCATATTCATATCAAACGCAATAGCCTCCTGTTTTAAACCGAGAATATCGCGTAACCGCTTGATATTATGACCATAATGAATTTTTTGCTGTTGATTATTTTCCATATTATTATTCAATATTGGCAGTGAAAAATAAAATACAAAGGTATTGTTTTTTTGTGAAAAACAACTATTTGTCTTGTGAAAAACAAAAAAAAATTGTAGAATACAACAATATTAATTCGGCAACGATAACCTCAATGTAGATACGCATGAAGGTGGCAACAGCGAAGAGAAAGGCAGAGCACAGTAAAATAATGAAGAATAAAATACTTGAAATTTAGAAAAACCCCAATGCCAAAACTTATTTTCACTCCTCAGCGCGGATGCAAAATAATAAACGCCCGAAGACACAAAAAGGGGAAGGAAAATAATTCGTGATTTTTATATCCGATCCTGCCGGAAGACAATAAAAATCAATTTCCCATAACTTCCTTTTTCATTTGTTTGATAACTGTCGATAGTGGAGGAATGTCATTTTTCAACGTATCAAAAATTATATCAATATCTATTTCAAAATAACCGTGTGCTATTCGGTCTCGCATCCCCATTATATTGCTCCATGCAATCGACTGATATTTTGGTAAAAGTTGAGCATCTGTATATCTGTCAATACGCTTAACTTCCTCGCCGATAATAATAAAAGACATGCAAATTCCGTTCAACTGCAACATTCCATCTGCCGACTTGGGCAATTCGTTGATGTTTGATATAACCGAAGTACTCTCAAGCAAGTTTTCTATGACCTGCTCCAAATTTTCCAATGTCTCAATTATCAATGATTTATCACGCATAAACGATATCTTTCATAATACGATTAATAAAAGAGGGACGCAAATTATTGTGTTTCCGTACAACATCAACAGGCACGCCAAAAAACTTTTCAAGTTTTTCGGGAAATTCCACAAGCGACTTCAGTCCCAACGATTTTCCTTCATAATAAATGTCAATATCGCTGTTTTCTGTTTGTTCGCCGCGGGCCACAGAACCGAAAATGCCTATGCGGACAATACCGTATTCAGACGAATACAACTGTTTGAATTTCCGTAATTTAAGCAAATATTCTTCTGTCGTTATCATTTTATTGCCAATTTTGATGCAAAAATACAATTCTTTCTTGAAACAACAAAATATGCCGAAAAGTACGAATCATTCGTGCTTTTATTTCTTTTCCAGCATATTTTTCATAAATTCAATTTGCTCGTCTTTAGTAGCAAGAAGTTTTTCGTATTGTTCTATTAATCTTTCGTAAATATCTTGATTCTCAAGATGCTGATGTTCTACATTAGAATTTCCAGAATAAGTACAATCATTGTGATTGTTTATTACGACTTTTGATTCAATTCCTTCAAAAAACTTTTCCGGAGAAATTTCAAAAATTCGCAACAAATCTTCAAAATATTTTGCCCAAGTGTTGGTCTCGCCTTGCTCCAAACGTGCGTAAGCCGACTGTTCTATATGCAATAAATCAGCCATTTGCAGTTGAGTAAGTCCTTTGTCTCGTCTTAATTTTCGTATTTTGGAAACAATTTGTGCTTGCATAAAATTTCAATTTTTAAGAGACTGCAAAGATAACATATATTATGCAAAAATAGTTAGATAATATGCAAATTTCGCTCTTGCACAGCATTACTTTATACCTTAGCTTTACCCCATGATTTTGTATTGAAAATTCTATGTTTTTGTAGTACGTAATGCAGACACAAAGAGTTTTCCCGCAAAACGCAGAGTAAAAGCCCTTTGCTCTTAAAATGTAGGGGCAAAAATTAAATTTTTATAAATAATAATATCGTATGAAAAAAGAATTTAATGGACTGTCGTTGTTAGACAACGAAGGAATGCGTCAGATTGTTGGAGGTTATACCTCACATACGGTTACTGTAATAGCTCCTGCTCCAAAGAGAAAGGAGAATACGGATAATACAGTGCACGAAATTAGTAACCCTGACGACGGAGACGATAATGAAGGCGCAGATTAACATTTGTAAGAGGTAGTATGATAATTTTTTTGAAGTTATTTATACTACCTCTTTTTTTATTCAAAATAACAATATGATTTTAATACTTTCAAATCAAGGTGATTTATCTACTGATTATGTAACAGATTGGCTATATTATTATAAGGCGAATTTCTTGAGAATTAATTCTTTTGATTTGCTTAATGACAATTTGTTCTTTGATATAACAACCGAAAGCATCGCAATAGGAAGTAATAAATTGGAAGTACAAGACATTAAATCAGTTTGGTTTAGGAAATTCGGTTTCTTTAAGAAAAGTTATCAGGCAGATGTGATAAAAAAACATTTAAAAACAAATGAATATCAAGGGTTATCGGCAGAATTTAGTAAAGCTCTCGAAATTTTTGAAAATTTATTTACTACTGCTTTTTGGTTAACCAATCCAAAAATATTACCTTTGAATAAAATTTTAATATTGCAAACAGCACAAAAATTTGGCTTTAAAATACCTCACACTTATCTTGTAAATAATAAAAAACATCTATTGGAGATTGCTAAAAAAGAAAAGAGTATTATAAGCAAATCAATAAACGATCCGACAACTATTGTATTAGAGAACGTTAAATATTCAATGTATACAACCGTTTTAAACGATAGCGATATTGAGTATTTGCCGGAGCACTTTATGCCTTCGATGATTCAGGAATGTATTGAGAAACAGTATGAAGTGCGGACATTTTATATTTGTGGGCAATGTTTTTCTATGGCTATAATGTCGCAGTCGAACATACAGACAGATATTGACTTTAGAAAGTATAATTTGGACATGCCTAATAGATTCGTACCTTACAAACTACCTAACGAAATGGAAAATAAAATATCAAATCTGATGAATGAAATAGGTTTAAATACAGGTTCTTTAGATTTTATTGTTGATAAAAACGGGGATTACGTTTTTTTAGAGATTAATCCTACAGGACAGTTTGGAATGGTAGATTTTTCTTGCAATTATGGTTTACATAGAAAAGTGGCGGAAATTTTAATAGAAAATGACAAATAAAAAGAAATTATATAATTGCGAAAACTTACAAAGTGCGCTGTCGTCTCTGTCGTTGAATTTCATTGTGGCAGAAGAAATTAACGAAGAAACCGATTCCTTTGCCATTGATACAATTATTGCAAAACCCGTATTATCTTCAAAATACAAAAATTCAAATTTTCAGACATTTATTTTTCACAAAAACGTAAATACCATTCTACAATCATGATAGCAAATTTAGAAAACCAAATAACAAAAATAATGATGTTTACGTGTTGTAAAATTGTAATCGGCGCTAAACGTTCTTGTATTTGTGATTTGCAGAGAAATAAAGTTTACCAATTTCCAAATGAATTTTTGAAAATTTTTAATTTCGGCAGCAATGAAACAGATATTGTAACAATCAACGAGGAAGTGGCAAACAGCAATGAAACATGTCGTAAATTTGTTGCCGATTTGTCGAATATGGAAATATGTTTTGATTCGAAAAAATATACTAACTTTGCACCTTTAAAAGACGATAATTTTGATGAGCCGGCTTTAATTACAAATTGTATAATTGATATTGACGAAAAATCAAATTATTCATTGCAGAAAGTTGCGGATGAATTGGATAAAGTAAATTATATATGTCTGCATATCAGATATTTCAAACATGTCAATATAGAAGAAATTAAAAATAATTTGGCATATTTTGATAAAAGTTGTTTGCGCAGCATTGAAATAAGTTTTAATACATCAGATGAAATTTTCGATGAAGATATATTGGAATTAAAGGATGAATACGGGAGATTATGCAAAGTAATACTATTTTCACAACAGAAGGAATTGACAAATGTTTTTGGGAATGATTTGATAATTTATAGAACTCAAAACAGGTTGACGGACCAAAGCCAATGTGGATACATATCAGAACGATATCTGCATGCACAAACTCAATTTTTTATTGAATCGAAAAATTTCAATAACTGTTTAAACAAAAAAATTTCAATAGACAAGTACGGTTATATTAAAAACTGTCCGGCAATGAAAGAAAATTTTGGACAATTAAAATGTGAATCTGATTTCTTGAAAATAATAGAGAACAAAGAATTTAAAAAATATTGGAAAATAAATAAAGATAAAATTGAAGAATGTTGCGATTGTGAATACAGGTATGTATGCCACGATTGCAGAGCATTTACAAAAGATAATAAACCATTTTCAAAACCTTTAAAATGTCCGTATAGTCCTTATGAATAAAAAATTTATTGTCATTATTTTAGGTATTCTATTGGTAGTCAGTTCGTGCAATACTTACTTTTTCAGTTATGTAGAAAATCCTTCAAGCAGATATAATCTGATACGCAGGTCGGAAGTTATCACCGAACATCTGGTTAATGTTGATTTTGCAATTCAATTTCAACCATCTTTAATGTATCCAGAATTGAATAAAAGCGAAATTACATTAATCAACGAAGGCAATCACACGGATTACAGTGAATTGGATTATTATCTTAGAGAAATTTTCAAAGCGGTTGGGTTGCACAATCCATCTGTTTTTTATTCCGTTTCAGGTAAATTTGTTTTATTGAAAACCGACGAACCTCCTGTGCATTATGTAAATTATTACTACGATTATATTAATGATTTATACAAAGGATGGAGTGGCGCTTCAAAAGATGATAATTGGAAAGAGATAAAAGGCTACGTGATGCGGCGAATTTATTTTGAAAAAAATAAAAAGCGCGTGTTGATATTGGATAGTTTTATCGATACCGACCCTTTAATCAGCGCCTTGTATATCATTCAGGGCGACTATAAAAACCTAAGAGAAATGTCCGTAAATCCGGTTTCTATGATATTTTGGAATCCTGCTGATAATGAAAGTTTTATTAGTTTAGCCGGTCTTGTTAAAGCAAGTATTGATCCGATAACAGACCAAATTGCAAAGCAATTAATTGATATAAAATAATGATAAAAAAGGACCTGATTTTTGCAATGCTTCTATTTATTTCGGTGCAAACAGCATTTGCGCAATCATTTTCAGGCAAAGTTGTTGATAGCGAGAATGTTCCGATTTCATACGTGAATGTTGTTTTGCTGAGCGAGGATTCTGCATTTATCGAAGGTACTATAACAGATACAACAGGCATTTTCGTATTGAAAAATATGAATAATAACGGTGCTTTTGTCAAATTTACTCACGTTCAATACAATGATACTTTATTGTCAGTTCAAGATATTATCGAGAGCGGGAACATCGTGCTTTCAACCAATGAAGAAGTTTTGTCGGAAGTGACCGTTATTGCCAACGACAAAGTTTTCAGCATTCAAAAAGGAGTTTTTGCTGTAAATGTTGCATCGTCGAAACTCCTTTCCGATAGTCCAAACATGGATCGATTAATGAACAAAATACCATTTGTTTATGGCGGCAGCGGTAGTTATGAAGTGTTTGGAGCAGGTAATGCCGAAGTTTATTTAAATGGCAGAAAATTATTAGATAACAGCATATTAGAAAGTTTACTACCTTCGGAAGTTGAAAAAATAGAAATAATTAGGAATCCTGATGTAAAATATGGTATTAATACAAAAGCAGTTATAATCATTACCACTAAAAAAATACAGAATAAATATGCTTTAACATTAACTCAACTTTTACAGATGTACAACAAATTCAGTTCGTATTCCGGAGTCAATTTTGTGTTGGCATCAAATAAAATTGACTGGAACATCCGATTTGGGTACAGCAATACTAATATGGAAACAGAATCTCAATCAACCATAACAACCTTAACTCCCGAACATAATTTTGTTATCGAAGAACAAGCCAAACAACCCTATAATTCCGATTATTTTATGACAGGAGTAGGAATGAATTATGCAATAAATAAAACAAGTAATGTCGGTTTTTCTACGAGTCTTAATTTTGGCAATATGAAAAATTATTTTACACCACAAATGATGCGCCACTTTACCGACACAAACCAAGATTTTGAGGCATCGTTATACTCTTATTCAAAAAGTTTACCAAAAAAATCATCAACAAACTTGTATTTTAACGGAAAAATAAAAAAACCAACATCAATCTTACTAACGATTTGATAATAGGCAACATGAGAAATAATCTTGAATACTCCGAAAACGAATCTAATGCAATAGTGAAAACATTCGGGGAACAAAAATATTTATCAAATGCAATATTGCTATCCTTATCCAATAAACTATTCGACGGACAAATCGGTTATGGTGCAGAATATGATTTTTCGCAAAACGATAATTCTTCTTCTTTGATT
>WQYU01000084.1 GCA_009781075.1 Paludibacter sp. | reverse complement strand
GACTAATTTATTTTCACTACCTTTGCCCATGTTGTTTTTTTATTGGTGGTACAACAAAAATACAACATTAGGGTGAAACTTTAGAAGGAGTAACCCTTTTTTTTTATCGGGCAGTAGTGATAATTTACAAAAAATATTTACACAAATAAATGTCATAAAGTATTAATATTCAATAAAATACAAATACATTATGTGTAACTTCCAATTACGATTTATATAATGATAATTTGGTACATCGTATTAATGTACAACGGTTTTTCGATTTCTGCCAATGTACGCGGTACGAAGGGTGTGCTTATTTTCATCGCCGCTGCATTTATATGCGAAATATTATCAAAAGTGTTTTTGTGGATATTTGTTTGAAGTGTAGTGTTAAAAAAAATTAGTTTATAGGAAATAATTATCAATATCAGTAATAATTATTAGTATTGGTAATTTTTTTTCTCCATAAAAAGATTAAAATCAATCCAAAAACCAATCCTCCAAGATGAGCAAAATGCGCTACATTATCACCTCTGAAATTTGCAACGCCAAAAAACAGTTCCAAAATGCCATACAGTATTACAAAAACTCGTGCGCGGAGTGGAAAAATAAAATAGAGATAAATTTTTTGATTCGGGAAAAACCATCCAAATGCCAGCAAAAGTCCAAAAACTGCACCGGATGCCCCAATTGTTGGGATATGCAACAAAAGATTGAGTTTCCCAAGATATTGGTCAATGTAATTTTGATTTTGTTGTAAAATATTGAAACCTTCTTGTTTAATACTCAATAAATCCCGATAACTAATATTTTGCATTAATGAAGAATAGTCAATATACCAAACTATTTCTTGCACAAGTCCGGCACCAAGTCCGCAGACAAAATAGTAAATCAGAAAACGTTTGCTGCCAAAAAACCTTTCAATAACCGCTCCAAACATAAACAAGGCAAACATATTGAAGAAAATATGCCCGAATGAGCCGTGTAAGAACATGTATGTCAGCAGCTGCGCAGCGTTGAATTTGTCCGACTGCAAATAATACAACCCCAAAGTTGCATTAAGGTTGATAATCCCTCTGCTGGAAAGTACATTTGCTGCCAGCCAAATAATAAAGTTAATAATTATTAAGTTTTTAGTTACAACAGGAATATTGCTTAAAAAAGAATTTCGCATAAAAAAGAATTATTTATCAAAGCACAAAAATAATATTATTTTTTTCAAACGCCTTTACCTGTGAAAATGATTTGAAAAGTATAAACGAGTATTTTCAAATCTACAAAAAGCGACATATTGTCCATATAAATGATGTCGTAATTCAGGCGTTCAATCATTTTTTCAATTGTATCGGAATATCCGATTCGTATTGGTCCCCAAGATGTTAGTCCGGGCTGAATTTTGTAGAGCAAGCAATAATAAGGAGCAACTCCGGTAATTTTTTTGATAAAAAAAGCACGCTCAGGTCTTGGACCAACCAAACTCATCTGTCCGCGTAAAATATTGATAAATTGTGGAATTTCGTCAATACGATATTTGCGCAGAAAATGCCCGAAGTGAGTTATTCGCTCGTCATGTACATTGCTCAGTTGCGGCAAACCGTTTTCAGCATTGCTGCACATAGTTCTGAATTTTAGCATATTAAAAGGAATACCAAATTTCCCAATTCTTTCCTGACGGAAAAAAACTGTTCCGCGTGAGTCTATTTTTATTGCAATAGAAATAAGAATTATTGGCAAAATACAAATTAACAGCGCAATAACCGAAAATAAAATATCAAAAAAACGTTTTACGCACACTTGCCAATCTGACATGGATGGGCTGGTAACACTGGCAAGCGGACTAAATTTAGGACTTTGCATCTTTGCACTACCGGTTAATATTTCGTTTAACCGAGGAATAAAACTTATGTCAATATTGTAGTTGAAAAGTTTATTTATTAGTGAAAAAAGTGTAAAATCATCGGGGTCATCGAGTGCAATAATAATTTTTTCTATTTTATAACTATCTATTAATGAGCCTATTTCATTAAAAGTACCTATTAAATTTTCTTTTGATGATTTTGGCATTCCGTTTGGAAAAATAAAGCCCAAAAATACATCAGTTGTCGAAAATTCGAGTTCATGAGCAATTTTTTGAGCGCTTTCGCCAAAACCAATTATTGCGGTATTAGTTGCCCATTTTTTTGTTTTATAATTACGCTTTACATACGAAATAATGAACAATCGAGGAATTATTGTAATAACAAAATTTAGACCGAAAAGTACCATCAATGAATAATAATAATACTCGTATGTAATTACCACATCATCAAGCATTAAGGCAAAAAATATCACTATTGAAATCACAAACGATGAGGTAAGCGTTGAAAGAAAAATTGAAGTTCGCGAAAGACGCAACGGTTGAAGGTAAACTCCTGATAACCAGTTAAAAAACAGACAAACAAAAGGGTAAACAACAATGCTTGAAATAAAATTATATTTTGGAATAAAAACTCGTACATTTTCAAAGAGAATATTTTGATTGACCATCTGCCGAAAATACATAAAAACAATCCACACCACAAGCGCGGCAATCAAATCAGTAAAAATATATCGGTATCGAAGATGTTTAGTTTTTGACATTAGATTATTTCCTAATTATTTGAAATTCTGCATTTCCTTTTAATTTTATTATTGATGACGGCAAAGAATGATTTGTGTCATCCTGTTTGAAATTCACAATGTAATCAACTGATTTTTTGATAGTTTCAGAAATTTCGTTGAAACAAGCAGGAGACCTTTCACCACTGATATTTGCCGAAGAAGAAACAATAGGACGGGAGAATTTTTCACAAAGTTGCCGACAAAAATCATCTTTCGGAACTCTAAAACCCACCGAACCATCATCTGCAATTACCGATTTTGCCAAATTTTTAGCATTTGGATAAATAATTGTAAGCGGTTTGTCTGCAATTTCAATCAAATCGTAAGCAATTTGTGGAATTTCCTCCACATAATTGGCAATTTGATAAGGGCTGTATGCAAGTAGAATCAGCGATTTTGAGTCGGCTCGTTGTTTTATTTCATACACTCGACGCACCGCATTTTCGTTTGTCGCATCACAGCCAATTCCCCAAATTGTGTCCGTTGGATAAAGAATTGTTCCGCCGCTTCGTAAAACATTTATACACTGCTCAATATCTTCGTAAAAGTTTAAATTCAATTTTTTATAGAAATTATATGAAATAATAACGAAATTTATTTAAAAATATTACAAAAAAATTAAGAAAAAAGAATTTTACTTTTTATTTTATAAACTAAATCATACAGCAACAATACAATTACAATCTTTCTCACAACATCTCTTTCACTTGATGATAAACATTTTGGGCAGTAAATCCGAGTTTATCGTCTAAAATTTTGTATGGCGCAGAAAAGCCAAAAGATTTTAATCCGAACACCTTACCATTGGCTCCAACTAAACTTTCCAAAGTTACAGGCAAGCCGGCTGTCAATCCGAAACGTTTAATATTTTTTGGTAAAATATTTTCCTTATACTCAACTGTTTGCCTTTCAAAAAGTCCTTCACTTGGCACGGAAACGAGCCGAATTTTCACTCCGTCTTTTTTCAAAAGTTCTGCGCCTTCGGCTAATGTTGAAACTTCCGAGCCGGAGGCAAGCAACACAATATCAGGATTTTGGTCGGAATAAACAATGTATGCACCTTTTTCAATTTTGCGGTCGGTTGTTGGCAAATCATTAATATTTTGACGGGAAAAAATTAATCCGGTCGGTGCAGTTGTGTTTTCCAAAGCCAGTTTCCAGCAAAGCGTTGCCTCGTGTACATCAGCGGGGCGAAGGACAAGCATAGAGTTATGTCCGTGATGATTTTGCAGTTTTTCCATCAGACGTATTTGCGCCTCCTGCTCAACCGGTTCGTGCGTAGGTCCGTCTTCACCAACACGGAAAGCATCGTGTGTCCAAATAAATTTCACCGGTATTTCCATCAGCGCAGCCATTCGTACAGCGGGTTTCATGTAATCGGAAAACACAAAAAACGTAGCACAAGCAGCAATAACGCCCCCGTGCAGCGCCATTCCAATCGACAGGCAAGCCATTGTGAGTTCCGAAACACCAGCCTGCAAAAATGCGCCCGAAAAATCGCCGTTTGTAAAAGCATGAGTTTGTTTGAGGAAACCGTCGGTTTTGTCGGAATTTGAAAGGTCGGCAGAGGTAACAATCATATTTTCAACCTGTTGTGCAAGTTCTGCTAAAACCGTCGCAGAGGCAGCTCGTGTAGATTGATTCGGTTTTTGAACAATTTTTGTCCAATCGACAGATGGAGTTTTGCCAGAAAAAAATTGCTCCAATTTTGCCGCAAGAACAGAATTTTGAAAAGCCCATTTTTGTTTTAAATTATTTTTTTCAAAAACAATTTTTTTCAATTCTTCGGTTCGATTAGCATATATCTGTTTTGTTTCTGTAAAAAATTCAAACAGATTTTCAGGATTTCCGCCAAGATTTTCTATTGTTTTTTCAAAATTTGCTCCTGCCTCGCTCAAAGGTGCGCCATGCGTTGCACATTGACCTTCAAAACTCGTTCCGTCTGCTTTTACGGCACCTTTGCCCATAATGGTTTTGCCGATAATTAAAGTCGGTTTTGTCGATTCGGCTTTTGCCGATTTTAAGGCATCACGTATCTGCGCAGCATCGTTTCCATTGATTTCCAATACTTTCCATCCCCAGGCTTCGTATTTTGTGCGAGTATTTTCCGATGTAACGGCATTTGTTTCGGTCGAGAGTTGTATGTTGTTTGAATCATAATACATAATCAAATTATCCAAGCCCAAATGTCCTGCAATGCGCCCTGCTCCTTGCGAAATCTCTTCCTGAATGCCTCCGTCGGAAATGAAAGCATAAATTGTTTGGTTCATAACTTGTCCAAAACGTGCTTTAAGAAATTTTGCTGCTATTGCCGCACCAACAGCATAAGTATGCCCCTGACCAAGCGGACCTGAGGTATTTTCAATGCCTCTGTTAATATCAACTTCAGGATGACCCGGAGTTGACGAATTCCATTGACGAAATTCTTTGAGTTCGTCAAGCGAAAATTTTCCACTGCACGCCAACACACCGTACAACATCGGACTCATATGACCGGGGTCTAAAAAAAACCTGTCTCGACATATCCACAATGGATTTTCGGGGTCGTATTCCAGAAATTCCGAATAAAGTACGTTAATAAAATCAGCGCCGCCCATTGCACCGCCGGGATGACCTGATTTGGCTTTTTCTACCATTGCTGCAGATAAAATTCTGATATTATCGGCAGCACGATTAAGTTGTGAAATTGTATTCATTGTTTAAATTTTTTTATGTTAATTCTTTTTGAAAATCTTTACTCATCTCAATCACTTCCAAGTTATCTATCTTTTTATCTTTTATATCAAATCTTATTATAGTTTGTACATTATGAAAGCCATATTTACCTGCCGCACCGGGATTAATATGCAAAAATTTAAGTTTTTCATCATACATTACTTTTAAAATGTGTGAATGTCCGCAGATAAAAATATCGGGCGTATTTTCCACTATAAGAGGATAAATTTCCCTTTCATAATGACCCGGATAACCACCGATATGCGTCATCAAAACACACATTCCTTCAACGGTGAAAAGAAGGTTTTTTGGAAAAATTTGGCGGAGTGAGTAGCCGTCAATATTTCCGTACACAGCACGTAATGGCTTAAATTGCTGTAATTTATTTGCTGTTTCCAAATTGCCTATATCGCCTGCATGCCAAATTTCATCGCACTGCACAAAATGCTCGTAAATGTGGCTGTCGATAAAGCAATGAGTGTCTGATAGCAATCCGATTTTCATCTGATTATGTTTTTTAAAAATAATAGATTTTTTTAAAATTTAATACCGATAATGTTCGGGCTTGTACGGACCGTCAACATCTACACCGATATAATCTGCCTGTTTGTTGGTTAATTTTGTGAGTTTTACTCCCAAATGTTCCAAATGCAGACGTGCCACTTCTTCGTCAAGGTGTTTTGGCAGGCGATAAACGCCGATTGGATATTGCTGCGAATAAAGTTCAATCTGCGCAAGTGTTTGATTTGTAAATGAATTGCTCATTACAAACGAAGGATGTCCGGTTGCACAGCCGAGATTAACCAAACGTCCGTCAGCCAAAAGTAAAATAGAATTACCTTTTGGAAAAGTATATTTATCAACCTGCGGTTTAATATTAATGTGTTTAATTTTTGGATAATTTTTAAGTTTTTCAACTTGAATCTCATTATCAAAATGCCCAATATTACATACAATCGTTCCGTTAAGCATTTTTTCCAAATGTTCAATTCTAATAATATCGCAGTTTCCGGTTGTGGTAACATAAATATTTCCTTTGTCCAAAGCATCTTCAATAGTTGTAACTTCAAATCCTTCCATAGCCGCCTGTAATGCGCAAATCGGGTCAATTTCGGTAACTACAACCCGCGCTCCGTAGGCACGCATAGAGCGGGCGCAACCCTTTCCAACATCGCCATAGCCACAAACAACAACCACTTTGCCTGCAATCATAATATCGGTAGCGCGTTTGATGCCGTCGGCAAGCGATTCGCGGCAGCCGTAGAGATTATCAAACTTTGACTTTGTAACAGAATCATTAACGTTGAATGCGGGAAATTTCAATTCTCCGCGTTCAAGCATCTGATATAGACGATGTACGCCCGTTGTGGTTTCCTCGCTCACGCCACGAATTTGATGCAACATTGTATTCCAAAGTTTAGGATTTTCCGATAATACTTGTTTTAATGTCGCAAAAAGTTCTCGCTCGTCTTCACCAACATTTTGTTTATCAAGTATTTTCGCATTTTTCTCTGCCTCTGCGCCGATATGAATCATCATTGTGGCATCGCCACCGTCATCGACAATTAATGTAGGACCTTTTGAATCACCAAAATTTAATGCGGCAAATGTGCACGCCCAATAATCCGACAAAGTTTCACCTTTCCAAGCAAAAACGGGGACTCCCTCAGCGGCAACAGCAGCGGCAGCATGGTCTTGCGTAGAATAGATATTACAACTGCACCAGCGAACCTGCGCACCAAGTTCTACAAGAGTTTCAATCAGCACTGCCGTCTGAATGGTCATGTGCAGCGAACCCATTATCCGCGCTCCTGCAAGTGGTTTTTGTGCGCCATATTTCGCCCTAAGAGACATCAAGCCGGGCATTTCTTTTTCTGCCAAAACAATCTCTTTTCTGCCGTATTCGGCAAGTAAAATATCTGCAACTTTATAAGGTAAAGTGCTGAAAATATGAAAATTACTATCCATTATTTTATTTTTTAAAATAATTAATCTAATATATAAACTTTCTGCAAAGGTACAAAAAAATACGAAGTTTTAAAAATCGTGGGTTGTGGTTAATTCCTATAAATCTGTTCATTTTATTTTCTCCAATAAAAATTATGATAAACATATTTGTTATGATAATTCATAGATAGTTCCAAGAAACTATATTATATAAATCGTAATTGAAAGTTACACATAGTGTATTTGTATTTTATTGAATATTAATACTTTATGACGTTTATTTGTGTAAACATTTTTTGTAAATTATATAATATGACTTTTTACGGATTGTAAATGAAAAAAATATCTCAACCTTACGTTTGCGAAAAGACAAGTTATCTCTTCTAAATTCCGTCAATAATTTTTAAGAGTTCGTTTAACGTTTCGGCACGAAGCATTGCAATGCGTGTTTGTTTAAAATTAGAAATTCCTTTAAAAATGGGAGTAGCAGCCAAATGTCGGCGGCTGTGAATTATACCTTTGAGACGCTCATTAAGGTGATTATCAATTGGTTCGCAGGCAGGCAAATCTAAATAGTAAACCGAAGAAATGATATATTGCTTTAAAATATTTTTTTTATCTTCAAAACTCAAAAACACATTCTCTTTGTTTATATTATTTTTTGTAATTAATTTATTTTTTATTTCTCCAAAAATCCACGCTTGCCCAATTGCAGCACGCCCAATCATAACCGCATCAACTCCGTATTTATCAAAACATTCTTCTGCGCGTTCAGCAGTGGCAACATCGCCATTGCCGATTATTGGAATTTTCATTCGCGAATTATTTTTTACCACCCCAATCAAAGTCCAATCCGCCTGACCTGTATACATTTGTGCCCGAGTACGTCCGTGAATTGTCAGCGCAGCAATGCCGCAATCATGCAAACGTTCTGCCAAATCGACAATAATCAGATTATCGCTGTCCCAGCCCAAGCGTGTTTTTGCAGTTACGGGAATTTTAACAGCGTTAACAACGGCTTTTGTAATTTCTATCATTTTAGGAATGTCTCGCAGCAAACCAGCGCCGGCGCCTTTTGAGGCAACTTTTTTTACAGGACAACCGAAATTCAAATCAATGACATCGGGTTTTGCATGCTCTACAATTTTGGCTGCCTCTGCCATAGTTGCTGCATCTTTTCCGTAAATCTGAATCGCCACAGGACGTTCTTCGGCAGCAATTGTGAGTTTCTGCACCGTACGATTAACATTTCGCACGAGCGCATCTGCCGAAACAAATTCAGTAGTTACCATATCCGCACCAAAGCGCTTGCAAAGTAACCGAAATGCAGGATCGGTTACATCTTCCATAGGAGCAAGGAAAAGCGGTTTTTCAGGAAATTTAATGTTGGAAATTTGCATCTGATTGTGGTTGTTGTTATCTGTTTTTTAGAAAAAATATTTATTTCTAATCACACACTCCACTCATATCCATCTTTGGTATCTTTTATTGTAAATCCATAATCGGTCAGCGCATTGCGAATTTTATCGGATGTTGCCCAGTCTTTGTTCGTTTTTGCCTGCAAACGAATTTCAAGCAACAAATCTACGGCTTTTCGATATGCTTCATACGATTTACCGCTGTCATTTTCTATTTTTATTCCTAAAATTTTATTTATAAAAATATCAAAAACCGACTTTAATTCTTCCAAATCTGCGGCAGAAATTGTTGCATTGCCGTCAAAAATTTTGTTAATTTCACGCATTGCATCAAAAAGATGGGCAATAACAATGGGAGTGTTCATATCGTCAGCCATTGCATCTTCGCATTTTTCTCTCAACCCACTTACCAAAACGGTTGTGGCATTGGCAGGCGTTATTTTTTGCAGTCGCTCGTATGCTTCCATAAGCCGCACCAAGCCCTTTCCCGATGCCTGTAATGCATCATTTGAAAAGTCAAGAGTTGAGCGATAATGTGCCTGAAGGATGAAAAAACGAATTGTCATCGGGTTGTACTGTTGAGCAAGCAGAGGATGATTGCCTGTGAAAAATTCCTCAAGCAAAATGGAATTTCCAAGCGATTTTCCCATCTTCTGTCCATTGATTGTAATCATATTGTTATGCATCCAATAGCGCACTGTCTGGTGTTTGAGAGCAGCCTTCGATTGTGCAATCTCGCACTCATGATGAGGAAAAATCAAATCCATACCTCCGCCGTGAATGTCAAACTGCTCTCCCAAATATTTTGTTCCCATTGCCGAACATTCCAAATGCCAGCCCGGGAAACCTTCGCTCCAAGGTGAGTTCCAACGCATTAAATGTTCAGGGGTGGCTTTTTTCCATAGTGCAAAATCAAATGAGTGCAGTTTTTCGTCCTGTCCGTCAAGTGTGCGCGTATTTTCCAAAAGTTCGTCAATCTTACGTCCCGAAAGTTCACCATAAGCGCCTGTTTTTTCATTATATTTTTTCACATCAAAATATACAGAACCATTACTTTGGTATGCAAAACCGGCATCAAAAATCTTTTTGATAAATTCGATCTGCTCAATAATATGTCCTGATGCGTGCGGTTCTATTGACGGCTGCAAAACGTTTAAAATTTCCATTGCCTTATGATAACGATTTGTATAATATTGGGCAACTTCCATCGGTTCAAGTTGTTCCAAACGCGCTTTTTGTTCAATTTTGTCCTCACCTTCGTCTGCATCATCAACCAAATGTCCAACATCGGTGATATTGCGTACATAGCGTACTTTGTAATTCAAATGTTGCAAATATCGGAACAGAATATCGAATGTTATTGCCGAGCGTGCATGCCCTAAATGTGGGTCGCCATAAACGGTCGGACCACAAACATAAAGCCCCACCAGCGGAGGAGAAATCGGAATAAACTCTTCTTTTTTGCGCGTTAAAGTATTATATATGTGAAATTTATTCATTGTGAAAATTTTATTATTAAAAAAAAATGACTTCAATAAAATCTGTTATCCTTTGTGTGTTAAAGAAGTGTAAACATTTTGCCGAACCTGAAAATATTGCGTGCAAAGTTAGTAATTTTTATTTTTGTAGGAAAATACAAATGCCTTTACCAGATTTACAAATGCTCAAAAAATCAGTAAAACAGGCTGTAGATATTTACAACAACCAGCGTGTACATTGGAGCTTGGAATTAAGAACACCTCAAAAAGTTCATCAAAGTTATAATTCTCTCAAATACAAGTCATATTCAAAAAAACAGCATAATAATTTATGTTAAGGCATGTAAAATAAATAATATATAACAGTTTTCAAAAAAAAGTATTTTTTTGCGAGAAAAACCTCAGATGCAAAAAGTAGATTGGTAGTTTCAACCACTAAATGCAACTATTCATTTTGCAAAAGTAGGAAAAAAATTTCTTTTGGTGAATAAAAATTTAATTTTGCTCTCGGTCTATTGTTAATTTTATACTGTATCTGTTTG
>WQYU01000083.1 GCA_009781075.1 Paludibacter sp. | reverse complement strand
TTGAACAATTAATGCAAAATTATGCGCTAATTATCAATTCATTACAGATAACATTTTCTAATGGTGTCCATTAGAAAATTAAATATTTGTTAACAATTGTCCTAATGGACATTTTGGGATTATGATTTTGTCTTGTCTTGTTTCATTCAAAAGCGCAATAAACAAAACATTGAATAAAGTAGGAAATTATGGTGCAGAAAAAGAATTGAAAACATTATTGGCTTTAAATTTTCAGCTATACGACGACGCAGTTTATTACCGAGTGTAGTATAATTTACAAAAAATATTTACACAAATAAATATCATAAAGTGTTAATTTTCAATAAAGTACAAGTACACTTTGTATAACTTTCAATTATGATTTTTACATTAAAAAACTTTAAGAATTTTATAGTTTTCTTTTTACTCAAATAAAGTATTGATTAATAGTTATTTAACTTTATTTAACATAAATATTTATTAAAAAATTATTCAATATAAATTTTATGTTGTACTTTTGCGCCGCAATTTTTTTTAGTACATAACATTTAATATCAAATGCAAAACGTCAACGACATAAAAGTTCAGATTATTGAGGCAGCGATGCGGCTTTTCAATGAAAACGGCATCAGACGTACCTCTATGGATGATTTGTGCAGCGATTTGCGCATTTCCAAAAAAACTTTTTACTTGTATTTTGCAACCAAAGAGCAATTGATTGAAGAAATGATGAGTTTTATGATGAAAGAAATTGATAATGAATATAAGACAATGATATGCGGCAAAAATTCGATTGAATGTATGCTTATGATGATAAAAAAGACGTATATTATTAACGAATCTCACAATTCAATTTTGCAAGACGATTTTGAAAAATATTATCCGAAATTGCATAACAAATTTAAAGGACAATTTACAAAAATGTTTCGGCGGGCGTTTGAGCAGAATTTGCGGCAAGGTATCGAGGAAGGTTACTATCGTTCCGAACTTGATGTTGAATTACTTTCATCTTTTCAGGTTTTTTTTACAGGCAGCCGTGCAAAATTTGAAATGGGTCTGATGAAAATGTTTTCGCGCAAACGAATCCTCGATTTTTTCAACGATGTTTTTATCCGAACGGTTGTAAACGACGCAGGAATGAAATATTTTGAGGAAAATTATTATGCACAAAAATAAAATATTCCAAAAATTAGAATTAGTAAATTGTTTATTTATAATATATTAAAGTATAAAAAATTTATAATATTTATTTTAACAGTGAAAAAAACAGTTATATTTTTTACAATAATGCTTTCTGTGAATTTTGTTGCAGCACAGACTGATACCACAACACTTTCGCTTGACGATGCCATAAGGGTAGCATTGAGCGAGAGCCCAACTGTCAAAGTTGCCGACAAAGAAATTCAGCGCGTTGAATACGCAAGCAAGCAGCGCAAAGGCGGTTTATTGCCCACAGTTTCACTTTCCGGATCATACCAGCGCGCCATCAAAAAACAGGTGATGTATATGGGCGGCGGCGGATTAGACATTATGAGCATGATGACCCCGGTTATTGGAGGGCTTGAACAAACTTTTTCTCAATTTCCTGATTATCAGGCAGGTACTTTGGCGCAAAATATTCTTGCCGCAACTCCTCCAGCCTCTACAAGTGATGGAGGAATTGTTGTCGGGCGCGACAATACAATTACCGGTGGAATATCGGCAACTTTGCCGCTGATTGCCCCTCAACTTTGGTCGTCTCTGAAAATGAATGCGATAGAACTTGAATTGGCAAGCGAACAGGCGCGGTCGTCAAAGATTACTCTTGTTAATCAAATAAAAAAAGCGTATTACAACGTGCTTTTGGCGCAGGATTCTTACAAAGTAGTTAAGCACAGCAGCGACAATCTCAATACAACAGCCGAATTGGACAAACAACGGTTTGAGCAGGGCAGTATTTCCGAATTTGCTTCATTGCAATCGGACGTAGCAGCAAAAAACGCTCTTACAACAGTTGCAAACGCAGATATGGCAATTCGTTTGGCGCTGCTGCAACTCAAAGCATATATGGGTGTCGATTTGGATTTGCCTATAAAAGTTGAAGGCGATTTGCCCGCTTTTGAGCAAACAATGTATGGCGATATTATGACAATGGATAAAAGTTCGCTCAACGACAATACAACGCTCAAACAACTTGATATTCAGGGAAAACAACTCGAACAGGCACGAAAATTGAATGTGGCAGGGCGTTTGCCAACTCTGGGAGCGCAGTTTACATACAATTATATGTCGATGGTAAATGACCCTGAATTTTTTACCGGTAAACAGACATGGTCGCCGGTGTCAAATCTGTCGCTTGGATTAACTATTCCGCTTTTTAGCGGCGGTTCAAACTATTATCAGGACAAGCAGATAAAAGTTCAGGAGCAGGAATTGTCTTTGCAGCGCGAAAACCTTATTACAGGGCTACAAACTCAACTTCATGCAGGATATGAAACGCTGCTGACAGCCGCACTCAAAATCTATTCGAGCAAAGAAAGCGTGCGTCAGGCAGAAAAAGCCGTAGAAATTTCCCGCAAAATGTATGAAGTGGGAGCGGCAACATTTATTGATTTGAGTAATGCCGAATTGCTTTATCAGCAGGCAGGACTCGGTTACAATCAAGCAGTTAGCGAGTATCTGACAGCGAAAGCCGACATGGAATTATTACTCGGAAAAACATATTAATTTTATTAAAGGGAAAAATTAAATTAATTATTCACAATATTTTAGCATTATATTTTCAAAAAATAAATAAAAATTTTAAAGGATGAAAAATTGGAATTTAATAAATAAAGTAATAATTGTTGCTGTAATAGCCGCTGTATTAGTTGGTTGCAACAAAAGTAAAAAAACGACCGCTACAGCAGCAAGTGTTGATAGTACTATGGTGATAAAAGTGCGCGTGGCAACGGCAACCGAGCAAATGGTTGAACAAACGGCAAGTTTTACAACAACTGTTTTACCGGAAGCAAAAAACAGTATTGCCCCGCAGATGCCCGGCAGGATACGTAAAATTTTTGTTGAAGTAGGCAATCATATTGTAAAAGGACAAAAACTTGTGCAAATGGATGCTGTTCAGCAAGATGTGCTTAGTACGCAGGTTGAAAATTTACAGGCAACATACGACCGCATTGAGCAACTTTATAACGTTGGCGGTGCATCAAAGCAAGACCTTGATAATACACGTGTTGCATTGGATGTTGCAAAATCGAACCTGAAAAATACAAGTGAAAATACATATTTGCTTAGTCCGCTCACCGGAGTTGTAACAGCCAGAAATTATGATAACGGCGACCTTTTCAATGGTCAAGTTCCGGTTCTTACGGTTATGCAAATAAATCCGGTTAAACTTACGATTAATATTTCCGAATCGTATTTGCCGCAAATAAAACTTGGAATGACAGTTAATGTAACTTTTGATGTACTTGCAAATGAGCAATTTACAGGGAAAATCGGACTTATTTATCCTACAATTGACCCCGCAACGCGCACGTTTTCAACTGATGTAACTTTACCGAATTCTTCCGGTAAAATACATCCGGGAATGTTCGGACGCGTTAATGTTAATTTTGGGAAACAAAAACGAGTTTTGGTACCCGATTTGGCAGTTGTGAGCCAGCAAGGTTCGGGTGTGAAGTTTGTTTACATTGTTGATGGTAACAAAGTACGATATTCGGAAGTACAGATGGGCAATAGAGTAGGAACTCAGTTTGAAATCCTGTCGGGAATAGAAGACGGACAAATGGTTGTAACCGCCGGACAATCGAAATTGAAAGACGGTGCAGAAATTGATATAATAAAATAAGAAGTTTTTTTAGATTAAAAGTTTAGTGTGCAGTAATTTTAGACACAATAAATTATTTCAGCCAAAAAACTCCATAACTTATAATTTCATGAATTTTAAGATTTTTAATTTTACAAATTTTTATAAAAAAGAATGAAAATAACCGAAACTGCGGTAAAGAATCCTGTTTCTACCGCATTAATATTTATAGCAATAGTGATAATGGGCATTTTTTCTCTTACGAAATTGCCTATTGATTTGTACCCCAATTTTGACACTAACACTTTGATGGTTATCACTACTTATCCGGGTGCAAGTGCAGAAGACATTGAAGCCAACGTTACGCGCCCTATGGAAGGAGTACTTAATACGGTTGAAAATCTGAAAACGCTCACTTCGCAATCGAGAGAAAATACATCTGTGATAACACTTGAATTTAATTGGGGAGAAAATATCGACCAGGTAACCAATGATGTACGCGACAAACTTGAACTTATCAAAATGCAATTGCCGGCAGGGTCGTCAAACCCAATTATTTTCAAATTCAGTACCGATATGATTCCCATTATCATGATTTCGGCGCAGGCAAAAGAAAGTTTGCCCGGATTGTACAAAATTCTTGACAATGGAATCGCCAATCAGTTGGCACGTGTTGGAGGAGTGGGCGCTGTGTCGATTATGGGCGCTCCCGAGCGCGAAATTCTTGTGTATGTTGACCCGAACAAAATGGCTGCTTACAATATGACTGTTGAAGGAATTTCGCAAAATATAGCAGCCGCTAATCTTAACACTCCCGCAGGAACTATCAACGTGGGCAACAATTCATACTCGTTGCGTGTCAAAGGTGAGTTTACGGAGCCAAAACAGTTGGACAGCGTTATTGTGGGAACTGTCGGAAATAAAAATGTATTTTTAAAAGATATTGCGCAGATAACCGACAGTTTGCAGGAACATATACAAAAGTCGTTTACCAACGAAGTACAAGGCGCTACGATAGTTATACAGAAGCAGTCGGGAGCAAATACAGTACAGATTGCCAGCAAAATAAAATCTATGTTGCCCGAATTACAAAAAGGTCTGCCGTCCGATGTGAAACTAAATGTTATAATGGATACTTCCACTAATATCAACAATACTATCAGAAGTTTGGAAGAAACCGTTATTTTGGCATTTGTTTTTGTGATGTTGGTTGTGATGTTCTTCCTTGGACGCTGGCGAGCAACAGTCATTATTATTGTAACCATTCCTGTTTCGCTTGTATCGTCATTTATTTTTCTGTTTGTAACAGGTGGAACGCTTAATATCATAACACTCAGTGGTTTGACTATTGCCATTGGACTTGTAGTAGATGATGCAATTGTAGTTTTGGAAAATATAACCAAACATATAGAGCGTGGTTCCGACCCTATGAGCGCTTCTGCTCAGGGCGCAAACGAGGTTTCACTGGCAGTTGTGGCTTCCACGTTGACTTTGATAGCAGTATTCCTGCCGTTTACAATGATGTCGGGAATGGCAGGTATTATGTTCAAAGTGCTTGGATGGTTGGTTACCATTATGATTACGATGTCGCTGGTTGCGGCTATTACGCTTACACCAATGATGACGTCAAAACTTATGAAAAAAGATTTAAAACATTCTAAATTTTTTGATACCGTTTATGGTCCAATAGAAAGAGGACTTAACAATTTGGATAAATTTTACGGAAGAATAGTAAGTTGGGTTACTTTACATCGCGGATTAACCGTCGTTTTAGGTGTGCTTATCTTTATTTTGAGTTTGATGCCGATGGTTACGGGAAAAATCGGTGCGGAATTTACTCCGGCTTCAGACAATGCGACTATAGCGGCAACCGTAGAATTGCCAATAGGTGTGGGCAACGATGTTACCTGTAATTTGGCATTAAAAATTTCAAAATATATTAGAGAAAAATACAAAAATGAAGTACAGGTTGTTAATTTTTCAACAGGACTGCCGAGTTCAGACAATACTTATGCGCTTTTGAGAAATAGCGGAGACAATTTGATTTCGTTTAACGTCCGCTTGGTAAGTAAGTCAAATCGTAAAATATCAATGTTTGAAATTGCAGACAATATTCGTTCTTATTTAAATGATATTCCGGATATCAAAAAGGTGAATGTTATTGCCGGAGGCGGAATGCAGGCAGCCGGTGGACAACAAACTTTGAATGTAGAAGTGTATGGTTACGATTTTACCGAAACCGACACCATTGCGGCTAAATTTGCAAAAGAATTTAAAACCATCAAAGGTTTTAAAAATATTACTGTCAGCAGGTCGGACTATCAGCCGGAATATCAGGTCGATTTCGACCGTGAGAAACTTGCGCTGAATGGTTTGAATCTTGCCACAGCATCCACTTTTCTGCGAAATCGTATGAGTGGTAGTATTGCCTCGTTATATCGTGAAGATGGCGACGAATACAATATTCGCGTTGTGAATGCGCCAATGTATCGTACTTCAATAGAAGATATTGAAAATATTTTAATCTACAACCCGATGGGACAAGCGGTTAAAATTCGCGATTTAGGTACTGTTGTTCAACGTTTTACTCCGCCAACAATAGAACGCAAAAGCCGCCAGCGCTTAATTACGGTTGCAGGAGTTGCCTCCGGCGCACCTTTGAGCGATATTGTAGCAGACGCAAAAAAAATTGTGAATGCTACGGAATTGCCATCCGATATTAGCATTGCTTACAGCGGTTCTTATCAGGATATGCAGGATTCCAATAATGACATGTTGATGCTTGGTGCGCTAATATTGCTGCTTGTGTTTGTGGTAATGGCATCTCAGTTTGAGTCGCTCACATATCCGTTTATTAATATGCTTACAATATTGTTTGCCTTGTCCGGAGCTATTATTGCCTTGTGGCTCACGGGGCATACATTCAATATGATGTCGGCGATAGGCATAATCATGTTGATGGGTATCGTGGTGAAAAACGGCATAGTACTGATTGACTACATTAACCTGAACCGCGAGCGTGGAATGGGCGTTCGTCATGCGGTCATTCGAGGTGGCGAATCAAGATTGCGTCCTGTGTTAATGACTTCTATTACAGCCATTCTTGGTATGCTTCCGCTGGCTATAAGTAATGGCGAAGGTGCCGAAATGTGGCAACCTATGGCTGTAGTCGTAGTGGGCGGACTTACCTTTTCTACAATTTTAACACTGTTATTTGTACCTTCATTATACACGATATTTGCAGGTACAGGCGTAAAACGCAATCGTAGAAAATTGGAGAAAAAATACGCCAAAATAAATTAAACACTAAATATATAATTATTTCAAATTATTTAGATGAAATCAATATTAATAATATATGAACAGGCATTGGAACCTGAAGTAAAAGAGATGATGCGTCTTCACAATGTTCGTGGATTTACGCAGGTACAAAATGTCAACGGCAGAGGCAGTCGCGGTGGCGAACCTCATCTTGGCACACACGCATGGCCTGCGCTCAACGACACGATGCTAATTGTTGTTGAAGATGAAAAAGTGCAACCAATCCTTGATACGCTCAAACAAATTGACAATGATTCCGAAATTCTCGGTATCCGCGCTTTTGTATGGAACATCGAAGCAATGATTTGATAAGGATTATTTTAATAAATCAATATTGCGATTGTTGCAGAAAATAGTACCTTCAAAAATTCGGATGAATTTTTGAAGGTACTATTTCTTTATTTAGTGTTTATGCGTTTGCCAAAAAACTCAAATCACTTTGAATCCAACTGTCCGAAAACAGTTTTGAGCAAATCATTTACTCGAGCCTGTGGATTTGTACGAATTGAATTTTCTTGGTCAGCGATTTTCACAAAAAGAGCGTTTAACGCCTTCTGCGTAACATACTGTTCAAGGTTCACATTTACAGGTTTCATTCCTGCAACTGCTCCGACAGCAGTGCCTGCAACTTGGTTATAGGCGCTTGTGAGTGATGTCCACGCCTGCGATGTTGATGTGTTGCCAATAAGTTTTTTGCCAAGCGAATCGTTAACTTTTGGAGCAAAAGCAGCAGTTAACTGATTGTATGTTTTGCTTTTAAGATAATTGGTAGCCGCCGATTTTCCACCAAAAAGGATTTGCGCTCCATCTGCAATTGTCATACCCGTAATTGCGCTTGTGAAAATTGGCGTAGCCGATTTTACAGCGTCTGAAGCGGCTGCATTAAGCGATTCAACTGCCTTATTTACAAGGTCTTGCCCACCGGGAATAATTTTAATATTATCCACAATAGATTGCGCCTCAGGCGGCAGCAAAATTTTGAGAGCAGCATCACCCAAAAAGCCGTTAATATTGCCCAAATTGGAAACAGCACTGCCGATTCCCACAGTTAAAGCATTTTTCAACCCGGCAACGTTTTGGTCGTTTGATACCGCTCCGTTAGTCAGTACGCTTGTACCAACAGTACTTGCAACCTGCAACAATTCTGTACATGAAAAAAAAGTGAACACAAAAACCAAAGAAAAAATGTATTTTTTCATCATTTTTCAATATTTTTTTATCTATTAAATTTTTTGTTTTTCCCTCTAACAAAAAACGTGCCTGATTTTTATCGAACAGGTATTTTTTTAGAAAATAATTATGTTTCGCAATACCAAAGATTATTTATAATTTTGCACTCTTTTTGTTTTAAAAATATATTATTTAAAAAAATGAAAAAGTTTGTAATTATTTTATTGGCAATGGCGCCGATTTTTGTTGCTGCGCAAGATGCGACAGAAATTGTTCGCGCTGCCGAAAACCTTATCAAAGGCGAAAATACTTCGTATAGTGAAATGTCAATGCAGATTGTGCGCCCGAAATATTCACGCACAGTCGAATTTAAATCGTGGGCAGACACCAAAATGAGCAACTCGCTGACACTGATTACCGCCCCCGCCAACGAAAAAGGACAAAGTTTTATGAGACTTGGCAATAATATGTGGAGTTGGAATCCTGCAATACAGCGACTTATCAAAATGCCATCCTCAATGATGAGCCAAGGGTGGATGGGCAGCGATTTTTCTAATGACGATGTTCTCAAAGAATCTTCGTTTGTTAAAGATTTTACACACAAACTGCTTGGAAAAGAAACGGTTAGCGGATTGATGTGTTATAAAATCGAATTGACGCCGCTTGCCAATGCCAGCGTGGTTTGGGGTAAAGTGTTGATGTGGATTTCAATAGACGATAGTTTTGAGATGCAAATCCAGTTTTTTGACGAAGATAATACACTCGTTAAAACACATACATCTTCGGATGTCAAAACTTTTGACGGACGCAAACTGCCCTCAGTGATGGAAATTATTCCTGCCGACAAGCCCCAAAATAAAACAGTAGTAACAATTAAAATTATAAGATTTAACGTTGCAATAGCAAACAATTTCTTTTCGCAACAGAATATGAAAACCGTGAAATAAAAGGGGTTCCAATTTTTTTACTTTATTTTTTTTGTGAATAAAAAATTAATTATATATATCGCTGTATTTGTGGCAGTTGTGGGCTTGATGATGTATTTGGAATATAATAAACCCAAGCCGATTGACTGGCGGCAATCGTATTCTTCGCACGACAAAATTCCTTACGGGTCTTATGTCCTGTCGAAAGAAATACCTAAAATTTTCCCTGAAAAAAAAATACAATTTATTGAAAATAAAACAGTTGCAGCAAATTTAAGTGATTTTTATGATATTGAAAATAGCGTGTATTTTATTTTGCAAAATTATAACTCACTTTCTCAAGCCGACCAAAACGAACTTTTGGAATTTGTAAAAAATGGTAATGATGTATTTTTGATAACCAATAATTTGCCGAAAAATTTCCGCGATTCGCTCAATTGCGAAGATGATTTTTTGTTTATGCTTCCTGATGAAAATAGTTTCAGTAGCATAAAATATTGCCTTTCAAATGCCTCTTTCGGAAAAAAAGATTATTATTTTTCGAAGAATAAGGATTTGGATTTTTTTTCAAAAATTGATACTGCTAACACCACTATTTTGGGCTATTTTGAAGCAAATAACTCGCAGAAAATCAACTTTATAAAACAGTCTTATGGTGAAGGGAATTTTTACATTAATCTTTGTCCTAAAGCATTTTCAAATTATTATCTATTGAATGATTCAACTTATTCATATTCAATTAATTGTATAAATTATATTGATAAAAATAAAATTTTTTGGGACGAATACAAAAAATCCATTAATCTGCCGCCTGAAAGTATTCTTTCGCACATTTTCAATAATCCTCCTTTGTATTGGGCGTGGATAATTTTGCTCATTGCCGGCGTGTTGTATTTGTTATTTTTCGGAAAGCGCACTCAACGTATTATTCCGATTATTAAACCATTGCAAAATACAAGCGTTGAGTTTACTCAAACCATTGGAAATCTGTATTTTAACAATCATCAACACAATGATTTGATCGCAAAAAAAATAAAATATTTCCTGTTTTTTGTAAAAGAAAAATATTTTTTGAATATAGAAAAAATTGACAGCGAATTTGGCGAATTATTACACTTAAAATCAGGCGTTGTGCGCAACGTGATTGACAATATTGTTTTTTTGATAAACAAAAATAAAGATACTGCATACACAACCGAAGCCGATTTGCGCGAAGTAAATTCTGCAATTGACGCTTTTTATCATGCAATAAAATAAAAAATCTGTTTGTCTGTTTATTCGTACAGCGGATTATTTATTTTTCCCATAAACAACATACACCTTTGCTTTCTTCCTGTATGAAAAACAAAAACGGACGATTTGCTAATAAAAATTGGTGACATTGATGTTGTTTCCATGCCTATTACCGTAATAGTTGCTACTTTCCGTTCCCTTTTCGCTTATATCAAGAGGAGTAAATGATATGAATTTTTTTTGTTCAAAGTTGCAAACATCAGGGGATAAACCCAAAATGTCCATTAGAACCTCAAATGTTAAATTATGCATTATTAACATTTATTTCTCGTGTTTTTTGAACAATTAATGCAAAATTATGCGCTAATTATCAATTCATTACAGATAACATTTT
>WQYU01000082.1 GCA_009781075.1 Paludibacter sp. | reverse complement strand
TTTGAACAATTAATGCAAAATTATGCGCTAATTATCAATTCATTACAGATAACATTTTCTAATGGTGTCCATTAGAAAATTAAATATTTGTTAACAATTATCCTAATGGACATTTTGGGATAAAATATCCTAAATTCAATTAAAAAAACTTTCCTGAAAAAATTATATTACTTTTGCACTATGAAAGAAATTTTTTACAGTAAATGTTTTTTAATTTGTTAATAATTCAGTATTCAGGTTTAATTTTATATGTCAATTATCTTTTGGTGGCTCACATTTGTTGCGATTTTTATTGTGGTATATATTATTGATTTATATGTTACAGACCATCGCAAAGGCGAAATTTCTGTTAAAGCATCATTGCGCTGGACATGCGTGTGGATTTCTGTGGCGCTGCTTTTTGGTTTGGCAATTTATTTCTTCTTCCCTCAAAATGAGGGAGTTGCAGTAAAAACCTCTACCGAAATGGGAATAAAATTTATTGCAGGGTATCTTACCGAATATTCGCTTTCGGTAGATAATCTGTTTGTTTTCATTATGATTTTTTCTATGATGGGAATCGCCTCACACAATCAGCCCAAACTGCTGAAAACGGGTATTTTGATTTCTATCATTTTAAGGATTTTGTTTATTCTTGTGGGAATGTCGCTTGTACAACGTTTTGAATGGGTAATTTATATTTTTGGAGTGATATTAATTTGGACTGCATGGAAAATGGCTGTTTCAAAAGAGGAAGACCAAGTTGACCCTTCTGCAAATATTCTATATAGAATTGCCTCAAAAATTTTCCCTATTTATCCCGACGAACATTCTTCACATTTTTTTATAAAAGAAAATGGGAAACGTTATATTACAGTGATTTTCCTTTGCCTTTTGGTTATCGGCTCAACAGATGTACTCTTTGCTGTCGATTCTATTCCTGCAATTATTGGAGTTATTGCCGAAGGCGAACAGGGCATTTTAAGTCCATCGGAAGCGAACTTTTTGGCTGTTTCGTCAAATGTATTCGCTGTTATGGGTTTGGTGTCGCTGTTTTTTGCCTTGAAAGGAATAATGAAAATGTTCCGTTTTCTCAAACATGGAGTTTGTTTTATTTTGTTTTTTATTGGAATAAAAATGTTGTTGGGTTTCATTGACCCGATAGCAGAATTTTTCCACGCACATTCGTGGGTATCGCTCGCCGTGATTATTTTTACGCTTGCTTTTTCAATTCTGATGTCGATGCTGATTTCAGAAGAAAAGGAAATTGAAGAATTGAAGTCGGAAATTGCCAAATCAAACGAGGTTCACATTGACCGTAGGGAGGAAAACAAAATGAAAAAACATTTGCCAGAATAATTAAAAATAATTTTATATAAAAAAAATAAATAAAAGATAAAAATGAGTTTTTCTGATTTAATGCCTGCTATTGCAGGAATGACTTGGCAAAATTTGGTAATGATTTTGGTTGGCTGTTTCCTGATTTTTTTGGCAATAAAAAAGCAGTATGAGCCGACTTTACTTTTGCCTATCGGATTTGGAGCGATTTTAGTAAATATTCCATTTTCTGCCGTTCTGACACAAATTCAAGGTGGTGAAGAAATTGTCGGTGCGCTCAATGTGTTTTTCAAAGCGGGTATCGCAACGGAAGTTTTCCCGCTGCTGATTTTTGTTGCTATCGGCGCAATGATTGATTTTTCACCTTTGTTTCAGCGTCCAATGTTGCTGATTTTTGGTGCAGCGGCGCAGTTTGGCATTTTTATGACAATGATTTTGGCAACGCTTTGCGGTTTCAATCTCAAAGAAGCGGCATCAATCGGCATTATCGGCGCTGCGGACGGACCAACTTCTATCATTGTTGCTACGCAATTTGCTAAAAATTTATTAGGACCGATTTCTGTGGCAGCATATTCATATATGGCTCTGGTGCCAATTATCCAACCGCCAATTATTCGTATGCTAACTTCCAAAAAAGAACGTCAAATAAGAATGAATTTTGATGCGAACAAAAAAGTATCGCGTACAACGAGAATTATTTTTCCAATTGCCGTAACGATTTTGGCTGGAATTATTGCGCCGTCTTCACTTGCGTTGATTGGTTTTTTGATGTTCGGCAACTTAATTCGTGAATGTGGAGTGCTTAACGGACTCTCAAAAACGGCGCAGAATGAACTTGCAAATATAGTTACCATTTTGCTCGGAATTACCATTGCCAGCACAATGACAGGGAAGGACTTTGTACAGCCGAGTACTCTTATGATTTTGGGATTGGGAATAATAGCCTTTATGTTTGACACTGCGGGCGGTGTTCTAATTGCAAAATTGATAAACAAATTTACTAAAAAGGATGAAAAAATCAATCCGATGATAGGCGCTTGTGGAATTTCGGCGTTCCCGATGTCTGCTCGCGTAATTCACTCAATGGGCTTAAAAGAAGACCCGCACAACTATCTCCTTATGCCCGCTATTTCGGCAAACGTAGGCGGACAAATCGGCTCAGTTATAGTAGGCGGACTGATTTTAATGTTAGTTCCTTTATTCGCTTAATTTTTTTAATCTCTAAATGCTAATTTATTATGAATAATAAAAATAATAAAATATTTAAAATGGCTGTATTGTTATTTGCTGCAATAATGGTATTTTCTGTGCAAATGCAGGCAGAAGTGCCGCATCAAAAGACAGATTCTTCGGCTGTTAATTGCCAAAAACATTGCGCAGAAATGGGAAATCAGCAATGTGATAAAAAATGTAATACAGTGGTTAATACCTTGAACAGCAATGAACTAACAAAACAAAACACATCTGCTGCCGATGCAGAAATAAAATTGAATTTCAATTTTAATCACAATAAGGCGACTTTTGTAAAAGCGCTTGATATTTTGGGTATCGGTTTTTCAATCGTTTTTGTGGTGATGATAATTTTCATTTTTGTCAGCAAAGGCATTGATAAACTTTTTCCGTACAAACCGGAAGATGAGGATTAAAAATTTGTAATCAAAATTGTTCTGTAAAAATTTTTTCAAATAATTATGTTACAAAAAGTTGCTGCTTTTATTGTAAAAAACAATTTACTTGTGAAAAGTAAACCTGTGATTGTTGCTCTGAGCGGCGGTGCAGATTCGGTTGCTTTGTTCGATATTTTGCAAAAACTTGAATATGAATGTGTTGTGGCGCATTGTAATTTTCAACTTCGCGGAGATGAATCGCAGCGAGACGAAAATTTTGTCAGGGAACTTTGCAGGCAAAATAATGTAACTTTGTTTGTTCAACATTTTGAAACAGAACAGTTTGCAAAAGATAATAAAATATCTATCGAAATGGCTGCACGTCAATTGCGCTATCAGTGGTTTGAAGAGTTGCTCCTCCAAATGGACGCACAGGCAATCGCAGTGGCTCATCATAAAGATGATAATATTGAAACGTTTCTTTTAAATATTATTCGTGGAACAGGATTAAAAGGTTTGCGTGGAATTTCAGTAAAAAATGATAAAATTGTTCGTCCTCTGCTTAGTGTAAATCGTTCGGATATTGAAAATTATATTAAAGTAAATAACTTAAATTTTGTAACCGACAGTACAAATTTTGAAAATAAATTTAAACGAAACAGAATCAGGAATGAAATTTTACCGCTTTTACAAACTTTAAATCCTTCTGCAAAAGATACAATTTTGGAAGAAATAAATGTTTTTAATGGTATTTATGACATATATAAAAAAACGATTGAAAATATAAAAAATCAAATCGTAATATACGAAAATGATATTGTTAAAATTCTAATTGACAAATTATTAGAACAACAACAAACAGCAATTATTTTGTTTGAAATATTAAAAGAATTTGGATTTAATATCTCTCAAACAAATCAAATATTTGATTCATTAAATTCCATTTCAGGTAAAACTTTTTACTCAAAAACTCATAAATTAATTAAAGATAGAGAGTTTATGATTATCAAAGAAAAAGAGTTAAATAAGAATGATGATGAATATATAATTGATTTAGATTACAATGAAATTTTAAATCCGATTCATTTAAAATTTGAAAAAATTATTAATTATAGTGATTTAATTCTTAAAACAAGTAGCAATATAATTCAGATAGATTATAATAAAATTAAATTTCCATTGAAAATAAGAAGATGGAAAAATGGAGATTGGTTTTATCCGTTTGGGATGAAAACTCGTCAAAAACTAAGTGATTTTTTTATTAATAATAAATTGAGTATTTTTGAAAAAAACAATACATGGCTATTGATTAGTGGGGATAAAATTGTTTGGGTTATTGGTCTGCGAGCAGACAATCGCTTTAAAATTAATAAAAAAACGAAAAAAATTTTGGAGATAACTTTATTTTAAACAATTTTAAATGTTTTGTTTAATAAAAAAATTATAACTTTGCAGTCAATTGTTTGTGTAAAATTTTATATTAATTTGATTTTCAACACATTATAAAAAAAGTGAAAATAATAAGATTAATTTTTGGTTTAATATCGGTTTGCGTACTGTTTGTATATTCCTGTAAATCAGATGAATACGAGGAATGGCGAATAATTAATGACCATTGGTACAATAGGGCAATAGTTGCTTATTCCGATTCTGACGGCTATCAAATGAGCAGTACGGGGCTGATTTACAAAATTTTGGAGCCGGGCTATCAACGCCGCCCAAACGATAACAGTCTAATCTACGTGAAATATTCCGGCAATTTTATTGACGGACGCGTTTTTGATAACACCGATTCTACTTGGCTGTTTATGTCTTCGTCCGTTCAGGGATGGCGTGAGGCGCTGAAATTGATACAGGATGGCGGGCATATAAAATTTATTTTGCCTTATTCTATCGGATATGGTAGTACAGATGCCGGATTTGTCCCACCATATTCAACTTTAATTTTTGATGTAAAATTATATAAATCAATGAATTAAAAAAATATGAAAAAACTGTGCATTTTACTGTTTTCATTAGCCTCTTTTACATCTTTGTTTGCCTTTAGTCCAAAAGATATTCCCGAACCGCCACAAGGCTCTTATGTTACAAATCCTGACGGAATTTTATCCGAAAGTACTGTATTTCAATTAAATACAATGCTTGATTCGCTTGCTCTTACCAAAGGTGTGCTTGTGCTTGTGGTGGCGGTCAATACTATTGAAGATAACGATGTACATACTTTTGCGGTTAATATCGGGCAAAACGGCATAGGAAAAGAGACGAAAGGCGTAGGTAAAGCAAATTCCGACAATGGGCTTGTGGTTCTTTTTGTCCTCGACCGGCGAAAAATTGATTTTGCAACCGGCTACGGGCTTGAAAGTACGCTAACAGACGCATTGTGCAAGCGAATTCAAACGCAGGAAATGCTTCCGTATTTCAAACAGGGTGATTATGACGCCGGGATGATTGCAGGAATAAGCCGCGCAATTGAGGTGATAAATGGCGATTATATTCCCACAGATGAAGACCTCAATGGTGAAAAAACCGACTGGAAGACATTGAGTATTAATCTGTTAATTGGTTTTTTTGCAGTTATGCTGATAACATTTTTGCTTATGCGGCGAACCGTGCATAATGTACGCACAAAAACTACTCTAACAACCAATTTAGCCCGCGTACAAACTTTGAAAACCAATAAAAGTATCGTGTATCTAAGAATTTTTATGCTGATAATTATCGGCGCTTTTATTTTATATATTATCACAAAAACCGGCTGGTACGCAATTTTGCTGCCGCTAATGCCCGTAAGTAACATTCCTTCAATTATTTATTCAAGAAAAAAAATAAAACAATTTAGAACTCAGCCGATAAAATGCAGTGAATGTAACGGACTGATGCACTTCCTTCCCGAATCGGAAGAAGATAAGTATCTTACTGTTTCTCAACAATTTGAAGAGAAATTGCATGCTGTCGATTATGATGTTTTTGAATGTGATACCTGCCACAATCAAACAGTTTATCCTTATGAACAATTGAATATATATCAACCTTGCCCCAGTTGTGGAACGCGCGCCTATCACCTTATAAGTAAAAAAACAACAGCAAACCCAACATATATTTCAACCGGAAATATTAAAGAAACCTATCAATGCCTTTATTGCAAACATCAAGATGAGATAAATAAAACACTTCCGCGTCTTACAGCCACACCAATATTTTTAGGAGGAACAGGTGGCGGCAGTTTTTCCAGCGGAAGCGGTGGATTTGGAGGTTTTTCAGGCGGCGGGAGTTTTGGTGGCGGCAGTTTCGGTGGCGGCGGCGCAACAAGCGGCTGGTAGATACTTATGAAATCTTTAAATTTTATTACTTTTTTATTCAAGAATAAAATTTGCAACAATGCTACATAATTCTGTTTTGATAGGGGCGTCCGGTTTGCAGTTGGCTGCATATTGCGACAACTGATGAGTAGAAGAGCAAGTACGAAAAACATGATTCATATTTTCTATCAATATTTTACGTGCATTAGGATTTGATTTTTCCAGCAGAGTTGCGTTATTTTCCGCAATTTGTGCATCGGCAGTTCCTTGAACAATCAAAATTGGAATCGTAAGCGTGGCAATTTCTGTTTGCGGATTGCGTTTAAACCACGAAATAAATAAACGATTCAAATTAGGAGGAAAGTATGAATAAAGTTTTTGCGGTACAAACTCGTCAATAATCTCTCCTTTGGCAAGTTTTTCTATATATTTTTCGGCAACTTCTTTGATTTGCGGTTGATTTTGAAACTGCATTTGTATTTGCTCGTACAGTACGTCGGCGCGGGTCTGTCCTGCACCTTCGAGCGAAGCGATTTTTTTAACATTTTTGTTTTCTTTGGCGCAAATCATCGCAACAAGTGCTCCCTGTCCGTGTCCTACAAGTACAATTTTTGTAAATTTAGGATTTTTTGCAAAGCGATTTATCCACGCATTGAGGTCGGCAACATAATTTTCGATAGTTAGATTTGTACCGTTTCTGCCGGCGGCTGTGCTTTTCCCAAAACCGCGATTGTCGTATTGCAAAGTGGCAATGCCTCGTTTTACCAAACTGTCGGCAAGGGCTTTTTGTGCTTGATTTTGAAGGTTTTGGTCGAAGGAAATATCTGTTTTGCAATCGGAGACAATGATAGCCAGAGGCATATTGCTCTTATTATCAGGGACTTGTATAGTTCCATAAATTACGCCACTCGTTGTTTGCAGAGTCAAATCGGATTTAGTTTGAGAAAAAACAGAATTAGAAAAAAATATTATCAAAAATAAGATTTTAAAATATTTTAACATTATTTAGTTATTAATTATTAGATTCTACCCATTCATACGCCCCTGCATCCGGGTTGCCATCTGTTGTGCGGTCATTTCCATTGAGGTCGTATTGAAGATTTGTAGTAACATATTGAATATCACCGATATTACGGGCTGGTGAAATAGAATCCAAATTAAAGTCATAATATGATTTTTCATTTGCATTCCAAACAAAATCAGTATTTTTAAAAACAATATCGCCCTCTTTAAACCACGTAATATTCTGAAAATAAGGATAATCTTCTATATCGTTTTTTCTAATATATGAATTTTTAAAATTTCCTCCGTAACTTGTCGGGTCTGTTGTGAGCAACTCAAATTCGGTTTTTAAATCCCCCATAACAATGGAATTGTAAAAATTTGTTAATGAATGTGCTACAGGTATTTGTTGTCCATTAATAGAGAGATTTTCATAATCATTAATCAAAACTGCAAAATATGTATCAGTACGCGAGGCATTTTGATTTGTTCCGTAAAAATTGGCAATCGTAGTATGCACAAAAAGGTGAGTCCCTCCATTTAAAAAGAGTGTATATTGACCTGAATTACTGATTTCAGAATTCAAAGTCGTAACATTTGCATTTAACACAAAGAGTCCATAAAACGAAAAATTTGTTAATTTGCAATTTTCTATTGTTAATGTCGGCATTTGCAATGGGTCAGCATTTTCATTGTAAATAAAAATTCCAATATCGCTGCTATTGATGCGAACATTTTGAAAAATGTTATTTGTTTGCTCGCCAAATAAATAAACGCCGCTCCACTGCCCGGCAACATAGTTGTAGGGCAATCCTGCACCGGCAAATTCAATATTATCCAGTCGGTCTCCGCGCATAAGAATAGGATTAAGGCGCGTACCGAGCGCCTGCACACTGCCTTCCGCTACAATCGCAGCATTGTTATGAAAATACATTTTTACACCCGCCGAAATGGTTAAAGTAGCATTTTCTGCAATCTGAAGGTCGTCATAAATAAGAAAAGGTTTATCGGCGGTAAAAGTGGTGTCATTGATAATTTCAAAGTTTTTTAGCAAATGAACATCTTGTCCAATTGCTTCCAAAACAACATTTTGCCTGTTATTATTATAAGAAAAAACAACTTTATCATCAATTATTAATGGCGCATTTTGATTTGTTGGGTCAATTTTCGCAGTTACAAAAACGAAGATACTGTCATTTGCAAGTATTTCAATATCAGTAAATTGCTCAGACGCAGAGGCAGAACCGTCAACATTTATTTTAAAATTTGAATTTGCATTTTCCAAATATATATTATTGATTCTCAGTGATTTATTGTTGCGATTATATATTTTGAACATTTTGGTTGTAGTACCGATAGTGGTGAAAACCGTATCGAATGAAACGGTATCTGCCGAAAATTGTAATTTTAAATTGCTGTCGGTGCTAAAATCATCTTTTTGACAAGCGGAAAACGCAAAAATTGCCGTCAAAATTAGTATTGGTAAAAAATATTTTTTCATTTGGATAACAAAATTTTTTCACAATAATAACGTTTATATGTTAAAAAAATTGTAATTTTGGATTATATTTTATTAGGGAAAAAAATATGCTTAACGCCTCAATTGTTTTATATAATCACAAGCCATCTGATATTTCGGTTTTAGTGCGCAATTTACGCAACTCTGCGGTTGTTTCCAAAATTTTTCTCATTGATAATTCGCCTGAAAAAAATTTAGAATTTGAAAAATTTCCTGCAGTTTATATATTTAATAATCAGAATATTGGCTATGGCGCTGCTCATAATATTGCAATAAAAAAAACGATGGAGGATGCGAATATTGAGTTCCATTTGGTTATAAATCCTGACATCGGATTAGAATCGGAAATTTTGCAAAAGATAGAAAATTTTATGAAAGAAAACTTGCAAATCGGACTCTTGATGCCAAAAATATTTTCACCTGACGGAAAAGTTCAGTACCTTTGCAAACTCATTCCGACACCGTCAGATTTGCTTTTGAGGCGTTTTTTGCCAAAAAGTTGGACAAAAAAGAGAACAGCAAAATTTGAAATGCGTTCTTCCGGTTACAATCGCATAATGCACGCACCTTATCTTTCGGGATGTTTTATGTTTTTGAGAATCAGCGCTTTGCGCGAAATCGGATTATTTGACGAGCGTTTTTTTATGTATCCCGAAGATATTGATTTGACGCGCAGAATGTACAGGAAATTTCGTACCGTTTTTTATCCGGAAGTATCTGTAACTCATTCACATACACGTGGTTCTTATGGATATGGGAAATTATTTTTTATACATATTTTAAATATTATAAAATATTTTAACAAATGGGGTTGGATTTTCGACAGAGAGCGGGATAAAATTAATAGACAAATTATTACTCAAATAAATACAATTAACAGAAAATCATAAAGTTATGAATTTTAGTATCGAACAAATTTTTAGCGTTTTTATTATCCTTTTCGCAATTATCGATATAATAGGTGCAATACCTATTATATTGAATATCAGACAGAAAGGAGAAGTAATTCATCCTATTCGTGCAACTTTGATATCGGTCGCTATTTTGCTGGCTTTTTTGTTTGCCGGCAAATGGATATTGAATTTGTTTCACGTGAGCATAGAAAGTTTTGCTGTGGCGGGTTCAATTGTGATTTTTATTTATGCTCTGGAAATGATTTTGGACATAGAAATTATTCACAACAATGGTCCTGCCGGCTCGTCTTCTATTGTGCCGCTGGCGTTTCCGCTGATTGCCGGACCGGCTTCTTTTACTGCTTTGTTGTCGTTGAGGGCGAGTTATTCGGTTGAAAATATTATTATTGGGCTGCTGCTGAATATGATAATTGTCTTTATTGTGTTAAAATCAACTGATAAAATTGAGAAAAAACTTGGGCGCGGGGTGATTTATGTGTTACGTAAATTCTTTGGAGTCATTTTGTTAGCGGTTTCGGTACAACTTTTTACAGCTAACCTCGGCAATTTGATTAATCTTGTAAAATAAAGATATTATTTTCCTTAAATTTTTTCATAATAATATCTGTAAACGCTTTTCTTACAGATATTTGCATTGTACAATTTATCATCAAATTTAGATTTATTATTTTTAAATCATAATCTTTTACAATTCTCATAACATTATTCAATGTTGAATATTCAAATTTGATATTTATTTGATTTTCAATGATTTGCTCAACAATATCTCCTTTTTGCAAAGCATCGGCAGCGGCTGTTTTATACGCTTGACGTAATCCGCCTGTTCCGAGCAAAATGCCGCCGAAATAGCGCACAACAATAATCATCACGTTTGTAAGATTAGCAGAATTTATTTGTCCCAAAATCGGTTGCCCTGCCGTACCCGATGGTTCGCCGTCATCGTTTACACGTGTTTGCGCTGTTTCTGTTCCGATTTTGTAGGCAAAACAAATATGCCGCGCATCGTAAAAGCGCTTGCGATAGTCCGTTAATGTGTTCATTGCACTTTTAGCATCGCAAACGGGCATCGCAAAAGACAAAAACCGACTCCCTTTGTCCTTGTAAAGCCCACAACTCAATTCTTTGAGAGTAAAAAAGGTATCATTATTAGTAAATATATCGTCTTGGGTCATTTGCTGCAATTCTTTTTTCATCAATATTCATTTTATATTGCATAATCTTTCAACAAATCTTCACTAAACTTCCTATACGATTCTTGATTAGGAGGGGAAGAGCCTTCTAAAACACTTTCACCCTCACATTCTACATTTTGTAGTTCATATTTTTCATTATAGATAAAAATAAAATTCGCAGTATCAGGTTCTTCATCAAGTATTGTATCAATATACGTCTCTACTATAAATTTCACATCTATTGAAGTACCATTTTGTGTGATATTTTCTGCTGTATATCTCATTGCACAACCTGAGCCACAATCTATTACAAATGATTTATTCTTCATTTTATTTATATCCAACAAAATATTTTGAGGTTTTGCAGCATTTTCAA
>WQYU01000081.1 GCA_009781075.1 Paludibacter sp. | reverse complement strand
TGTCTTTTACCGCCTCATTTATGTCGGTTTCTACTTCTTTGATGCCCTGTTTGAAACTGCTGATGCCCTTGCCCAGACCTTTCATTAGTTCGGGTATTTTCTTGCCGCCAAAAAGCAGCAAAATTATAAACGCTATTAATAATATCTCTTGAAATCCTATTCGCATATTTTATTTGATTTATTATTATTTTAATTTATTTATTTAAAAATTCTTTTTTCTGCATTTTAAATGCTTATACTCCCCGCCACCGCATTGCAAATGCGGTGGGACGGGAAATGTTATAATTAATCAACGCCTGCCAAGACATAGCACTGTATTTCACTTAAACAAATATTATTTTTCGATTTTGTAAAAATCCAACAAACAGAATTGTTATACAGATTAGCGAATTTATTACCAATATTGTTTTGTAATTTCAATTCCACAGATTCATTATTACCGTCAAATTGAATTTTTATTCCATATCTGACACCATGTTTTTCAATATAACAAAAATATGGTTTTTTACCGAATAAATCTTTGACAATGTTGTAATCTTGTATCAGATTGAAATACACCGGATTTGTTGAATATAACAGTTCTTTTATGGTTTCGGTTTTGCTTATCTGCATAGAATCTGGATAATGTGTTTTCATTATTTGATTTGTTTCATTTATGACACATATTACTTTTACATTATTTTTTATTAAAAATTTCAAAGTTGTTGTATCTTTTTGTAATAATGAATATGAGAATAATTCCCAATATTTGATAAAATGCAGTGTATCAATAGTTTGAATTTCATAATTATTTATGTCTGTATTAGAAATGTTACAATTTTTACTTTTACCACACGAAAATAGTAAAATTGCCGATATTAGTGATATGACCAGTGTATTCTTCATAAGAGTAATATATAAAACTTCATTAGAAAAGTGATTATGACTTTATTTAAGTTTAGAATGTTCATGGAATTACTAAAATCTTTTCTGTTAATGATATAAGTAAAAAGTCCGTGTATGGTGTTACTCGTCACTGGATAATACATAATAAAAGTCAATTCCTGACAGTTTTATTTCATTTTTGATTTTTCTGAACATCAAATTTACACATTTAGTTTCAATTTCGTTATCATCACTATAATAGTATAATATAAATTGATATGGTTGATTCTTTCCTCCATATGTAGATATAGTCAATGTTTGAGTGTTTAAAATAAAAATTTTATTGTATTGACTTATTTGTTCGTTTATAGATGTAATCAATGTAGAAATACTATAATTATTTTTATTAATTCTTTTTGCACAATGATACCGATTCTTTGCCTGTTCTAATGTTCTTATTGGCTTAATATCCCGTTGAATATCGTACATTTTTAATAATTCTAAATAAATAGGATTTAGACATTTTATAAATTCTTTAATGAAGCGGTTTTTAGAAAAAATGGTGTCATTGTCCAAGTCAAAATTGCATATTTCCGAAATATTTAAATTTCTGCTACAATAACCATAAAAATCATTATCTATAAGTTGAGATAATTTAGAAGTGTCGTTTTGAATCAAAGCATAACTGAAACTATCCCAGTATTTTATATATTCAGATTCTGATATCAGTTGTAGAGTATCATTTGAAATTTCTTTTGTTGCTGCTTTTGCATTCTTTTCCTTGTAACAAGATGTAATTGATAAGGTTAAGGAAACAAGCAAAAACCAACATATATTTATTTTACAAAATTTATTAGTAACCATTCTGGTAAATATACATATAAAATGGAGGATTTGGTAACAAGTTCGGAGGAATAACAATCGGATAAATGCCATTTCGGAATACAGAAGGAACAGAAGCATGACCAGCAACATAAGCACTTGATTCTGAAAACCTTTTATATTCATCATCACTGCCACGCCAATTTTTCAAATAATGACTATTGATATAAGCATGTGTAAGTTCATGATTTATTGTATTAATAAACACATTTGAATTTCTTATCTGGGACAGCAATATTGAGGAACTGTAATTCCAACCTCGTTGATATTTTATTGTAGTACCAAGAATTAATTGACTTTGCCCTGTCTTCATAACTTTCCATAAATAGCCGTTGTTATCCCTTATGTAATAATCTCTCTTGAGAGTTCCATCCTTATTGAATTCAGGTTCTGCAGGTTGGTCAAATGCAGATATTTTAACAATTGAAAAGTCTGTATAATCAATATACCTCTTAATCATTTTATTAATTTGCCGATCATTGTCGTAAGGAAAAGCTAATTTTGAATCTTCATCGTAATCTAATACATTGCCGTCACTTTCAAAAACTTCTGTCTCTCTTCTCCACCTTGCAGTTGTACTTACATTAACGCTCGGATTTATTGAGAATCCGCTGTATTGATTATAATTCGCCCAACCGATATTTGTAGAGAAACCTCCATTTTGGCTGTAACTTCCTCCTGCAGAAAATACCGATACGCTAAAGATGCCTATCTGTGCGCCCACGCTGTATCCCGTACCAACATTCCATCCCGATTGTGTGTTATAACCTGCCGAAACATAAGATCCTGCATAAGTTACTACACCGCTAAAACTGAAACTGTTGTTTCCAAAATCGTAACCAATAGAAATACCGGCGCTTAATCCGTTTTTAAATCCTACTCCTACACCTAATGAAACCGAAAAACCGCCATCTTTGCTCCAACCAACACCCAAATCAATATAAAAGAAGTCTCCGCTCGGATCTGTATATTTAAACGGGTTATTTAGGCAGTATGCGTATCTGTTAAATCCTTGTGTAAAGTCAGGCGCCTGTACAAATGGGTCGGGAGATAAGAACCTTGCAAGTACAGGGTCATAAATCCTGCCGTTCATATTGATAAGGTTTAAGGCAGTCAAATGTTCGTGTCCTGTATAACCTCTATCGGTTATGTCCCAGCCGCTTAATAATATCCGTCCGCCCCAAGGTGTGTAGGCATAATTGCTTACAATATTGTTATGTATATCTGTAATGCGTTCTATGCTGCCCTGACGGTCGGTAAATACATAATATAACTCACTCGTTACGCATTCTCCAAATGAAGCAACGGGCGTTTTTACCATTGCGGTAAGTCCGCTTGGGGTAAAAATATAATCAGTACTTACTTCTTTACCTTTTTTATCAATATCCAATTCATAATTCCCAAAGTAATAGCGCGTTTTCTGTAAAACATCATTCTGATAATATTCGGTTCTTATCCGCTGCTCATCCAATCCGTAATATATATTGTATTGTTCTGTTCCCTGCTCAACATGGCTCACTTTATTAAATGGCGTATATGTAATTATTTGAGGCATATCTACATCCACGCCCGCTTCGGCATTCTGTATTCCGCTCATTGCATTAGGGCGCGGCGTATCATAAAGATACGTCCCCACATCGGTTTTGGTGTTAATATTGCCGTTCGGGTAGTAGTTCATAGAGTACTGCACCTGTCCGTTAAGAGACGCTTTTGTTAAGCGGTCGAGAACATCATACTCAAAAACTTCATTCCTGCCGTTAGCCAAATCATTGCGCGCAAGCAGGTTGCCTGTCTGTATGTTATATTGATAATGATTGTCCTGAATAACATCAATACCATGCGTTGTCCGTATATCTTTCAGTTCGCCCCGCAGGTTGTAGATATTTACTGTTGTTATCTGTCCGTTATTTACCTGATAATCAGTAAACTGCCCTTTTGAGTTTTGGGCTGTACCTTGCCAAATCACATCCTCTCCTGTTTTTACCCATTCAAGGTCGCCCCACTGATTATAACAGTTTTTTGTTACAAGCCCCGAAGGCGAGGTCGTGGTTTCCGGTCTCCACAAATTATCATAAGTGTAAGCAAACTCAAATGCCCTGCCGTCGTAATTGTCGGTTGCGGTCTGAACAAGATGCCTGTCGTTATAGGTAAACGTTTGAGAATGAGCAAGTTTTTTACCTTCTTGTAATGTAATGCTTTTAATTTGCCCGATGCCGTTTCCGCTTGCTACATAACTGTATCTGGTTGTATTCGAGGCGATTGAAAGTTCATTGTCTGATTCTTTTAGGACTTTTGAATTGGTGCGCCCTGCAATATCGTAAGTATATTCTGTGGTATATCCGTTGGCATTAATTTGCTTTTTGAGATTTCCATCAGCATAATATTCGTAAGTTATTGTCCCTGCATTCGGGTCTATAAGTTTACTCTGCCTGCCCAGCGCGTCATATTTTATCGTTGTGCTTGCGCCGTTGGTTTCTATTGTTACAGGCTTGCCAAGGGCATTGTAAGTATAATTAATCGTTCCTCCTGCGTCCTGGCGCTGCGTTAACTCTCCAAGCAGATTCTTTGTGCTAACCGTCTGTACTCCACTTGGAGCGGTAACGGTTATTTTACCTTCGGGGTCGCTGTAGGTGTACGAAGTGATTAAAGTGTTTGTTCCATCAAAGAATTTTTCTTCTTTTACCCGCTGCAAATAATCATCATAAGTGTATTCTGTATAGGTTTGAGGCTCATCAGCATAATACGGCTGAACTACTTTTGCAGGTTTCAGCGTAACGGGGTCGTATTCTGTTGAAGTATAAAGTATTGCACCTTTAAATCCCGTGGTTTCGCTGTAAATCTCCCGTCCGAGATGGTCGTAATAAGTTGTTGTGATGTTGTTTAATACGCTGGAAGAAACAGTAGTTTTATACAAACAGTAAACGCCCCACTCAGTATTGTAGATGATTTTTTCTCCTGTGGGCAGCGTCTTTTTAACCAACTGCCCCAATACATTGTATTCGTAAGATGTTGTTATTCCGTCAATTCCTGTTTCGGATAATACGCGCCCGAAGTCATCATAGTTTGTATATGATTTTTGTCCCAAAACATTTGTTTTTTCGGTTACAAAACGATTATAAGGGTCATAACCGTAACTTGTAGTGCGAGCCGCTTGTCCATTGGGACTAACTGTAACCTGTTTCAAATTCCCGGTTGTAAAATATTGATAATCGGTTTGAGTTTGAGCGTAAGTGTTTTTGTTATCAATAGAAGATATTATATTCCCATTAACATCATAAGTATATGACGATTCGGAGACGTAACTGTCCTGTCCTGTGCGCGAATTTGTAACTCTCACCGTTTGAGGCAGATAGGCAAGCAATCCGTCAGGGCTACGTTTTTGCAAGTTGAGATATTCCGTTTTTGTGCTCATATCTCCGCCTGTGGTTTCCTTTGCAAGCAACACCCCATAATCGTCAAAGTCATAATCGGTTGTAGAAGTAAAATTCCTTATTTTATCGGTCATTGTTTGTTGGGTTACGACAGGGATAAAACGTTTTTCACCTTTTGTACCCTGTACAATATGCTCATTTATAACCCCATTTGTATTTACCGCCTCGGTGATATTTGTACCGTCTATGCTTATGGTCTGCTTTTTGAGACTTGAAGTGTAATATTGTGTATTAAATTCATATTCGGAAACTGTTTTTTGCTTGGTACGTCCGTTATACGCTGTGATTTTTTCAAAACCCAAAAAGCCCTTGCCTTTTATATGCGTTTTAGGATTTTTATAATCGTAAGCGGTTGCTGTTCCGTCTATTGATGTATATTTATCCACCACCATAAGCGGCGCTTTCAAATCCCTGATATCGGTTGTCAAATCCTGCGGAGCATTGTTGAATTCGGCGCTTGAAAGATATTTATACTCAAATTTTTCCGTTTGCCCCAGTCCGTTGGTAATAGACTGCACAACATTGTGTTTATTAGCCTCAGGCATAGTATAGGCTTTAAAGTAATGCGTGCCGGTTCCCTGACTATCGCCAAATACCAAATCCTGTACACCGTCTCCATTTATATCCATAACAACGGGATTCATTCTTGAAAGACCGACATCCATCTTATAGTTTTCTTCTTTTTCCTTTTCCAAATCGCCGCCGATATTTTTGTAGAAATACCAATTGGTATATTTATAACTTTTACCATTGTAATCATCATCGGCTATGATAAGGTCCTGGTATCCGTCGCCATTGTAGTCGATAACTATACTGAAGTCCATCTCGTTCGGTTTTTTACTATTGTTGCGCGAATAGGCTGTAAGTGGGGTATAGTATTTTTCGGTAATTGGCTGTACATCATATCCTCCATTATTACGTTTCAATATCCATTTGTTATTATCATCGTCTCCCATTTTAAACAAAATATCCGTAAATCCGTCATTATCAATATCCAAAGTATAAGCGCTGCCATAAAGGCTTTTACTTGCTTTAATGATATTGTCCTTCCATTTATTTGTTTCAACAACATCAATATTAGGCAAATGGTTAATATTATGTGTATCATTATAAGTTAAATGCGTCAAATAAAGTTTTCCGTTCGCATTAAAATCACCTAATATCGGTATTACGTAGTCGCCCCAAGGATCGGAAAATACCTGTATCGCTTGTGCTTTTTGTGACAATCCGTTGTCTTTTCCGTAGAAAATTTGCGCATCATACGGTGAAAACACATAAACATTGTCTTTGCCCCTTATATTTTTTATATACGGAATAATTACTAAATCTGGGTACTCATCATTATTCAAATTTGTTATAAGTGGAATTAAAGAATAGTTACTATTATTTAAATAGTTGTTGTACATTGATGTAGTCCATGAAAGCATTTGTATTTGTGATAATGTGTTGCTTGCTTCATTGTACGAATAAACAAATATGTTATTTGGTGCCATCCGAATTATTTCGTCTTTTCCATCTCTGTTAATATCGCCTACAATTAGTTGAGAAAATTTTGACTTTTCTGCACCATTTACAGGAGGAAAAGGTGTATCCAGCAAATTTTTATTTTTTAAGGTTATGTTAATCTTTCCATTTTGTAGACTGGCTTCGTTGCCTGTCCACTCTGTGATAATATCCTGATATCCGTCTCCATCAATGTCGCCTGAATACATATAGCCATTGTCCACATTATTCAAAGTTTGGTCAGGCATTTGTTTTAAAGTAACTTTTTCTATGCTGCTTTCTGCTCCCCATGTAATTTTTATCGGATTAAAGTGTTTTTTTAAAAAGATAGCATAAATAAAAGGCCCATAAAGTGGCGTTATTGCATCAAGTTTTGCATAGTTTTCGGCTTGATTGTAATTAAAAAAATAACCATTTGTATTGTTGTTATTTACAAATATATTAATTGAACCCAGCAATTTTTCCTGCCTCAACCAAAATCCATTGATGCAGCGCTTTTGCGGAGTATCGGAATTGATATATCCAAAATTTATTTGATTGTTTGCATAACTTATTGATTGCGGATATTGCCCGTTTATCTGATATGTATATTTTATTTCATTGCCGTAAACATCTTTTTGCTTATTTATTCGCCAGGACATAACCTTGTCGCCGTCTATTAATAAGGCATCGCCGGTTTTTCCGTATTCGGCAACATTGCCTTCCTTTGTGGTAAGTTCAAAGTAGATTTTATTTGTTTCAGTGTTTAGTTTTATTTCTACACGGGCATAATTCTCGGTCTCAGAACCGTAAACAGCGCCGTCGGCAAAATGCGTTCCCGATAATAATATCAACCGCTGCCCGTCAATATAAAGTTGGTCGGTATTGCTAAATGTTATTGTTGTGCCGTCAATTGTTCCGTTTGCTTTTTGGTCAAAATAAAGATTCTGCATTCCTCGGCTAATGCTCGACAGCCCTCCTATATCCCAGCCCAGCCCCAATGCGCCATACCCGCCCTGACTGTTGTAGGCAATGGATATATTGGGTGCAAAGCCATTTGTACCGGCAGGAAGTTCTATCGGGATATTGTAATTTGCCGCACCTGTCGGACTTACAGATGCCGTACCCGAAATTGTGCCAACAGGCAAACCGGTATCTATTGTGCCAGCAGGATACAGCGAGCCATCTATCGATGTGGCAAGTAATTCGGAGCAAACAATACCGGGAGTCGGAGCATCAACATAATAATCTTTCTTTTGAAAAATTATGGAAGACGATGTCCAACTTACCTGTCTTCTCTGTATTGACGTTAAATTATTAGAATTAGTTCCATTGTGCGCTCGAATATTCCAATATGTAGAGGTTCGTTCTAACTTTTTACTATAGCAGTACGACATCCTATCAACAACATCACCTGCCTTGTTAAACAAAGTTATTTTTTCTCCTTTGTTGTCCAGTATTATTACGTTTTGATACAAAATTGTAATATTTGACAGATTGGCATTAGGAAATAATTCCTCAAGTTGAAAATCTGTTTTTTCACATCTGTACGCTAAAATCAATGTATTACTTGCCTGTATTATAGTATTATGGGGAAATATATATGTTGTTGGTAACTCTCCCCCATAATAAGATGGATTGCTGTCTGTAATTTTCCATCCGGAAATATCAATATCTACTGTTGTCGGATTGTACAACTCTATAAATTCGCCGTTGTTATGGTTTTTTGGACTTGTTAACATATTCTCTTCTAACGGCGAGTCGTAAAATACTTCGGAAATTACCACAGGGCGGATTTGTGCATGCAGACACAGGCACGCAAATATAAAAATCGTAAGTAAAGATAATGTTTTCTTCATTGCTTTATGATTTTATAGGTTTCGGTTTTTTCGTTAATGCTAAGCCGCAACAAATAAACGCCGCTTGAAAAACTGCTCAAATTCAGCACAAGCGGATTATTGGTACTTGTTCCGCCGAGTAAATGCCTTCCGTTGCTTTGCGTAAGTACGTAAGTTACAGGTGTTTGCTTATGGTTGTTTTGTATTTCAATGTACAAAATGCCGCGAGTAGGGTTTGGGTAAATCAAAATTTCTATCCCGCCCACAAAGTCTTCTATCTGCACAGGAGCCTGCGTCAAACCATCTGCTGCCGATATGGAATCGCTTTGTTGTCCGTCATTATCATCTGATGGCGCCGGCGGGCTGTATATCACTATCGTTTTATATTTTACTATACAATTGCCCGCATCGTCGTAGTCAAAATTAACCGTAGTTCCGGTTTGAGAGTGCATTTGCACCATTGCAAAACAAAAAAATATTAAACTAAAAATCGGCTTTTTCATATACTTTGTGTTTAATTAATAATTTAGTAGTTATAAATAATAATATGCTAATTTTCAATGTTTTAATCCTACTGCTTATAACAAAATTATGAGTTTTTCAAATCATTAATTTCGGCAATAGTTGCATTATAGCCGCTGTCGTTAAAAGATTCTTGAAGTTTGGCAAGGGCTATTAGCGCCTTTATTTTTTCACCTTTATTAATTTGATTTTCATTCAAAAAGTTACGGTATTCTACTATCCATTGCCAAATCGGGTCGTCTATTTCTGTTACCTGCTTGTTGCACAATGCTTTCTGAATATTTATTGCCTTTGCCGATTCGTTGTATCCAAAGGTTGTAGCATAATGTTCCATCAGGGTATATGCTACTCCACCCTTGCCGTCCATCATTTCTACGCCTTCAATCAATGTAGCGCGTGCCTGACTTATATTGTTCTCCTTTTCCCTGATTCGTGCCAAAGTATGATAATATGCACCTTTTCCGATGCCGGAAAGATTGATGAGTGTCCCATTTGCTGTCGTAAGCAGTTCCTGTGCCTCATTGAACGAAGAGATGTCATTATTGTATTTCACAAGCGAGGCGGCAAGGGCTAATGCGCTGTAAATAGAGTTGTTATTATTATAAAAATAACGATTGAGCGCAACTATGCGGTCGCCATGCTTGCCCTTTTTGAAATATTTGCGCATATATCCAACTGAGTTCGTGTCGGTCATATCATCTGTAAGAATCTTGACACCCCATTTCTCTACTTTGGCAGTATTGTTATTGACTGCATTATTGCGCATATATGAATATAAAATGCGTTTTTTATTTTTTAATTGGGAATGTTCGCGCTCATGCTGCTCTTGGCGATTGTGAGAATGGTGTGAGTGTTTCCCGTGTCCACCGTTGTTGCCGTTGCCATTATCATTGCCGCTACTCCCGCCGGAATGTTCATAATCTTCTTCTGCCGGAATGGAAGGGGGACGTGATGCACGAGTTTGAACCCATTTGCTTAAAACAGGAGATGTTGCAACTTCTATTTGAGAAATAATATCTTCTGATAAATAGAGTTTTGGGCTGTTATGATGCCAATTGTTGTTATACTTTTCGGCAAGGCGCTCAAAATCCTTTAAATCAAGTTGAAAGATTGTTTTCGGATTCAGAGAATTTGCCATTACAAGTTGTTCTGCTGCTGTTTGGTAAAGATTCGAGATATTATTTTGCAAAGCAAATTGACTTGCTGCCGGTGCATTACCCAAACACAGATTACGCAAACTTATACCATAGCGGTGGAGAAAAAATGCGTCCTGAGGATTTGAAGCCACCCCTTGACGAAAAAGTTCTGCTGCTGCATACAGATTTTGCTGCGCCCCATAAACACGAGCCAATCCGTCATAAAGAAAAAGCGATGACGGATTATTTGAAATAAGTTGGGTAAAAAGCGAGACGGCGTTAGAATATTGTTTATTATAAAAATATTCCTTTGCTTGCCAATAAAGGTTCATTAAATCTGGGTCAGGGGGGCTTTGAGATGAACTTGAAGAGGAAATTTTAGACGAAAGTTCGGTGATGTTTCCCACCGCTCGCAACGAACTTGCCAGCAAAAGCGAGCCAACCCCCAAAACCGATTTTTTGAGAAATTCTCTGCGGCTAATTGCTTTGGTTTTTGCCATAGAATTAAACTAGTAATGATTAAACATTAGAGAAAAAATAAAAAAATAGAAATATGACGGGACTTGAACCACGTATTGCCACTCATAGGTGCTGCTTTCAATTAAACTACGTATTTCTACTTTGCAAAGGTAAAACAATATTTTTTAATAACAATGAAAAATACTTAATTTTAACATTATTTTATATAAATATAACATTTATTAATGATTTTGGATGTAAAAATGCCGTTCTGCCGAATTTGTAATTCGGCAGAACGGGACTGTTAAATGCAGGTGATTGTTTTTTATCGGGCTGTAAGTATGAAAAAAATAATACTTACAGCCCGATAAAATCACACAAACAAATCATTTAATATTACTTCCGATTGTATGTTTCCGCTGTAGATATTACGTTTTACTCCATAAGTAGTAACCATTGTAATATGAATTGTTTTGCGTGTTTTACTCTCTGTTTTAAATGCAGAACGCTTATTTCGCAATACTTTGTCGTAATCTTTGTCAATCACAAATTCGCTGTTTGAAAATTTCATTTCACAAAGATTGATTACATTGTCGTTTCGCTCAATCAACAAGTCAATTTGTGCAGGCTCCTCCTTGTCTAAACTTCTCCACGCAGCCGTTTTTGTTAAAACGCCTGATATGCCAAGTTTTTGTTTGATTTGTTT
>WQYU01000080.1 GCA_009781075.1 Paludibacter sp. | reverse complement strand
TCAATAATTCGCTGAGCCATATAGGTCAAATATGCCTTCATTGCATCGCTATGTATGCCGCCGATTGATGCAATATAATCGGGAAGATTTGGATATTTATCTGCCAAAGTTTCAAGGTACATTTCGTTTACATCGTCCCAAGTCCACATATCTTTGAAACTCGAACCCGCTGCACGGCTGCCTATCGGTGCAGAATAAAACCTTTTGGAATTGAACGGCGGGTCTAAATATATCAAATCCACATAATTACTGTTCATTCCTGTTAGTATAAACAGGTTATCGTTTGTGTAAAGGGTATTTGTAAAATTTTCCAACATAATTATCTTCCAAAAATTATTTTGTTTTTCAATAATTCTTCCTCTTTATCCCTTCTCATACGCAGATATTCCATTGGTCTGTCGCCTTTCTTTCTGTTGCAAGAGCCGCATAACAGTTGATAATTTTCGTAATAATCACCGCCGCCTTTTGCCTTTGGAATGATATGGTCAATTTCCAAATTTCTAATTTCAAAATTTGTTTTGCAGCCGTTGCACACGCCATTTTGCTCTTTGTATAAACGTTCCTTAATAGACTTTGTCGGCTCAACTATCTGTATATCAGTTCTTTGTGGAATATCGGTTGTATTTATAAAATCTTTGAAAATTCCTGCATCATCGCTTAATCTTTCAATCAAAATATTTACTGCCTGCTTTTCAATATCAATGCCAATCCATTTTCTGTTGAGTTGTTGTGCTGCCACGCAGGTAGTTGCACAACCGCAAAATGGGTCAATCACAATATCACCCTCGTTTGACGATGCCTTAATTATTCGGTGCAATAGTGCAAGCGGCTTTTGAGTTGGGTAGCCGATGCGTTCTTTGGACATAACGTTTATTTCTTTAATATCAATCCAATTATCATCAACAGCAACACCTTCGTAATCAATTAGATAGTGCTTAATTTTTAATTTCCCGTCAGTATCAGTAAAAATTCTACCATCTTTTTTCAATTCTTCTATTCTTGATTCAGTTCTTGGTCCTATCGGTTGGTCTTTTCGGTAAAATCCTTTCCCATCATTATCATTATACTTGAATCTTTTTTTGTATTCATCCGAAAAATCGATAAATGGTTTGATATATTTATATTCATTACTTTTGGTATAATAAAAAATTACGTCGTGATTTCTTGCGTATTGATTACTTTTGGATTTACCACCTTTCATTGTGCTGCGTTTCCAAGTTATTTCATTTCTAAAATTACTCCTACCAAAAATTTCGTCCAATACTATTTTCAAATAATGACTTGCTGTCGGGTCACAATGTAAATATAAACTGCCTGTATCTTTTAAAATTCGGTGCATCTCTATAATCCGCTGTGCCATATAGGTTAAATATGCCTTCATTGCATCGCTGTGTATCACGCCTATTGAGGCAATAAACGTTGTCAATGCAGGATATTTTCCTGCCAAAGTTTCAAGATACGCCTCGTTAACATCGTCCCAAGTCCACATATCTTTGAAACTCGAACCCGCTGCACGGCTGCCTATCGGTGCAGAATAAAACCTTTTTGAATTGAACGGCGGGTCTAAATATATCAAATCAACAAAACCGCTGTTCATTCCGTTGAGTATGAACAGATTATCGTTTGTGTAAAGAGTATTTTGAAATTTGTCGCTCATATCATAATACAATTACAGATTCATTTTTTTTTACCTTTCTGATTTATCGATTTTTGCTGTTCATATTGCATTTTTTCTAATCGTTCCATAAAAGAAAGTTTTTTTGCCCCTGTAGAGTTTTTTGCTTTGCTGTCTCGTTTTGCGTGCAGTTGCGCCAAAACTTTCTTTTCGTCAACCATAGCACGACAAACATACATTGTGATAATTGTAATAAAATTTGAAACAAAATAATAGAATGTCAGCCCTGATGCATATCCATTAAAAATAAATAAAAAGAAAATCGGCATCAGATACATCATCCATTTCATCATTCCCATGCCCGGCTGGTCGGTGTTCATCGGTTGTGCCGCCTGATTAAGTTTTGTAGAAATAATGGTTGTAATAGCCATCAACAAGCAAAACAAACTGACATGACTTCCGTATCCAAATGGAATATTGAATGGTAAATTTAGAATAGAATCATAAGATGACAGGTCTTTTGCCCAAAGAAAACTTTGCTGACGAAGTTCTATTGCAGCAGGGAAAAAATAGAAAAGCGCAATAAGAACCGGCATTTGTATCAACATTGGCAAACATCCTCCCATCGGGCTTACTCCAACTTTTGAATACAAACTCATCATTGCTTTTTGTCTTTCCTGTGGTTTGTCGGCAGGAATTTTAGCATTAATTTCATCAATTTCCGGCTTCAAAACGCGCATTTTTGCCCCAGACATATATGATTTGAAAGTGAGAGGGAAGAGCAATACTTTTACTATTAAAGTTAAAATAAGTATAATTATTCCAAAACTACCGATAAATGTGCTTAAAAAATTAAAGAGTGGAATAACAAAAAAGCGATTTACCCATTGCATCAGGAAAATTCCCCAACCAAGAGGAATTAAACGATTCATATAAAGTTGTTGCTCTTTTGGCAAGCCTTTGTCGTATTTGCTTAGAATTTTATATTGATTTGGACCTAAAAAGAGGTGAAAATTCGTTGTTTTTGCACCTGTGGGGTCAAAAGCAACAGTCGTTGTTGCATCAAAATTTTTCAAATACGGAGAAAATTCGTCTTCCTGAGTGCTTGTAAATTTTGAGTCCGAAAACCAATCGTCAGCAATTAAAACACTGCTAAAATATTGATCTTTGAAAGCAATCCACTTAATTTTAATAACCTCGTTTGCACTTTTATTGTCGTTAATAGTTTGAACATCTGTTCCGCTAAATTTGTATTCGAGTTTTGCATAACGATTCTCAAAAGTGCGTCCGCCTTCCTGCTGTCGAATTTTTGAGTACCAATGCAAATCTAAAGCATTAATATTTTGAGGCAAAACTTTGTTTAAATTTGTTGCTTTTAGCCCAAAAGCGAGCATATAATCGTTTGCTGGCAAGGTATAGGTAATATCCAAAAAAGCATCAGTATTTGTTTTAAGACGTAAAATGAGACTTTGATTTCCATTTGCATCTGTATTTATCTCGCCAACCGGTTCAAAATACAGTTCGGAAGTATTAATTATGCGATTATCACTTGTCGGAAAAGTAAAATTTAAGTTGCTTTCGTCATTGTCGAAAAGCACTAACGGAAGTTGGTCGTGTGTTTTGTAATTTTTAAGTTCGGCATTGTAAATGCGCCCGCCCTTATTTGAAATAGTTATTTTAACTAATTCATTTTCAAGAGTATAAAAATTTTCTGTTCCAACAGCAGCAACTCCAAAGGCGCCGAATTTTGAAATATGATTAACACTGTCGGTATTTGCAGAACTTATCAAACTGCTGCTGTTTGCATTATCAGTCAATTTTATGCTGTCGGAAAACTGGTTAGCAAGTTGCTGACGCTCAACCGCTGCAATAGAATCATTATACTGTTGGAGTGCAATTTCCTCCTGTGAGGGTTTATTCACCCATGTATAAACAAAAAAAACCAGCGCAATTAGCGCAAAAGCCAAAATTGTCTTTTTATCCATTTAAAAATTAATTTACCTAAAAAATTTAAAAATGCAAAATTAAGATTTTTTTCATAAAAAACAAAACAGATATATTCAAGGAAGTTAAACTTTTTTGCAATCAACAAAAGATATTGTATTTTTGCAGAGTATTTATTTATTAATTTTTTTAAAAAAAATGAAATTTATTTATCTTCCTTTCTGGTTTTTTAAGACACGAATTTTGGGTAAAAAATGCCCGTTAGTATCAGTGATTTTTATTAGCGACAAGTGTAATTTGAAATGTAAACATTGTTGTATTTATGCAAAAGATAATTCAATCACAAAGAGTTACGAGCAAATTGAAAACGAATTAAAGTATTGTTATAAACAAGGCGCCCGTTTTATAGATTTTGAAGGAGGCGAGCCGACTTTGTGGCATAACGACAATAAAAATCTTAATGATTTGATTGTTTTGGCAAAAAAAATTGGTTTCTTTTCCACAACAATAACAACTAATGCACAGCGTGATTTTTCCGACAGCAAAGCCGACAGTATTTGGGTCAGTTTGGACGGATACGGTAAATTTCACGATGAAATCCGCGGTGAAGGCACTTTTGAAAAAGTTGTTGCAAACATCGAAAAAGCCGCCCACCCCCACCTGAGTGTCAATATGGTGGTCAATTCATTCAATTACACAAGCGTAGAAGAAACTATCGAGTTTGCAAAAAAACATCCGAATATTGAAAAAATATCTATAAATTTTCATACTCCATACGAAGGTACTGAATATTTGATGCTCGACTGGGACAAACGAATTGAAATTATTGACAAAGTAATTGCATACAAAAGAAAAGGTTACCCGATAATGAATTCTGTTTCGGGGCTGAAAAATATGAAGGATTTGAATTTTAAAAAATATTGCTGGATTTCAAATTTTATTCATATTGATGGTAGCAAAACAGCCGATTGCGGCGTGTCTGAGTCCATTTGCGAAAAATGCGGCTTTTCAATGTCAGGCGAAATGAACGCTGTAATGTCGCTCAAACCCGATACCATTTTTGCAGGATTGCAGTTAAGGATGTGAAAACGGTTACAAACAAAAGTTGAATCTTTTGTTTGTAACCGTTTTTCCCTTCATCATTATTTTTTCCCCAGAAGTCCGCCGAGCAAGCCATCTAAGATGCCTCCAGAACCACTATTCTTTTTGTTATTGCCAGAAATAACGCTCGCCACATCGGAAATGTCAAGTTTGCCGTCACCGTTTTGGTCAAGCAAACTACTGAGGATACCGCTGCCGCCGCCGCCGAGTAGTGACCCAAGCATTCCTGTTAATCCACTTCCACTATTTACGCCGCTGCTTTGAGACTGTTTGCCCAAATAACCCATCAAAATAGGAGCAGCCATTGCAATAATAGAGGAAGTTTTAGAAGAAGAAACACCGGATTGTTTGCTTATTCCGGTTGTAATGGATCCAAGTTGATTTCCGAAAATATGTCCGAGTATTCCATTTCCATCATCAGAAACTTGCTTGCTATTTCCCAAAAAGTCGGTAATATTGTCGAAAATGCTACCATCGTGTTTTGTGAAAGCGCTCAAAATGCCATCTGAGCCTCCTTTCGATGCGTTTTTTTGCAATCCTTCGAGCATTGTAGGCATTGCATTGGCAAGTACAGATGCAGTTTCTTTTTGTGTAGCGCCTGTTTGTTTGCCTATTCCGCTGATAATTTGTTTTCCTAAATCGGAATTGAGAAGGTCCGTAATTTTTGCCATTTTATTATTATAATTAATAATTATTTGAATTGTATAAACTCTTTTTTTAAGTGGGATTTCTTTTACAAATATTATGCCAATCCGCCACCAAAGCCCATTAGCGGCATTTGTGGAATATTACCGTTTTGCGACTGCAAGTTAATAGTCCCAAATTGTTTTTCAAATTTTGAAATATTATCACTGAGCGCTATCATCAGTCGTTTTGCGTGTTCGGGGGTAAGAATAATACGCGACTTGACATTTGCTTTGGGGGTACCTGGCATCATACGAATAAAATCAACCACAAATTCGGAAGATGAGTGCGAAATAATAGCCAAATTTGAGTATATACCTTCGGCAACTTCTGCAGACAATTCAATGTTTATCTGATTGTTAGGTGTTATTTCATTATTTTCCATAAAAAATTATATATATAAATTAAACAAAAATTTTTATCTAACTCTCTCCCATGCGCGAACTTTTTTTTCATCTTTCTTAATAAATTTTTTTGCAAAAATAACAAAAATCAATGAAAAAAACGTAAGGACCGCAATAAAAATTTCGTTAATAGAAAAATTAAAATTCATCTCACTAATATGTATGAAAGCAAAAATTGCAAAAATCAGTACCATTAAAATTATATTTATGTTGCAAAATACTATCTGAAGTTTTCGTTTTTTATAAACAAAAATAGTAAAAATTGCAATGAAAGCAGCTACAATATTGGCATAAAGACAAATTGTGAGCACAATAGAAATATTATGTAAAGCATTTACTAAGAAAATATTATCCATTTTCATAAGCACAATGGCTGCTATCGAAGTCGAAATTACAGTAAATAGCAAAAAAAGCGTTTGAATTCGTTGCCACATAATTTTAATTATTTTTATAAGTATTTAATATGTTTTTATCTTTTTTCGATGACAAACTCAACATTTGATGGTTTGATTTGAATATTTGAAATGTATGGTGCAAGTGCCTGAGCGTGCAAAGATATTTTCCCTCTATCATTTGAGCGTATGTCTCGATAATCAAAAATCACTTGTATATCGCTGATTTTTACTTTGTTATACGAATCAGCGCCAACATTAAAAGTCACATCAACAATACTGGGAAAAGTTTTAATTAAAATATTTTCAGGGCAATTTATTATCGTAATCGGAATTTGCAGCGTTTTTTCGGTAAACATTTCTACTTTCACCTGCAAAGTAACATTATCTGTTGAAAATCTTACTGATGGTTCGGGTTTTAACATTGCTTTAACATCGATTGACAATTTCATATCGTTTAATGTAATTTTTTGAGTTTTAATAAATTGCAATGTATCCAAAATGTTTTTCGGTGCAAAAACCGTAATTTCAGACGGTTCCACCGTTGGCTCGGCAGAAAGCATATGCTGACTTGCAGTTTCGATATCAAAGTCCGGTATAACACGTACTTTCGCAGTAGAGAGTTTTTCGTAATTCACCGTTATTGTATCGGGGCGAATGCGTTCAATTGCAGTTGAAGGCTGCATATAACGCATAATTTGCCCTCGCAACTGATCGGCTGTAATTGAAAATTCTCCTTTTTCGTAAAAAGTGCGAGAAAGGTCAATAGTCATCGGCTGATTCACATTGCGTTGATATTTAAAGATTTGACGACCATTATCACGAATATTAAGTATTAGAAACTCCGGCAGCGAATCCGTTATAAGAATATTTTTGGGGATTCCAATATAACTTACAGGCAAGCGAAAAGTTGCGTCCTGTTCTTTGTCAAGTGCATTTAAAAACCATGCTAATGCTGAGATTAATAAAAACACACAAAAGGTTAAAGCATTTATCGAAAAGAGAAATGCCTTAATTTTCCGGAAAATATTTTTCAATAGCCGTATCATCTCGTTCCTGCATTTGCAGCAGCATCTTCGGCAGATGGATAAACAGAATTTTTCTCAACTTTAATTTTTACGTTATCAGCAATTTCGAGTATTACAGCACTGTCCTGCATCTCTTTGATGCGCCCGTGAATACCGCCGGAAGTTACAACTTTGTCGCCTACTTTGAGAGCGCTGCGCTGTTTCTGAAGTTCTTTTTGCCGCTTCGACTGTGGACGAATTATCAGAAAATAAAAAATTGCAATGATGGCAACCATCATAAGAACACCCTGCATTCCAAATCCAGTGGATTTAGTCGCAGGTATTTGCCCCCCCTGTAATAAAATACTTAATATACTCATATTAAATTAATTAATTATTATAAATTAAAAATAAATTCGCTAAATTATCAATTTTAAAATATCTAAAAACTTTTTACTTTAATCAATTTCTTCTCTTTATCTATTTGATTGACAATACCATCGAGAACTCCATTTACAAAAATAGAACTTTTTTCGGTACTGTATTCTTTTGCAAGTTCAATGTACTCATTCATTGTAACGTTAATTGGAATCACAGGAAACGTTAATACTTCTGCTACTGCCATTTTTAAAATCAAAATATCTATAAAAGCAATTCGCTCAATTTCCCAGTTTTTTGCTTGATTATCAATTAGTTGTGTAATTTCACTATTGCGATTAATAACCGCTGTAAGCAATTTTTCCGCAAAATTTTTATCCTCTATACTATCGTAATATTTAGGGAAAAATTGCTGAAATCTTCCATTTCCCTCTTCAAATTTATTAATCGTTTTTAAAATAAAACTAATAATAACTTCCGCATCATTCGTCCAATAAATACTTTGCTCTTCGAGTGCCTCTTCCAGCGATTTGCTCGGAGCAATAATTCGTCTGAAAATTTTACGCCAAATTCCTTTATCTCCCTCATAATCAGTTGTCCGATTCGCAATATATTCCTTGTAAAAATCGCTATTTATAATTTGTTCGGATAATTCTTTGATTACGTCTGCATGATTAGCCCAAGATAGTTTATTTTTCCTAATAAAATCATTAAACTCCATATTTACAGTAAGTTGCTTTATAAAACGATTTTCTACGAAACGCAAATTCGGATACAAGTCAGACTCTGACGGACGAAATTTATTCTTGCGTAACTCAATTCTATCAGCGCAAAATTTTGTGATATTCAAAGACAAAGCAAGCAAGTGAAAATAAAGTTCATACGCCTTGTCAAAACAATGAAACATCTCTTTTTTTATTGCCTCTAACGTTTTATCTTCACATTTAAAATAGGCATAAATAATTTGAAGAATTTTTATACGAATTAAAATTCTGTTAATCATAAATTTAAAAGGTCGCTTTTTTTCGAATGCAAAGGTAATATTTTTTTTAATAATTTAAAAAAAATTTTCGTGTTATAAAAAAATATACTACTTTTGCTGCCGTTTTCATATAATTTTAGTTTAATGTTAGCCATTTTAGCTCAGTTGGTAGAGCATTTCATTCGTAATGAACAGGTCCGGGGTTCGAGTCCCCGAAATGGCTCGAAGAATTAAAAATCAATAAGTTATATTGATTTTTTTATAGAATAATATAACAAACTCCACAACTACCACCTGTATTTCGATTAAATTGAAAAAATTATGAATTCATTGTATAAAGGAATTCTTCGTTATCTTTTGTACGTTCCATTCGTTCTTTAAGAAATTCCATTGCCTCAACAGGATTCATATCGGCAAGATAACGTCTAAGAATCCACATACGGTTAAGTATTTCGTTGTCGAGTAAAAGGTCGTCTCGACGGGTACTTGATGCTAAAATATCAACCGCAGGGAAAATACGTTTGTTTGACAGGCGGCGGTCAAGTTGGAGTTCCATATTACCCGTTCCTTTAAATTCTTCAAAAATTACATCGTCCATTTTTGAGCCGGTTTCTGTTAATGCGGTCGCAATAATTGTCAAAGAACCTCCGTTTTCAATATTTCTAGCTGCACCAAAAAAGCGTTTCGGTTTATGCAATGCCTGCGCATCAACACCACCCGAAAGCACTTTCCCAGACGCAGGTGCAACAGTGTTATATGCACGCGCAAGGCGTGTAATAGAATCAAGCAAAATCACTACATCATGCCCGCATTCTACCATTCGTTTGGCTTTTTCGTGAACCATACTTGCAACCTTGACATGTCGCTCTGCCGGTTCATCAAAAGTTGAAGAAACCACCTCTGCATTAACGCTGCGAGCCATATCTGTAACTTCTTCAGGACGCTCGTCAATTAGCAGAATTATCATATAAACTTCCGGGTGATTTAAAGAGATTGCATTTGCTATATCTTTAAGTAATACCGTTTTACCTGTTTTTGGTTGCGCAACAATCAGTCCGCGCTGTCCTTTACCAATAGGCGAAAACAAATCAACAACCCGCACCGAAAGCGTATCATCATTTCCTGTACATAATCGAAACTTTTCTTCAGGGAAAAGTGGCGTCAAATGCTCAAAAGGTACGCGATCGCGTACATATTCGGGTGAGCGACCGTTTATTGATGAAACACGAATGAGCGGAAAATATTTTTCGCCCTCTTTTGGCGGACGTATCGGACCTGTTACCGTATCGCCGGTTTTAAGCCCAAAAAGTTTTATTTGTGACTGCGAAACGTAAATATCGTCTGGTGACGCAAGATAGTTATAGTCGGCTGAGCGCAAAAAACCATACCCGTCCTGCATCATTTCCAGTGTACCGGTGCCTTCCAAAATTCCCTCAAAATCATATTGATTTTCGCGCCGTTGATTATTCTTATTATTATTGTTCTGATTATTAGCGTTTTGCTGCTTATTTTGGTTGAAATTCTGTTTTTGTGGCGGATTCTGATGATGTTGATTTTGCTTATTTTGCGGTTGAGACTGTTGTTGAGGTTCTGGCGTTATATTATTCTTCGGTAATTCTACCTTTTCTGCTTTTTGAACTTCTTCGGCAACACTTTCGGGAACAATACGCTCTTTTTGCTTAATTAACATTATTTTACGCTTACCTTTCTTATTGCTTGCAGCTTGAATCTCCGCTACAGGCAAAGTTTCTGTTTTTTGCTCCGTTTCTGACGATTGCTGCACTTGATGTGTGGTAACAGGCACTTCGGAGGCAACTACCTCTATCTGTCCGCCTTTTTTTTGCTGTAAGTGCTTTCCCTTCTTTTTCGTATATTCAGTTGGTTGTGCGACGGTAAGTGTCTCAGTGTTATTTGGTACAGTTGGAATAATCGTTGCAATTTCTACCGCCATTTGACTTTCAAGCATGTTTGACTTTACCTTAACTTGCTTATTATCAGTATTTTCTGTTTTATTGTTTTTTTGCTGGTTGTGTTTTTTTCCTTTACGTTGCCCTTTTTGCGGGCTTTCTTGCGGCGTTTTATTGCCAGAAAGGCGATTTTGCGAATTGCTAACAGCCTGACGATCTAAAATATCGTAAATCAATTTTTCTTTGTTTACAAAATTATAGGTACGAATACCAAAATCGGCAGCAATGGTGCGCAATTCTGAAACTTCTTTTGCATTAAGTTGCAAGATATTGTAATTACTCATATAAGGAAATAAAAATTTTCGAAAATTGTTTGCATTAAATTTTAAATTAAAAAAAAATTAACACAAATTTGAAATGATATTTTGGTTTGTATGAAAAAAACCGAAAAAGAGATTTTCGATTTGAAAAATAACGGCTGCAAAGGTAAAATATTTTTTTTTAATTGACAAATTTTTTTTCATTTTTAAAAAATTAATATACTTTTGTCCCCGAAAATTTTTTGATAAAAACGAAAGGAAAAATGCCAGAGTGGTCGAATGGGCCGCACTCGAAATGCGGTGAACGGGTAACTGTTCCGGGGGTTCGAATCCCTCTTTTTCCGCAAATAAATATTTAAAAATCAGTAAATTACTTAATTTTTAAATATTTTTACTTACATTTATTGACAGCATTTTATATTGTTTTGCACCGAATTTTTATGCTGTTTTGTCCCAAAATACGTTGACCATTTTTCGTGTTATACCCGTTGGCGGAATTACATAAGTGCATATTTAATTTTACCAATAGGTCTGTTGTTAATTTTGTTTAAGTATTGTAAAGCCGTAACCGCAGTGATTTTTGACAAAACGCGTGTAAAAAATCCACTCACATCTTTTGCATAATTTCTCAATATATAATTTCTAATAATTAATTACACAAATATTTTTCAGTAAATTATTTGGTTTTAAAGAGAGTGAAAATAGTTTCCAAAAATTGGCAATTCTATCTTTTATAGATGATAAATAACGATTGT
>WQYU01000079.1 GCA_009781075.1 Paludibacter sp. | reverse complement strand
ATTTCTTTTTTACAGGACAAAATATCAATTCACACGGGATTCTCGGAGTCACAATCGGCGCAATAATCACCGCTGCCGAAATCGTTGGAAAAGAAAATATTATTAACGAGATTATTGATTAAATATGTTGAATTCTAATAAAGACTATTAAAACAGATGAAATTACTTTTAATTTATCCAAAATGGGCTAAACTTCCCGGACAGACAACTTTTAATCTTCCGCCTCACGGACCAGTGGTTTTTGCTGCTGCGTTGCCTGATTACGTGAATGTGCGTTTTATTGACGAAAATGTTGAAGAGATTGATTTTAATGACGATTGTGATTTGATTGCCGTTTCAATGATGCTTTCCACACAGGTAAAACGAGGATGGGAGATTGCGGACAAATTTCGGCAACAGGGCAAAAAAGTTATTTTCGGCGGTATTGCCACAATGTTGCACGCCGAAGAAACGTTGGAACATGCCGACAGTGTTTTCCTTGGAGAGGCTGAAGGAAGAATGGAAACCGTTTTGGACGATTTCAAAGGCGGCGAACTCAAGAAAGTGTATAACTTTATGCTGCAACATCCGCCCATTGAAAGCGTTGGACCTGCTCGAAGAGATCTATACAGACGTGATTTATACAATCACAAGGGCGTTCAAATGGTCGATTTGTTTCACGCCTCGCGCGGCTGCCGTTTCAGTTGTTATCCTTGCGCTGTAACGTATTTGGGCGGGCGTGCTTTCCGTCCCCGCCCGATGGATAAGGTTGTTGAAGAATTGGCAACGATAGAAAACAACCGACTTTTTGTTGTTGATAATTCGCTGGCACAAAATAAAGAGTGGGAGAAACAACTTTTTAAGGAAATGATTCCATTAAAAAAGAAATGGATAAGTCATACGATTGAAGACGACCCCGAAATACTTGATTTGGCGGCGCAAGCAGGTGCGTGGTACGTTTATCAGGCAGTTTACGATACTTCTAACTACATCAAAGAACGCATAAAACGTTATCACGACCACGGAATTGGGGTTGAGGGTACAATTTTGTTAGGGCTTGACAATCATACCGAAGACAATATCAAACGTCTAATTGATTTTCTGCTTGAAATAGACCTTGATTTGGCAGAATTTACGGTGATGACTCCATTCCCTCACACAAAAGGTTATGATGACTATCTGCGGCAAGGCAGAATTTTTGACTTCGACTGGAATCATTACAATGCAGGTCAGGTGGTTTTTCACCCCAAAAATATGAGCGCTGAAAAGTTGCAGGAACTTTATGATTATGCATGGGAGACGTTTTATAAAGATGAAAGTCAGGAATCAAAAATGTTCCGCCTTTTTTGCAATGTTGCCCTGCGCGAAATGAATGAGGGAACTTACCGCCCGCGTAATCGGGAATTGGCTAATAAATCGTTTGGGAAAGAAGTGCTTAGAAATGTTGGTAAAAGTTAGAAAATAATTGATTGCTTACAATTTAAATATTTTTTATAAAATAATTATTTCCTTTTTTTGAATAAAATATTTTGTCATCTAAAAAAAATGTTGTACTTTTGCACATTGTTTTTCGATAAATAATTTTTGTATAACAATTAATATTTCCTTTTTATGAATAAAAGATTAAAAATTATTGGGATTTTATTTGGAATAATTTACATTGCAATTGTGGGTTTTAATTTGACATCTCATATTGCGGAAATTTCGGGCGGTTTTATGGACGGGTTTAATTCCGTTCAAAAACAACCCAAAAATAAAATTGGCAGATTGTACGAAATCGTGCAATTCGACGTGCAGCCCAAAGGTGAACGTTACAATGACGAACTGCAAAATCTAAAAGACGACGTAACCGTCAAAGACCAAATTAACACAATTTCGGTTAAAATCAAGCCGCAAAAAATGACGGCAAGTAAATTGCTGGCGGATATTATCAGTGGAATTTTTGCTTTTGCTATGTTGTTCATTTTGATTTTTATTCCGATTTTAGTTTTTATAATTATTCGTTCAATTGTAAAAGATGATATATTTAATTCATTTAATATTAATAGATTAAGATGGATTGGATATCTGCTTGTTGCCATGTTTGCCTTTATGCTTTTTATTGATATCAGAGAATATTTTAAAGCAAAAAGTATGATTGAACTTCAAAATTATCAGATAGTTTTCACGATGGGAGAATCGTATTTGTACCTGATAATGGGCGTTGCAACACTGCTTTTTGCAGAGATTTTAAAAATTTCAACGCAAATTAAAGAAGAAAACGACTTAACTATTTGATAATTATGGCGATAATAGTAAATTTAGATGTAATGATGGCCAAGCGCAAAATTTCGCTTGGCGACCTTGCCGAAAAAATTGATATAACGCCTGCCAATTTGTCGATTTTGAAAACAGGCAAGGCAAAAGCGATAAGATTTTCAACTTTGGAGGCAATTTGCAATGAGTTGAACTGCCAACCCGGAGATATTTTAGAATTTAGAGAAGATTAATTTAATTTTTTTAAAAATATTTTATAATAATAAAAAATGGAAACAAAAAATTTTTTAGAACGCGCTCTTGAGGGGCAGAATCAGTGGTGGAAATATCTTCTGATATTTTTGATAGCATTATTTGGCGGACAACTTATCGGGTTAATACCGTTTTTTATTGTAATAATAGCCAAATTAATATTTACCGGAGGAATTGAAGGTTTTAATTTCCAGAATTTATCCGATTTATCCGAATTAGGGTTATCGAAAAATCTTTCCTTTGGACTTACGATGCTTGCTCCATTAGGAACTTTGATTGTAACAATAATTTTGGTACAGGCAATGCACGGCAGAACTTTTGCCGAAACTGTAAATGGCACAAAAACAGTGCGTTGGAGCAGAACTTTCTTCGCCTTTGCAACTTGGTTTGTGTTAATGGCAATTTATTTGGGCATAGATTATTTTTGGCACAACGACAATTACGTTTTCCAACTCGACTGGGGTAAATTTGCCGTACTTATTGTCTTGTCGATAGTCCTTGTGCCGTTTCAAACCACTTCCGAAGAATTATTAATGCGCGGATATCTGGCTCAAGGCATAGGTGCAGGAACGCACAGCCGTTGGTGGGCGTTGATTATTCCTTCGGTAATTTTCGGATTATTGCATATTTTAAATCCTGAGATTAGGGAATTTGGATTTTTGCTCGCAATGAGCCAATATCTTTTCTTTGGTATCTTGTTCGGATTAATAGCAATTTTAGATGACGGAATTGAACTTTCAATGGGCTTACATGCGGCTAATAACATGTTTTTGGTACTTTTTGTTACACATTCTGCATCGGCATTGCAAACAGACGCCCTGTTTTCGGTAAAGGCAATCAATCCGGTTTTAGATTTGATTTCGCTTCTGATTATCGGTGTGATTGTATTTTTTATTTTTTACAAAAAATATAATTGGAATTTTAAGATAATGAACCAAAAAGTTGAAACAGCCCAAATAAATGATTATTAAATACAAAAGGCAACTTTTAATAACCTGTGTTTTGGATAAGGATTTAACCAAAGCTAATTGCCTGTATTTCGGCACAAAATTAACTTTTAATAGCGGACTTTTTTATTTTTCTTATCCATAACTCAAAGTATACATGAAATAAATAAATATCAAATAGTTTAGCATTGATAAATACAGGTTTTGAAAATTACTACTTACCAAAAAATATCTTTTACATACATCCTTTTTTCATTGTTTTTTGAGTATAATTCTGAAAGTCGTTCCTGCATTGGGAGTCGATTGTTTAACAAAAATTTTTCCGTGATGATATTGTTCTACGATTCTCTTTGCAAGTGATAATCCCAACCCCCATCCTCGCTTTTTGGTGGTAAAGCCGGGTTTGAAAATGCGGCGAAAAAGTTTACGTTCAATTCCTTTGCCTGTGTCGTGGAGGTCGATAATAATGTAGTTTCCGCTTTTTTTTACAAAAACATCAATATTTCCAGAGCCGTCCATTGCGTCTATTGCATTTTTACATAGATTTTCAATAACCCATTCAAACAGAGGTACATTCAATGCGGCAAAATATTCCTTGCCCTTCTCAAAATGCGTTTGAATTTGCACTCGCACCGAAGAGCGGTTATTAATATATGCAACAGCATTTAATAAGGTTTGTTTTACACTTACTTTTTTTAAATCGGGCGTTGAGCCTATTTTTGAAAAACGCTCGGCAATGATTTGCAGACGATTAACATCTCTGCCCATTTCTGCGACAAGTAAATCGTCAGGGTATTTCTCGTGTAAAAGTTCATTCCACGCAAACATTGACGAAATCGGTGTACCGAGTTGATGCGCCGTCTCTTTGGATAATCCAACCCAAACTTTGTTCTGTTCGGACTTTTGTCCATTTGAAAATGCAAAAAATGCAACTGCTAAAAATATGATAATCACTCCAAATTGAATATACGGAAAATATTGCAACTGCTTTATTAATGCCGAATCATCGTAATATACATATTGTTTTTCATTTTCTAAATTTACTACAAAAAAATGATTCTTTTCTTTAAGTTTTTGTATATAATTTTTATAAAAATGTGCTTTATCTTTGTCAGGCTCTTTAACATTGCGTGCCATAAGCATATTGCTGTTTTCTCCAACCCATATCACAGGAATAGAATTATTATTTTCCAAAATATTCAAAATCAAATCCACATCATCATTCATACCTGCCTCAAGTAGTTTTTTATTGGCTGCAGCCCAAATTTCGATACGTTTTTTCTCTTCAATATTCATAGCCCGCGCTATCCGATTTGAAAAAAAAACAGAACTGGCAACAATTATCACCGCTACAAGCAGAAAAATAAGTTTGAAATATCTGTTCATAAATATAAAAAATCTTTTGCAAAAGTAATTAAACATTTTGAAAAACAGAGATTTGAACTTTTTATACTTCTGAGAATTGTTTTTAGTACTTTTGCGCAAATTTTGAAAAGATTTTTTTAAGAAAATGAGTCGAATATCAAGAGAGAAAAAAACAATACAAAAGATGATAATTTTGTATTGCAACAATCATCATAAGGGGCAAACGCCCTGCCATCAATGTAGTTATTTACTTGATTACGCTTTGCAGCGCGTAGAAAAGTGCAAATTTGGAGAAGATAAACCAACTTGTGCCGATTGTACGGTACATTGTTACAGACAAACAGAGCGCGAGGCAATTCGTAATATTATGCGCTATTCAGGTCCGAGAATGATTTTACATCATCCATACTTGGCTTTGAGGCATCTAATTGACAAAATGAGCAGAAAAAGGAATCGACTGATAGAATAAAAAGGGTAATAAGTGAATTATATTTTTTTATAAAGATAAAATAGTTTTATAATTTTAAATGTTTGATATTTGTTGCAGGAATTTTCAGTTTTTTTATTTTACTGTGTATAATTCAAAAAAATAATGTACATTTGCAAAAGTATTTTTAATATTTATTTTTATAGAAGTATTTATATAATCTATTAAAAACCAAATAATTACAAAATACATATTTGTTTTTTTAAGAAATTTCAATATAAAAATGGACAATTCAATACTTTTTCTGACTGTTTTTTTAACAGGGTTAGTACTTTTTATCGGCGGTGCAGGCATTTCGCTTTTGCTCGCTCCCCGCTCGAACAACAACCAAAAAGGCGAACCATACGAATGCGGAGTGCCAACAAGAGGCAGTTCGTGGATACAGTTCAAAACGGGATATTATCTATATGCTATATTGTATCTGATGTTCGATGTTGAAACGCTATTCCTCTTTCCGTGGGCAACCATTGTAAAGCAACTCGGCTGGGCAGGAATTATTAGCATCCTCTTTTTTATTGCCGTTTTAGCGTTGGGCTTGGCTTATGCCTGGCGCAAAAATGTATTGAAATGGGAATAAAATTTTTTAAAGAAAAAGATTTTTAATACAAAATATTAAAAAAAATTTAACTCAGAATTATATTTGCGATGAAACCTAAAATAAAAAGTATTCCATACCAAGAATTTAACGACAATGAATATCTCGAAAATTATGTTGAAGAATTGAAAGCCGGTGGCGTCAATATTGTTCTCACTACTCTTGACCACGCAATTAATTGGGGTCGTGCGGGTTCGGTATGGCCGCTGATTTTTGCTACTTCCTGTTGCGGGATAGAGTTTATGGCTGCCGCTGCTGCTCACAATGACATTTCTCGTTTTGGAATGGAGGTTACGCGTAATTCGCCGCGTCAGGCGGATTTGATGATTGTAGCAGGGACAATTGTGCATAAAATGGCGCCTCTTTTGCGCCGCGTTTACGACCAAATGTCGGAGCCGAAATACGTTGTAGCGATGGGTGGTTGTGCAATTTCTGGAGGACCTTTTGTAAATTCGTATCATGTTGTTAAAGGAACTAACGAAATTATTCCCGTTGATGTCTATATTCCGGGATGTCCACCTCGTCCGCAATCGCTTTTTTACGGATTAATGCAGTTGCAACGCAAAATTAAGGTTGAAAAATTTCTGGGGAATAAAAAAAGGTAATTTGTTGTAAAAGAAATCTTTATCTCAACTCAAAACTTTCGTTAAAATTGCTTGACGTACATAAAGCCCATTTTGTGCCTGCTGAAAATAATATGCTTTGGGGTTGGAGTCCACATCAGGCGAAATTTCATTTACGCGAGGCAGCGGATGAAGAATTCTCAGGTTTGATTTGCTTGATAAAAGCATTTTGTTTTCAAGAATATACAAATCTTTTACCCGTTCATATTCATCCAAGTTGGAAAAACGCTCACGCTGAACACGTGTCATATAAAGAATATCAGCATCATTAAAATTATTATTAAAAATATTTGATTCGGAAAATTGAATCTTATTTTTTTTGCAAAAAATCTTATATTCTTCCGGTAATGACATTTCTTTTGGCGCAATAAATTTAAAAGTCGGGTTGAAATGTGCCATCGCCATCACCAACGAATGAACGGTTCGTCCATATTTCAAATCGCCTACAAGACAGATATTTAGATTTTCGAGATGTCCTTGCGTTTTGAAAATTGAATACAAATCAAGCAAAGTTTGGGACGGATGTTGATTAGAGCCGTCTCCCGCATTAACAATCGGTACGGGAGAAATTTCGGCAGCCAACTGCGCTGCTCCTTCAATATTGTGCCTCATAACAATGGCATCGGCATAGCAGGCAACCATACGAATAGTGTCATTCAGGGTTTCGCCTTTTACCGAACTGCTTGTTGCAGCATCCGAAAAGCCGATAACAGAGCCGCCAAGCCGCAAAACAGCCGTTTCAAAACTCAGACGTGTACGAGTTGACGGCTCAAAAAACAGTGTGGCTATAACTTTTCCTTCAAATGTTTTACGATTCGGATTACGCTCAAAATCTGCGGATGAGGCGAGAATTTCCAAAATCTCTTCCTTGCTCAAATCCGAAATAGAAACCAAACTTTTGTTTTGCATAAAAATATTTAAAATTATTTCTTATTTCTATTATATAATTTCTAAAAAATAATTACCCAAATATATTTTGTAATATACTTATATTCAGAAATTTACAAGTTTGTTATGTGTAACTTTCAATTATGATTTATATAGTACAAAATATTATAAATAACAGAGCATTAAATTTTGCCGATTAACTTCAACTGTATTCTTTTTCGTTCTATATCTATTTCTAAAACAGACACTTTAACTTGTTGATGCAGCGACACTTCCTCCGTGGGATTGCTCACATAGCGGTCGGCAAGTTGCGATTTGTGAATTAGCCCGTTTTCCTTAATTCCAATATCTACAAATGCTCCAAAATCAGTGATATTTGTAATGATAGCCGGTAATTCCATTCCAATTTTTAAGTCCGAAATATTATTTATAGTTGAATCAAATTCAAATACTTTAATATTTTTTCGGGGGTCGCGTCCCGGTTTTTCAAGTTCCGAAACGATGTCGGTCAATGTTGGCAACCCAACTTTATCTGTTACAAATTGTTGTAAATCAATTTTTTGTAAAAATTCTTTATTTCCAATCAAATTTTTCAAATCGGTATTACAATTTTTTGCCATCTTTTCTACAATCGGATAACTTTCAGGATGCACGTTTGAGTTGTCCAAAGGATTATTTCCATTTACGATTCTCAAAAAGCCAGCCGCCTGTTCAAAAGTTTTCGCACCCATTTTCGGCACATTAAGCAGTTGTTTCCTATCGGTAAATGCACCGTTTTCAGTTCGATAATCCACAATATTTTGTGCCAACACCGCCCCAAGCCCCGAAATATATGTTAAAAGATGTTTACTTGCCGTATTCAAATCAACTCCGACCCTGTTTACTGCATTTTCAACGGTTTGGTCAAGCGCTTTTTTCAGTGCAATTTGGTCAACGTCGTGCTGATATTGTCCAACTCCTATTGCTTTCGGCTCAATTTTCACAAGTTCGGCAAGCGGGTCCATCAATCGCCGCCCGATAGAAATCGCTCCTCGTACTGTAACATCATAATCAGGAAATTCTTCGCGGGCAATTTTCGAGGCAGAATAGACGGATGCACCATTTTCGGCAACAGCAAAAACCTTAATTTTTCGGTCGAAACGCGTATTTTGAACAAGCCGTTCGGTTTCGCGGCTCGCTGTTCCGTTGCCTATTGCAATTGCCTGAATTTCATATTGTTCCACAAGTTTTTGTAGTTTTCGCTGCGCCTGAGCAAATTCATTTTGCGGCGGATGCGGATAAATTGTTTCGTTGTGTAGCAAATTTCCTTGAGCATCAAGTGTAACTAATTTGCATCCTGTGCGAAAACCGGGGTCAATAGCCAGAACGCGCTGCTGCCCAAGCGGTGGCGCAAGTAAAAGTTGTGTCAGATTTTCCACAAAAACATTAATTGCCTCACGGTCGGCTTTTTCTTTGCTTTGAGCCGCAAATTCGGTTTCAATTGAAGGTTTAAGAAGCCGCTTGTAACTATCGGTAATTGCCTGATACACAATGTTTGACGATTCGGAATAATTTCCTTTTCTCAGAAAAATTCTCTCTATTTTGTCAAGACATATTTCATCATTTGGGCTAATTGCAACTCTTAAAAAACCTTCTGCTTCGCCTCTACGCATTGCCAACAGACGATGAGAAGGGCAACGCGACAGTTTTTCCGAAACATCGAAATAATTACTGTATTTTTGTGCTTCAATTTCTTTTCCTTTAATAATTTTTGAAGTAATTACCGCATCATAACTTAATACTTTACGCACTGCGTTTCGAGCCAATTCACTTTCATTAATCCATTCGGCAATAATATCCTGCGCTCCATGCAAGGCATCTTCAATGCTTTTAACATTTTCATTTACAAAACGTTGCGCCATTTTTTCGATACTTCCATCATTTTGACTCATAATCATTTTTGCAAGCGGTTCGAGTCCTTTTTCTCGAGCAAGTTCGGCACGGGTACGGCGTTTCGGTTTATAAGGCAGATACATATCTTCCAACTCTGTGGCATTGAGGCAATTATCTATTCGTTTACGCAGTTCATCGGTCAATTTGCCCTGCTCTTCAATGGTTTTGATAATGGTCTCTTTGCGTTTTTGTATCTCTAAAAGTTTTTGGTATAAGTCATTGATTTCTCCAATTTTAACCTCATCAAGTTCATCAGTCATTTCTTTTCGGTAACGACTAATAAAAGGAATTGTAGCCCCTTCGGATAACAGTTTTATTGTGTTATTTACCTGTTTATCAGAAAGTTGCAGCGAATTTGCTATATGTTTTTGCAGTTGAAATAAATTCATTTTTCGATAAATTTTTATTTACAAAAATAAATATTATTCTAATAAAAACACAGACAAAATAATTAATATTTGTGCATAAAAGTTAAAGTTACGTTAAATACGTATATATTCGTACTTAAAATTTGTAAGTATTACGCAAATTACGTAATTTTGCAAAGTCAATATAATTAATATTATAATAAATTTTAAAAGATTTAAAATGGAACAATTAACACCTCAAGAAGAACAATTAATGCTCTATGTTTGGCAGGCGTCAAAGGGCTTTGTAAAAGATTTTCGTCAAATGTATAGCGGAAAGAAGCCGCCATATACAACTGTCGCTACTATAATGAAAAAATTGGAGGCAAAGGGTTATGTTTCGGCAAAACTCTACGGAAATACTTATGAATACCGCCCCAAAATACGTCAAAACAGTTATAAACGAAATTTTGTGTCGAACATTGTGTCGAATTATTTTCAAAATTCTTATAAAGAGATGGTAACTTTTTTTGCACAAAACGAAAAAGTTTCAGTGGAAGATTTGGAAGAAATTTTAGAATTAATAAAAAAATAATGTTATGGAATTCGTAATTTATTTGATAAAAGTCAATATAGCCATAATTTTGTTTTACTTGCTATATCGCATTGCTTTTGAGACAGATACTTTCTTTATGTGGAAAAGAATTGTACTGCTTTTTGCTATATTATTTTCACTGTTCTATCCCATCGGCGAGTATTACAGTTTGTTAATTGCAAAGGTTAATATGATGAAAATTAATGATTTATATACTTTTTCTCTTGACAATATAAATGTTACTCATGCAATATCCGGAAAAAAGTTTTCTATAAGCAAAATTTTGCCGGTTATGTTGCTTGCAGTTTATTTGGCAGGAGTTGTCTTTTATTTGTTTAGTATTGTAATACAGATATTTAGCATTTTGCATATTGTGAAAAATTCGCAAAAGAGAGAAGTTTTTGGTCAAAAAGTTTATGTTTCAAAGCAGGCACAAAACCCGTTTTCGTTTTTCGGTGTAATTGTTGTGAACGAAAAAAAATATACCGAAAGCGAATTTGCAGAAATAATGATACACGAATGTACTCATAAACGGCAATTACATTCAATTGATGTGATATTAGGAAAAATTCTTTGCGTCCTGTCGTGGTTCAATCCATTGGCAAAGAAATTGGAACACGAAATTTGCCTTAATCTCGAATTTTTGGCTGACCGACAGGTGCTGCTATCCGGCTGTGAACCAAAGCATTATCAACTCAATTTAATGCAGTTGAGTTATCAAAGAAAAATAATTTCATTAACAAATAATTTTAATGTTTCATTTTTAAAAAAACGTATTATAATGATGAAAAAAGTAGAAAGCAAGTCGCATGTTATGCTTAAATACGCATTACTTGTGCCATTAATTGCCTATTTGGCAGGTATTAATGTAAAAATCAGTGCGCAAAATCAAAGCGCAGACCTTTTGGTTTCGGCACAATCCGAAACAACGAACTCCGCTGTTGCACAAAAGCAACAGCCGACTACATTGCCACAACCGCCGAAGGAAACAATATATCAAAGCGTTGATGTATTACCTGAATTTCCGGGCGGACGTGATGCGTTGCTCAAATTCATTAGTGATAATATTAAATATCCTGATGAGGCAGTCAAAAAAGGCATACAAGAAAAAATTACAGTGCGATTTGTGGTTAATAAAGACGGTTCGGTTTCAGATGTAACTGTTAAAGGAAAAAATGCAGAATTGAACGCGGAAGCAGTGCGTATAATACAATTGCTGCCAAAGTTT
>WQYU01000078.1 GCA_009781075.1 Paludibacter sp. | reverse complement strand
TTCATCATTTGGTTTTACAAATTGAGCTCAATAATGTTTTAAGTCATACCATAGTTCTTGTAATGAACTAAAAAAACTATTTACACTGTTGAATTGACTGCCGTAGCGGATAGAAGGCAAAACTATGGATATGGACTGACTGAAAACAAAAACGGAAAACGTGAATGGTAATAAAAAACTGATAATGAACTTTTTTATAATTATTAAGTATTTTGTCTATTTTTTTATCATTTTTATTAAAAAAATTAAGCATTGATATAGCAAAATTTAATGAAAAATTTGAATAATTAAAAAATATTTGTAACTTTTGTGGCTGTAAATCAAATATTTAAACTATTTTAAATATATTTACAACCCGCAAAAATAATCATTTTTTTATTATATAAATCGTAATTGAAAGTTACACATAGTGTATTTGTATTTTATTGAATATTAATACTTTATGACATTTATTTGTGTAAATATTTTTTGTAAATTATATAATAATACTTTTTGTAAATTTTTTTTTTACTTCGACTAATTTCATGTAATCGAAAATTTAATATTACCTTTGCAAAAAAATTGAATAAAATTGAATAAAATTGAATTTATTATAAAATATTATAAAACAAATACTTAACAATAGCAATGACACAGGAAGATTTTGACGACATACGCCCATATAACGACAGCGAAATTCCTGCTGCGCTAACCCGTATCACAGAAGACAAGTATTTTGCCGAAATAGTAAAATATCTTTTTCCTGCAAAAGATGTAAATGAATACGCTTGTGAGTTTAAAAAAATTCAAAATGTTGAGCAATTTCAGGTACAGGTTATGGATGCGGTGCTTAAAAAAATTCTCAAAGAAACAGTTAATGAATTTACTTACAGCGGAATAGAGAATTTTTCAAACGAACATCCTTGTATGCAAATTTCAAATCATCGGGATATCATGCTCGATTCGGCTTTGTTGCAATATATCCTTTATTATAATAATCTGAATACTTCTCAAATCACTTTCGGCAGCAATTTGATGCGTCCGCAAATTGTGGTTGATATTGGTAAAATCAATAAAATGTTTAAAATTGTGCGGGGCGGAACAGCTCGCGAACTTTTTTTAAATTCGTTGAAAGTATCTGAATATATGCGATTTACCATTACACAACAGGGTGAATCTACATGGATTGCCCAGCGCAATGGACGCACCAAAGACGGTGTGGATAAAACCGAAATAGGTGTGCTTAAAATGTTTGCAATGAGCAGTAAAAAGAATTTTGTGGAAAATCTTAATGAGTTGAATATCACGCCAATAGCAATTTCGTATGAATATGAACCATGCGATTTTCTAAAAACACGAGAAATGTACTTATCGCGCCGACAGGCATACATTAAGCAGGAAGGTGAGGATTTGATGAGTATTTTACAGGGAATTCAGCAATATAAGGGCAATATTAATTACACAATTTGCAAGCCGATTTCTTACCAGGAACTTGAAAACTGTGCAAAATTTCCGCAACAAGAACAATTCAAAGTACTTGCCCTATTGATAGACGACAGGATTTATGAAGGTTATAAACTATTTAAAACCAATTACATAGCCCACGATTTGCTCAATGAAAAATCAGATTTTGAAGATAAATATTCTCAAGAGGAAAAACAAAAATTTATTGCCTATATGAACGCAGGCTTGAATAAAATTGACGGCGATGTGGATGAATTGAGGCAAATTTTTCTGGGGATTTATGCAAATCCTGTAGATGCAAAATCCTAATTTGTTGTGTGTGAATATTTTCATCAACAACAAGCAAAACTATGAAATAAAAATATGCGCTTTATTTTTTCAATAATAATAATATTTTTTTTTACGACCGAAACGTTGCAGGGGCAAAATGTTTCGGCGATGGGCGTTGTTGTTGATTCGGTATCGGATGAGTTAATCAGTTATGCATCAGTGGTTTTTGAAGGTACGACCGTAGGTACAATGACCGATGGAAACGGAAATTTTTACATAAAAAATTCAGTTGGAAATAATACGCTCACTATCAGTTTTTTAGGTTATAAAACAAAAAAAATTATTTTACATCAAGGAAATCAAAACAACGATTTAAAAATTTTGCTTGTCCCTGATTCTTACCAACTTAGCGAGATTATAGTGCGTCCAAAGCGCGAAAAATACTCAAGAAAAAATAATCCTGCGGTCGATTTGATAAAGCAAGTTATTGCACACAAAAATGATAATCGAATTGAAAAATACGACAACTATAGTGCAGAAACCTACGAAAAACTCACGTTTTCAATTGATTATTTTAATTTTGACATTGAAAAAAGTAAACTTTTTAATCGTCTTTCGTTTTTAAAAAATTATGTTGATACTTCCGAATTGAAAGGAAAACCCGTATTGACTATTTCAGTTCGTGAAAAATTATCGGAATATTATTATCAAAAACAACCTTTGAAGGAAAAGAGCGTTATACTTGCCAGAAGGCACGAGGGGCTGGATAAACCATTCGACCAGAACGATTTACTTTCGGCTAATATTGATGCAATTTTGCAGGATGTTAATATTTTTGATAATAATATTAAATTTCTGCTTGGCGATTTTGTAAGTCCGCTATCGTCCTCATTAGCAACTACTTATTATAAATATTATATTCTCGATACTATTAATGTTGCAGGGCAACAATGTGTAAATCTGGCTTTTGTGCCTTTTAATTCCGAAAGTTATGGGTTCACAGGGCAACTTTATATTACGCTCGACGGACATTTTGCAGTAAAAAAAGCATTGCTGAATACTCCGAAAAATATAAATCTCAATTGGGTTGACCAACTGCGTATTGTTCAGGAGTTTACACAATTTGAAGACAGCACTTGGGCTTTGTCTCGAGAAGATTTATTTGGAAATTTTTATCCGATAAAAGGCGTTCAGGAACTTTATGGACATCGTGTGCGGCAATTTTCGAACTATAATTTTGCTCCGACAGCCATTGATGCAATTTTTAACACCGCAGGTAAAACCTATGAAATGCCCGATGCAACTTCAAAGACCGATTCTTTTTGGATTGCGCGCCGCCCCGTTCCGCTCTCCGAAAAAGAAGATGATATAGTATTAATGCTCAACGAATTATACAAGCAAAGCGGTTTTTATGCTTTCTCTAAAATTATTGAAATTTTGGCAAACGACTTTATTCCTACCAATTTTGATAATTCAAAAAACAAATTCGATATTGGACCAAATGATGCTTTGTGGGGCAGCAATTATGTTGAAGGTTTCAGGTTGCGTTTAGGTGGAATGACAACAGCAAACCTTTCAAACCATTGGTTTTTTAGCGGTTATGCCGCTTTTGGGTTCAAAGATAAAAAATTGAAATATCAGGGAAAAATTACATATTCTTTTAACAAAAAAAAATATCATGACAATGAAAGCCCTGTACGAAAAATTTCGCTAACTAACGGATTCGATGTCTATACGCCGGGATACGATTTTTTGAGCGTTTATGATAATATCTTTTTGTTGCCGGTTGGGCAGGAGCAAACGCAAATGCTTTATATTCAGCGCACTAAACTGCAATTTGAGTATGAAATAAAAAATAATTTTCTGTTTAAGATTTGGGCTGAGCGGCGCGACAATCGTGCTGCAGGCACTCTCATTTTTAAGCAATCAGATGAATTTGGAAATATTAAGACAATCAATAATTTTCAAAATTCGCAAACAGGACTTCAAGTACGTTTTGCTCCCGGCGAGCAAACTTATAATAGCCGAAAAGGGAAATCTTCTAATACATATTTGGAGAAAAATGCTCCTGTCTTCCTTTTATCTCATCAAATTGATATTAAGGGTTTTATGGATGGCAGTTTTACATGTAATCACACGGAATTTCAAGTTCAAAAACGTATTTGGCTTTCGGTTTTAGGCTTTGTTGATGCAACATTCAAAGCAGGAAAAATTTGGGATAAAGCGCCCTTTCCTTTGCTGACACTGCCGCCAACTTCACAGTCGGTTTTTATTAACAGTCAATCGTTTATGCTATTGCGCCCAATGGAATTTATTACCGACGAGTATGCACAATTTTTTGCAACATATCATCTTAAAGGATTGATTTTTAATAGGATACCATTAATAAAAAAATTACGTTTCCGTGAAGTTGTAACTTTAAAAGGATTATTCGGGAATCTGACCGACAAAAATAATCCTCAAAAAAATTCCGCAGGACTTTTTGTCTTGCCGCAAGAGACGCAGTTTTTTCAAAACAGCCCCTATTTAGAAGGCAGCATTGGCATTGAAAATATTTTTAGCATTTTCAGAATCGACTATATCCGCCGCCTAACCTACAAAAATACTCCGCAAACAGACAAGTGGGGAATAAGAATCGGCGCATCCTTTTCATTTTAGAATTTAAAATTCGTTTTCAATAATTTCCGTTAAAACATTAGTGATATTCAACCTTGCAGCGCGTATCTGTTGCGGAATAAAACTTGTTTCAGTCATTCCGGGAGTGGTATTGACTTCAAGTAAATTAATTTTATTGTTTTTATCAACAATATAATCGACACGGATAATTCCTTTACAATCAAGTATTTGGTAAATTTTTTCAGTAAGTTTTTGAATTTCTTTTGCTAATTTTTCGCTGATTCTGGCGGGAGTAATTTCCTCAACTGCACCGTTATATTTTGCATCAAAATCAAAAAAATCGTTTTTCGGCACAACTTCCGACACAGGAAAAACAACCGTTTTATCTTTGGTACGATACATTCCACAAGTAAATTCTTTTCCGTCAATAAATTTCTCAATCATAATTTTATCGCCTTCGGCAAATGCCTTATTTATAGCAAGTTGTAAATCGTTTTCTGATTTTACTTTGCTCACACCAAAACTGCTGCCACCGGCACTTGGCTTAACAAAACACGGAAAATCAATATTTTGTGCAATAAAATTTATATTTATGTTTTCGCCTTTGGCAAAACAAATGGATTCGGCTGCTGCAATTTCGTAACCTTTGAGATATTGAATACAGGCAAATTTATCAAAAGTAAGAGCCGCTGTAAGTACTCCACAGCACGAATACGGAATCCGCAAAAGTTCAAAATAGCCTTGCAAAACACCATTTTCACCGGGCGTCCCGTGAATGGTGATATAGGCAAAATTGAAAATTGTTTTTTTGCCCTTGTGCGTAAAACTGAAATCATTTTTGTCGATATATAAAATTTCTCCTTCGGAAATTTCTACTATCCATTCTTTACCTATAATCTTGACAATAAACAAGTTATAGCGATTTTTGTCAATAAAACCATAAAGTCCATGTGCGCTTTTGAATGATACTTCAATTTCTTTGGAATCGCCTCCGCAAACTATTGCAATGTTAGGTTTCATACTTTTTTCAAAATAATTTTTGCAAAAATAATATAAAATCTTTGCATGCAATATAAATAATCTGGTGGTGTATAAAAAAGTATGTTATTATCAAACAAATCCAAAATTAATATAAAAAAAGCCGCATCGAATGCTCTGAAATGACTGAACATTTTTTTAGAAAAACAGCAAGTTTTCCTAAAAGCCCTATATTGTATCTTTGCAATTGTCGGATAAAACAGAAGCAGGCTCTTCCGGTGGCGACCGCTTGTCAAGAATAATCTGAGCGAAAGAAAAGGAAAGGAGGACAAAATATCCTCCTCCCATTTTTTCTATTCCAGTTGTATATACCTAAAAAACGCATTGTTTCGATAGAAACAAAAGTGAATATATGACAATTATTAACACGAAAAATGGTCAACGTATTTTGGGACAAAACATGGTTTTAATTAAAATTGTACATTATAATTTGGTTCAATTGTAATTTCGGGAACAAGTTCTGTATAAACTACTTTCCCATTCTCGTCAATAGCAACAACCGAACGTGCCAATAATCCCTTTAACGGACCGTCGACCATCAAAATTCCGTAACTGTTGCCAAAAGTATTGTAACGAAAATCCGATGCGGTAATAACGTTTTGCAGGCCTTCGGCGCCGCAAAAACGCCCTGCTGCAAAAGGCAAATCCTTTGATACACAAAGCACTACCGTATTTTCCTGCTCCGATGCCCATTGATTAAATTTGCGTACCGAAGTAGCGCAAACACCCGTATCAATGCTCGGGAAAATGTTCAAAACTATGTGTTTTCCTGCAAAATCCATTAAGGTAACTTCTGCCAATTCACCTGTAACTAATTTGAAATCAGGAGCTTGTTCGCCTACTTGTGGCAATACACCTACTATTGCCACCGGGTTGTCTTTAAAATTTACTGTTGTCATTTTTTTATTTCTTTTATTTATTAAAATTAAAATAATTCTATTACTTCTTTTTTCAACAATTCGGTAGATACATCGGTAGGATTTTGTACCTCATTGTTGTAAATCATTATTATTCCTTCTGCTAAAGCCACTCCATTAGTATCTGAGGGACATTTTAAAGCACAAAGATTTACCAAATTCAACAAACTTTCTTTTGTATCTGAAATACTTTCCCAAAGGGCGGAACTAACATAAATCTGTTGCGAAAGATTGTGAGCAAACTCTTGACGAATAACGTTTTGTAGCGTAATTTGCAAGTCGAAGCATGTCATATCTTCCTTAAAATTATTCAAAATCAAATTTTTGGGATTTGTCCTTTCTATCAACAACATCAAACGCTCGTATGCTCTCAAACGCACAGGTGTAATATACTGCAAATTTGCTTTTCGCAATTCCTTATTTCGCTCATTCTCAAAGTTTTTTAGAAGTTTTTGTAAAACTATCCAAGCCGTTAGCAAAACAAGCAGTGCAGGAACTATGGCTGTTAAAAAAATTGTAAAATTATTCATTTGAAAAAAAATTTCACAAAATTACAAAAAAAAACATATATAAATACAATAATGCACAATTTTTGTAGTTAAAATAATTATTAGATTTATTACTTCAATAATATAAAAAAATTAAGCATAAATCATAAATGAAAAGAATTTTTGTTACAAACATACTTATTATGTTATTAGCAATGAATGCATTTGCTCAATTTGGAATTCGCGTTGGAGTTAATACTGCAGAGCAAATACGTACTTTTGTTCAACGTCCGGCAGATTTTACAACAGACAAACTGACTGGATTTCAGGCGGGAGTTGTATGGCAAAATCAATTCGGCAAGTCGGGTTTTGCAACCGAAATTGGTGCAATGTTTTCTCAAAAAGGCAGTTATTACAGTTATAACAGTGGGAATAGTGATATTGAAGTGCTTGACGAATTGAATTATATTGATGTGCCGCTCAATATTCGCTTTACCCCGCCGATAAATTTACCTTTTAATATTTACGGAACTGGTGGTGTGTATTTATCATATCTTCTTGGTGGCAAAACGACCAATGATACATATAACTCTTCCGAAAAAATGGCATTCAATAGCATTTCCGAGCGAATAGATGTTGGCGTTTCTACGGGCGTTGGATTGCAAATTTTGGAGAAAATTCAATTAGGAGTGATATGGAATTGGGGATTTATGAGAACTCCCGATTCTACTTCCGATTTTGTTAAAAATTTCAAAAACAAAAATTTGTCTGTAAATTTGACTTATGTTTTTTAAAAGAAGCTGTAAGAAGGCAATTTTTTTTATTAACCTGAGTTTTGGATAAGCAATTTTATAATATCTTGATATTCAATTTTATATTCGCCGTAGGCGATAAATATCAATAGAAAATATAATATTTCAGACCATATTTAGCCCGTAGGGCTTTCATTGTGAATGTCCTAACGGACAAGATTTGTCGTCTGGAGTTGTATTCTATTGATATGCAAGCCATAAAGGGCTATCGCTTATCCAAAACTCAGGTTATTAATCATTTTTTTATCCCCAAATTTTTTCTATAATTTTTGGAAACCATTCATATTCAAGAGCATGTACTTTTTTAGCAACATCTTCTGGAGTGTCGGTTGGAGAAACAGCACATTTTGCTTGAAAAATAACATCCCCTTCATCATAATTTTCTGTTACATAATGAATTGTTATCCCTGTTTCGGTTTCGCCGGCAGCGCAAACCGCCTGATGAACGCGATTGCCGTACATTCCTTTCCCGCCAAATTTTGGTAAAAGTGCAGGGTGAATATTGATTATTTTATTAGGAAAAAGATTAAGTATAACAAGTGGAATTTTCAACAAAAAACCTGCAAGAATCACATAATCAATTTGTTGACGAATAAGAATATCGCGCAAAACTAACCAGTCCGACTCGTCTTTTAATTCCAAAGTCAACGAATTGATACAAAGTTCTTTTGCCCGTTTATGCACATAAGCATTTTTATTATTTGAAATAATAATTGGGAACACAAATGTCTTATTTTTAGCAAAATAGCGAATAATATTTTCGGCATTACTGCCTGACCCTGACGCAAGAATTGCAATTTTTCTAATCATGTTTTATTACAAATTTTTCTTAAAAAAATCACTCATTCGGGTATAGAGGTGTCTGCGGGTTTGCTTTCCGAGAATACTATGATTTTTGTCGGTATAAATCTGCATCTCAAACTGAACTCCTGCCTCAACCAGACGCGAAACAAAAGTCATCATATTTTGCGGATGGACATTGTCGTCAGCCGAACCGCCAATAATCAAAAGTGTTCCCTTCAATTTATCGGCATTCAACAGCGGCGAATTATTGTCGTATCCGGTGAAATTTTCCTGTGGCGTGCGCATAAATCGCTCGGTATAAGACGAATCGTAAAAACGCCAATCGGTAACCGGCGCAACGGCAATTCCCGCTTTGAAAATTTGCTGCTCGCCTGTGGTCATCGCATATAAAGAGATAAAACCACCAAAACTCCATCCCCAAATTCCAATTCGATTTTTATCTATAAAAGTTTGATTACCAAAATATTGTGCTGTCTCAATCTGGTCTTTGGTTTCAATTTCGCCGAGATTCATATAAGTGCATTTTCGGAACTCTGCACCGCGCGCTCCGGTTCCACGTCCATCTACACAGGCAACAACAAAGCCCTCAGACGCAAGGTAATATTCCCAATCTATATTCCAGCGGTCGAGCACTTCTTGCGAATTTGGTCCGCTGTATTGAACCAAAATTAGCGGATATTGTTTGCTGTTTTCAATATTTTGAGGTTTAACTATCCATCCGTTAAGTTCCACATTTTCAGATGTTTTGAATGTAAAAAATTCTTTTTTGGGCAAATTCAAAGCATTAAAATCTTTAGCAATTGTGTTATTATCCTCAATTGTTCTTACAGTTTTCCCATTATTATTTTTTAAGGAAAAAATATTAGGAGTTTGAGAATTTGAATAATTATCAACAAACAATGAAAAATCTGCGTTGAAAATTGCAGAATGGAAACCTTTTTCTGTTGTTAAACATTTTATAATTCCCTTATTATCAACAGAATATATCTCACGCTGCAAAGGAGAAACTGCCGCTGCCTGAAAATATAACAATCCATTTTTCGCATCATATCCGTAAACATCGGTAATGTCCCACGTCCCTTTGGTAAGTTGGCGGTCGAGCGTCCCGCTGAGAAAATATCTGTATGCCTGACGCCATCCATCTTTTTCGGTAACTGTGATAAAGTATTGATTATCAGGAGTAAAATATGTATAATCAATATTTGAATAATCCACGTAACTCTTGTCGTTTTGCTCAAAAACATTTTTGCTTACAGTTGATTTTGCATTAGCAACATACATAATCAACTGATTTTGAGTACGGTTAAGTTTGAAGATTGCAAGTTTTTCGGGGTCTTTTGTCCATTTAATTCGCGGAACGTAAAAATCGCTATCATTGGCATTTGCAATCTGCATCGTTTTTGTTTGCTTGTAAAAATCGTCATAAACACACACTTTTACCTTTGAATTTGGCTGCCCGGCAACCGGATATTTGAATTTTACTACCTCTGGATAAAGTGTTAAATTATTGCGTTTTGCATTAGCAGAATTATACAAAACATAAGAAAATTCGGGTACTGCACTTTCGTCGAACTGCACAAAGGCGAGCAGTTTGCTGTCGGGACTCCATTCAAAATAGCGTGTCCGTGCAAATTCCTCCTCATATACCCAATCGGCAACACCGTTAATAATTTTTCCGCTTATGCCGCTGGTGGTAATTGCAATTTCTGTATTGTAATCTAATTTATTTATATACAGGTTGTTATCACGTGCGAAAGCAATATAGCGGCTATCGGGCGAAAAAAGAGGTACCTGCTGAGCGCCCTTTTCTGAGAGTGGAATAATTTCTTTTCGTGCGATATTGTAAATGTAGTAATCTGCTGAAAATGAGCGCCTAAAAATCATTTTGCGCTTTGTATAAATAAGTATTTTCTTTTCATCTGGGCTCATTTGAAATCCTTGAATTGTAGTAAAAGGCAAATTTTTAATGTCTTTGAGGTCTAAAAACGTTGCAATCTCTTTCCCTGTTTTATAATCGTATTGCACAATACGCTGATTATCAACTAAAAGCACATAACTTTGTCCGTCTTGCAACGAAGTTGGTACTTCACTCATATTCGCACGAAATTTACCATCGGTAATATCATAAAGTAAATTTTGCGAAAACGTTAAACTGCTGAAATACAACAAAATAAAACTTAAAAAAAAATTTTTCATTTAATAAAAATTATTAGAATATCTTAAATAAATCTCAAATTTTCTGCAAAAATCATTCCTTTATTATTATGGGCACTTCTAAAAAATTAAGTGGTATTTTTTACCTTAGAATGCAACTATTCGTTTTGCAAATGTAGGAAAAAATTTCTTTTGGTGAAAAAAAAATTAATTTTGCTCGCGGTATAAAAGTACAGGAGTTGCACTCTGATAGTCAGTCAGCAAATAGAAATGGTTGAAATTTATGAAATGCATAGTCCAAGCGTGTTGCTTTTTACCGAATTCTTAGTATTTTAGGACACTCTATTGAATTGGTTCTTGCAATGTAGTTTAAGTATTTTTTTTGATTTTAAAAATCCAACTAAAAATATTACTTTCGTTGTTTAATTTATAAAAAAGGTTCTTAATAAGAAATGGTAAAATTTACACAGCAAAACACTGGTTATCAAGAAATAAAGAGTATTCAAATTTTAAGAGCAATTGCGGCTTTGTCGGTAGCATACCTTCATACAACCGGCATTGGCGGTGTAAATCTATTGCCCAGAGCAGGCGATTTTGGAGTTGATATTTTTTTTGTAATAAGCGGTTTGATTATCGCAATGATAATACCCAAAAATACAAATTACTTTTTTATAAAAAGATTGTTTAGAATTATGCCAATTTATATTATTGCAACTATTATTATGGTAATAATTTGTAATATTTTTCCTGAAAAAATAAACAGTACAATTATAAATTTTCCTACTTTTATAAAATCAATCATTACTGCCCGATTAAATTTCATTTATATTTTTATATTGTTGTTGTTCAATATTTTAGATTTCAAAATTAGCCTTTTTCAAAAAGTTACCCATTGTTTTTCATCCGTCAAAAAGTGACATTTGTACTGCTTGTGGAACTTTATTTTTACTTTTTGTACGCTTTTGATAACTCCTTCTACCGTTTTGAATTACCCAAAACAAGTCTAAATGACTGA
>WQYU01000077.1 GCA_009781075.1 Paludibacter sp. | reverse complement strand
TGGGATAGAATTTTGTTGCGGAAACGCTCTATTATAGAAACAATTAACGATATGCTCAAAAATATCGGTAATGTTATTCACGACATCGTTCTATTCACAACTTCATTATGAATCTAATTGCTGTGCTTGGTGCATACTGTTTCTTTGACAAAAAGCCCGCTATTAAGGTCAATGTGGAACCTCAATACGGGCAATTATCTATATTTTAACTAAAATCCTTATCCAAAACTCAGGTTAATCTATATTTGATTTTAAAATATTTTTTGTAATTTTGCGGCACAAATACATTAAGATTAAAAAAAGATATATGAAACCATTAACAAATCCCATAAAAGAGGCAGAGCGTTATTTGGCAAACGCCAGACAAATACTTTCGGAGAAAGCCGGTAAGGACGGCAATTATTATGATGATCCCAAGTACGTAAAAATGGCAGGCAATACAGCATGGAATGGCGTATTGGTAGCATTAGACGGTGTGCTAAATGTTAAGGATAACCTTAAAAGCGGACAAAGCCCTGAATTTAAGGATTATCAAAATGCAGTAGCTAAACGCGATAAAAAAATGACAAGACCTTTACTTTATGCCTACGAAAGTTTACATAAAATTTTGGGCTACGAAGGCAATTTGCGTTACAAGATTGTACAAGACAGTATAGAGCAGGGGAAAGAAATTGTTTCTTGGGCAGATAAACAGTATAGAATAACGAAAGCCGCTAATTAGCGGCTTTCTTATTAAAACGGCATATCGCCTCAACTTTTTTCTTGTATTTTTCAATTAAAAGATTTATTTTTGTTGAATATCAATTATACGAACAAATGAAAATAAAATAACTTACAAAATGAAATTTTTTTGCATTGGAATTATATTATTTGTTTCTATTAATATGTATTCGCAAGAATTTCTTACGAACGACAGCATTTTTTCCGACACTTTGAAATATAAGATTTCCTTACCTGAAACGAAAATTGATTTTCAAAATATGGAAAATAATTTGAAAAAGGATTTGAAGACAGATTTTGATTTGAAATATGCACTTGATTTTAATACTGAAAATAAAAATAGACCTCTCCCCTACTCTACTATTTTGAAAAGCGCTGATTTACAACAATATAGAGATACAAATATTTTTCTGCAAGAATTAACATCACAACTGAAAAAGGAATTTGAAAAAAACACATTTTCGTTTCAAAAGTTTGAATATCAACCGCCGAACTTTAGCGGCTTTCAAAAGGTAGATTTATTCTCTAATTCACTAAATGTCAATTTATTACAAAATAAAAATTTTTTTATTGAAACTTCCCGCTATTCATTTCATACGGGTTTTGAAGGAATAAATACGGCAGGTGTAAAGTTGAGTTGGAAACCAAATGAGCGGCTAAAATTATCGTTGCAGCCCTCAGGAGGCAGATATTATTACGGCTTTGATGTTCGCCCGAATTATTATGGAAACATAAATTTTAATGCCGATTATAAAATTTCCGACCGTCTGAACTTTTTATTAAACACAAATTATGTTTTTGCCGGCAAAAACACGCCTTATTATGCACAAGATATTTATCCCAAAAACGACATTTATGCAGGTATTCAAATCCGACTTACCAGTTGGCTTTCAATTCAAGGTGGTGTAGATGCTTATAAACAACTAAATGGAGGTGTGCGACTACTTCCGGTGATAATGCCAATAATTGATTTTGGTAAATTGCTGGGACTGTTCAAGAAGAAGAAAAGTAAGAAGGTGATACCTCTATATTGGTATTAACTGATAATCATTATTTTACAGCATATTTAAAAAACTTATCAGTGTATTTCCATTTTAATTTTTGGCTATAAATAGAAACAATATACACCCCATCGGCAAGACCTGCACAACTTATTTGACCGTCTTGATTGACTGTATTTTCAATTATTTTCTGTCCGCTAATTGAATAAATCTCGTACAAAGCGCCTGCCCCGCTCTCGTTATCAATTGTAACAACAAGTACATTATCAATGCCACGATAATTCACCGAGAATAATTTATCACTTTCGGGCGTTACTGCCTTATCTCCCCAAATATATTCTGCATATTCAGGATGGTCAACAAAGGGATTTCTGTTTCCCTGAACCGAATAAACCGCCTCGTTGCGGTCAATTTCTTTTTGGCTTACGGGGTCGTTTTTACTCCATTTCAACAGCAAATCAATTGCATAAGGGGTAAAAGTCGGATAAGTATTATTTTGAAGCATAATCATCCCGTAGGAATTGGTCCATTTTTGTGAATAGTTTTCATAACAGGTAACCATATACATATAATCTCGCGCAAAATCGCCCTTGTATTCATTTGCCGGCTCAAAAACATTTCCGTTATACGCTCCGTTTTTAATCTGAATTTTACTTTTACCGACTTTTGAAACGCCGTTGTCAAAAATAATAGAACTGCCTACTTCTCCTAATGGATAATTATTTTTTGCATAATTGGCATCAGCATTCGACGGATACAGGTTGTTGTAATCGCAACCGATGGAGGCAACATCCTCATTGTTCGTAGTTATTCCAAACCAACTTTTGGGCATGTTATGCTCTCGATTCAGTCCGCAACCCGACCATTGCGTACATCGAATATTTGAATACATATCCCAAATATATCCGTCCGGAGTGCGGTCGTATTGACCAAAAAAACTTGCTGCATTCATATATTTACCATTCCAAAAAGACGGGTTTTTGATAATATTATAAAGTGCGGTTTTAAGTTCTGCGCCTCTTTTCCCTTCGGCAGTGTTGTAATAGCCGTTTGGAATTTGAGATAATAGATTTTTGTAAAAAAACAAAAATACTATTATTAATACTAAATGCTTTATTTTCAAGATGTTATTTTTCATATTAATTATTTATAATTAAAATTTTATGAAATTATTTTACTATTTTAAATGCTTTATTATTTATTTTAACAATATAAATTCCGTTCTGTTGAATTGGGATAAAAATCCTGTCGGATGTTGCGATTGTACGGTAAATAATTGTTCCGATTGCCGAATAAACTGTTATTTTATCTCCACTGTCGGTTCCGTTTATGTAAATACCTTCTTTTGTTGAATATACAAAAATTTTGTTTGCGTTAATATCATTATTTGCAGTCGGAATATTTAATGTTAAATAAACAATTGTATCACAATCGTTTACAGAATATCCATAAAAAATATAAGTTCCGCTTAAAGTGCCTGTCTCGAATACAGTATCAGTTCCCAAAATCGGATTATGCCAAGTATATGGTAAATCTTCTTGATAAATATCAAGTGTTTCGAAATACAGGCACGGCGGAATTTGAGTTGTAACAGCAATTTGATTAGAAAAATCGGAAATTATTTCCTGATATTGAGATTTTACGCGATAAAAATAGGTTTGTCCGAGCGTCAAATCACCGACAGAATAATTTGTAGAATCTACCGACAAATTATTCAAAATATAAGTAGTATCGGCGGTAAAATATTTAGCAACAACATCATCAAGAGCCACATTACCACCTCCGGTGGGTTTGTTCATAATAAATTTGAATGAAGTATAACTATTTTCCGTATCAAAACTATATGTCGCCGTCTGTGCGGTCGTATTTTGCTGATTAATATTATCAATATCAAACCATTCTTCGTCCCCTTTATTTCCCTGTATTCTCAAACTTGAATTTGCTCCCGAAGGGAATCTGTACCAAAAACTTAATTCAGAAACCGGTGCAGGATACGTTTTTGTCTGTAAATATTTAGCCGTTGCATTAAAAGACACCGCAGGCGCACTTTGTCCGTAATAACCGCTTCCTGTATAATAGGCATTAGTATTTCCGCTCCAACCCACAGGGTAATTTGTGCCGCTCATTCCGTTAAAATTTTCCGTCTCAGTCTGTTGAGTGCCGGTCTGTATCTGATAAACATCAAGCAAGTAATTTTCGGCGCCTTCAACGTCTTCCCAATTTGCTGTAAAGGATGTTTCGTCTATATCGGTAGCATCAAGAGCAAAAGGCGTTTCAAGTTGTTTTGTGTTGAAAGCCACGCGGTTAACACTTGTAATATTACCCAGCGTTCTGTTTGCACGCACCTCATAAATATATTGCGTCTGCGGACTGAGATTTTGTATGTTAATACTATTATTGTAATAATAATTACTTGTATATTCTCCGAAAAGTTCATCGGTATAAGTATCAACCGAATGACTTATCGCCGGAGAAAAATCATCAGTGGGCAAAATATTCCACTGGTCAAACGAAAAATCGGTTTTAGGATGAATTATTTCGCTTTTGCGCTGCAAAGTAATATCTATTCCCCAATTATCTACTTCGTTTACGATTCCAATAACATCAATTAAAACGCCGTTGTGATATAATCCAAGTGCATCATTTCCATTAAAATTAAGAGTATTATCTTGTGGATTTGAAGTATAAACAAGTTGATTGGCATAACTTTTCAAAATATCAGAAGCGCTGTTATGCACAAGAACGTATTTTTGTCCGTCGGACAGAGAACCGGAAAGTTGCAGTTCGTTTGTGAAATTGCCCGTACCGTTTGTCTGTTTTTTAATACTAAATTTCGATAAATCAAGCGTTTTACCCGTATTGTTATAAAGTACTAATGCTTTATTATACGAACTGCCTTCAATATAACCCGAAAAGAACAGGTCTGCCGACTTGGCAGTACTTTTATAAACTCTAATTAAATAAGAATTTGCATTGTTATCGCTCATCCAAGTTAATGATGCCGTTGTAGCAGTAGTTTCTGTCGGTTCTAATGTCATAAATTCAGGAGAAACAATAGCGCTAACAGGTACATACATTGTATTTTCCAACCCTCCACCTTCAAGAACCAGAGTATCTGTAATGCTGCCGACATTTTGTGCAATCAAATCCACAAAAAGATTATTGACCGCATTATTTACCTGACTTGCTGTGAAGGTAATTGAAGATACTTCGTTGTATGCAGGCAGTTGTGATAATTTGATGGCAGGCGAAGAATTTTTTATTGATACGGTAACATTTGAGTTAATATTTTTACCCCATATCTGAAAAGTTTTATTTACATTGCTACCAAGCATCACAACTCCGAAATCAACTTTTGACCAGCGATTAGGTTGTATCATAAATGGCTGCGTTTCGTTAGGGAAATGATAAATATTATTTGTATCTGTTCCCCAAATATACTCAACCAAATCAGGATAATCAATAAAAGGATTTCTGTTGCCCTGAATTTGAAAAACCTGCTCTTGCCGAGTACGTTCCTTCTCGCTCACAGGGTCTTGTCTATGCCATTTTAGCAGTAAATCAATAGCCCATTTTTGCCAAACAGGGTATGTATTGTTGTTAATCATCGGCGAATTCCAATATCGATGCTGCGAATCGCCAAAATTTTCGTATGCCACCGACATATAGAGGTATGAACGCGCAAAATCGCCCTTATACTCATCTGCCGGCTCAAAAACCCTTCCTACATAGTACGAAAAGCCGTTATAACCAATTTTAGATACGCCATTATCGGTAGTTGCCACCGTGACTTCGCCCAAAGGTAAATTATTTTTAGCCGAATTTGTAGGTCCGTCTGCCGGATAAAGGTGAAATAAATCTTTGTAGGCGTTGTTTTCCCGCGCCCCCCACCAACTTTTTGGCAATGAATGTTCGATGTGCATTCCGTTTATACTGCCGTAGTTTTCAGGAAAATAGCGCACAACAGGCGAATACATATCAATAACCGAATTGTCGGAATTTCTATCTGTAAAATAAAAACCCTGCCATGTTGCACCCGGTCCGCTGCCATAATTAAGCATTTGTGCCTGAGATACGATTGTACTTAAAAAACTTTTAAGTTGAATATTCTTTTTCCCGTCTGCAATATAATAGTAGCCGGCTGGAATTTGTGCAAAACTTATATTATGCGCAAAAAAAGTTAATATAAAAAATACTAAATATCTAATTTTATATAATCTGTTCATTATTATTTATCGAATATGTTCAAAATCGCTGTCCAAAAGTTCAAAATCAAATTTATTCTTTTTCATTTTATCAAAAATTTCTTTATTTTTTGAATAAAATGCAAATCTTATATGTTTTATTTTTGCAAAGGTTTTACGTTTCACAAAATCTGAAATTTCTATTTTAGAAGTGTAAAAACGAATATATGCAATCTTCCTTCGCATTGCATACAAACCCAAAGTTCTAATCATCTTACTGATTTCCAATTTATTACAATTATCGCTAACCCAAAGTACATCAATATAATTCCCATGATTATTGTTAATTATTAATATCGCTTGAAAGTTTTTACATTTGTAAATATAATAATTTTCTATATTTGGTGATTGTAAAATGCGCCATTTTACATATTTTTCATCACGAATTGGAGTTACAAAATTAATATTATTTTTGTTCTTTTGTTCATAATTTTTATAAAATTCTGCGAAATTTTTATCCGTTAATGCTTCTATTGTATAATTTTTTTTTGAATAAGATTTTGTTTTATATATAATAAAAAATAATGGTAAAACAATGATATTTAATATTTTACATAAGTATTTCGGCAATTTTCGCGTAAATCCGGGATGAGAAAACGGATATACAAAATTTATAAGTAAAAAAGTGTTGAAACTTTCCTGCCACCCTATTTTTTTAAACACTCCAATTGACTTTTCGTTGCAAAAAGTTACGCAGCAATCCGAAAATTCTATCCACTTTTTAGCCAAAATTTCTCCGATTCCCTGCCGTTGCCATTGTTCTAATATTTTGAAATCAATAAACCACGCAGCAGTATGTTTTTCGCCTTCCAAATTAATATAAAAAGGAATCATGCCTGCATGAGCAATCACTTTTTTTTCAAATTCTACAACTAACGGTATTTTGTTTTGATAAAAATCGGTGCGATTAAGCCATCTCCAAATGGCAGGCAAAAATTTCATTCGGTTTTCAAAGGCGTTAGCATAAAATTCAATCAATTCATTTTCAGGCACTTCAAACGCTGATTTTACTTCTATTATATCTGTTTCCATTGATTTACTTTTTTAAAATTTTTGTTTTAATATCCGATAAAATACTTAAAATCCGCATTTTATTTTTTGAAACAAATATTGAAGTTTTAAAATATTTATTAAATTCGGATGCCGGTTGTTTCTCCCAGTCAACTTTTTTTAATTCCTTTAAAGCCGCTGTGCGCGTCGCATTGTTTAAAAAATACGGAAAAAGTCCATAAACTCGCAGATTATCAAGTACTTGTTTCAATTTCGGATTATCTTTTTCCTGTTCGTATAGTTGAGGCAACGCAAAAAGAAAATGATTTTCCGGTTTATGTATTTTTCGCCCAACCGCCCTGCTCGCCTGTTCAACATCTTGATTATAAAATGCAAGTGGTTGATTTTCAAGCACAATTTTATATTTCAAAGCAATTCTAACCCACAAATCGAAATCTTCACCCATCTTCAAAGCAGGATTAAAGCCGTTAAATTCGTCAAAGATTGATTTTTTTACAACAGCCGCACCTGTCCAAACAGGCATATATGGCGATGAAATATATGCTTGCAAATAATCAAAATAACCGCGTGTAAAATCCTGATTTACACCTATTTTAGCAGCAATATATCTTCTATTTTTTACCTTAAAATATGAACTTGCAAACAACGCTCCTTCGGGAAAATCATCAATCAGACGCTTTATTGTTTCCAAATAATTTTCTTCCCACCAGTCGTCAGCATCAAGAAAGGCGATATAATCGTATTTTGCAACCTTTACAGCATTGTTTCGCGCCGTAGAAACGCCGCTGTTTGCCTGTTCAAGTATAGTTATGTTGCTATATTCATTTTTGAAACGATTAACAATTGCGAGCGAATTATCTATTGACCCGTCATCGATTACAATAACTTCAAACTCTTTAAAAGTTTGATTTATAACTGATTGTAATGCCTTTTCAATATATTTTTCCTTATTGTATAATGGAATTATTACCGAAAACATAAATTCTCGAAATAAAAGTTAGAATCTTTTCTATTACTAAAATATTTCGCACATAAGAGTTATTATTTCAATAAATCGAACGCACAATACAAAAGTACATAAATTATTTAATATTTAAAAGGAAAGTCTAATCAGCGAAAAATAAATCATTAAAATAATTTTTATCTTTATAAAATAATTTGTTTACATTTACAAAATATATTTATTATTTTACATTTTACGAATGTAAAATAATTCAATTTTATACATTTAAAATAAAAATAAAATAATAATATTATGATTATAAAATAATTGTTTTGTCATTTATGACAAATATAATATTTTTAACTATAAAGTAATATAAACCAGTATTTTACATAAAAAATCTCAAGTAATAGTTCAACCAATATTTTATAAATTCAAATGAAATGACTTAAATCATTGAATAATTACAAATTATTTGAATTATCTATTTAATTATCAGTATTTTATATATCAAAATCTATATTAAAACTTCAATATGCTATTTTTAGATAAATTGTTATTATATAAACAATTAATAAAATGGCATAAATTGATAGTTTTATGATTATAAATTATTTGTTTGTATAAAATATTTTGTTTTTACAAAGTAAATTTTATTAACGTAATATTTGCATGTTTAAAAATAATATTTTACTTTTGCAAACTCATTTTTAGTTAATAAAATTATGGACGAAATAGATGAAATAGATGGAATAGATGGAATAGATAGAATAAAACAAGTAATGGAAAGCGTGAAAATGAATCGGACGCAGTTTAGCAAGGAAATTAATGTTAACGGCGCTACTATTTCCCTAATGCTCAACCGTTCACCAAAACATAACTTGAAGCCAACTGTTGCTATGTACACAAAAATATTAAATCGTTTTCCGCAATTCAATTCTGATTGGCTTATTTTCGGTAATGAACCAATGACAAAAAATCCTTCGAAATCTGAAGGGGGCTCACTCCCCCTTGAACAGCAGGAAATATTCTCACAATCAGATACTTGTGAAAATGAAAAATCTGTTGAAAAATCTCCGGAAAAAACGCAAAAGCAAAATTTTACAACAGAGCTAGAAAAAAAGTCGGTTGAAAATTTAGCAGAAATAAATTCTCAACTGCGTGAAATTATAAAATATACTATTGAAAAGGAAATTCCTGTTTCAAAATCGGTTACTAAAGTAATCGTTTATTTTTCGGATAATACTTTTAAGGAGTTGGTATAGTGTTACTTATCAATCGAGGACAAGCATATACAGAAGGAACGAGGTACATCCCTTCGTTGGCTGCAATGCCGCGAAAGTGCGGTGAGAATACGATAGAGCCAAGAAAAATTTTAGTATGACAATCTTTTTGACTACTTTTGCAACGTAAAATATAAAAAATATATAGATATGGAAGCAGTTCTGATGGAAAAGAATAATGTTTTTTTTCTAGGACTCAAAAGTTCTACACTTTTTTTGTTTTGGCTGTAACTGCAAATATAATTATAGTTACAGCCAAAATGTTTTGTATTTTATTTGGCGGTTAATGATGTTTCTTGTATCTTTGCAGCCAAATTCAAATATGATTATGATGAATAACATTATAGGCAGAAAAGAAGAAATAGCATTTTTACAACAGATTGTAAAATCTATTTGCTGCCCCTCGTTTGCAACGATGGGGCTTATGTTATAGCGTTTTTAACGTATAATATTTATGTTAAAAACATAAAACCAAATTCCACTCGTTTACAAACGAATGGAAACAATGGATTGCTTCGCAGCCTACGGCGGCTCGCAATGACGATAAACAAGGTGAATACATTCCTTATAAATTTTCACTTGAAGATTACACAAAATTTCGGACGAGACAACCCCCGCTGCCTGTTAGGTGCAGGTGAATTTTCATATCTCCGTAAGTTCATAATTTGTATTTCGTCCGCCGCCTTTTTCTTGCTGCAAAATGCCTTTTTCAATTAAATCTTTAATGTCGCGTGTGGCAGTATCTTGTGAGCATTTGCAGATTTTTGCCCATTTTGAAGATTGCAGTTTGCCGACAAAATCGCCGTCAAGTATTTTGTTGAGCATTAACCGTTGTCTTTCGTTGATTTCTGTATGTTTGTGTTTTGTCCAAAATTTTGCTTTGTGCAAAATGTGTGTTGTTGCTTGTTCGGAAGAAAGCAAAGCGTTTTTCATACAAGTCAAAAAGAAAACCAACCAGTCGGTAATGTTGCTGTCTGTGTTCCATTGAACTTTTTGCAAAACTTCGTAATACGCCTTCTTTTCAACAAGTATTTGGCTCGACAAACTATAAAATCGCTGCGAACTATGTTCTGCCCTCGCTAACTGCATATCTGTAATTGTGCGAGCGATGCGTCCGTTGCCGTCGTCAAACGGGTGAATTATGATAAACCAAAAATGAGCAATTGCCGCTTTCAAAATGTTATCAAGGCGGAAATTAGTGTTGAGCCAATTCAAAAATTTATCCATTTCCGCTTTTACAAGTATGTGCGGAACGGCTTCGTAAAACACCTTTTCCTGTCCCATTGCTCCCGAAACAACTTGTATTTCGTCTTTGCGGTAACAGGCAACATCAATTTTGTAAGCGCCGCTATAACCACTTGGAAAAAGTGCGTTGTGCCAACCGAAAAGCCGTTCTTCCGTCAATGGGTTTTCGTAACGTTGAGTTGCATCAAGCATCATTTCAACAATTCCTTCAATGTTTCGTGCCGACGGGACTAATCCTGCCGTTTCAATTCCAAGACGGCGAGCGATTGAAGAACGGACTTGGTCGTAATTCAATAATTCGCCTTCAATTTCTGACGATTTCAAAATATCGAAAGTGAAAGTATTGAGCAATTTTTCCTCTTTTTGCGAAAAACCGATTGTATTCATTATGCCATTCAATTTTCCTTGCAAATACTTAACTTCGCCGAATAAATCACGGATTTTGTCTTCGTCCCAAATGAAGTTTGTCCAATCCTCGTGTTGATAAATGTATTTTGCCATATCCGATATTTTTAATTTATTCAAAATGATTTTCGGCTGCGACTCGGCAATTCAAACAAGTTTGATTGCTCTCGCCTTGCACGAAAATTGCAAAATGCAAATGTACATAAAAGTTTGCACTTATACACGGACCAATAATTTTTTCTGCAAAAAAAATAGAAGAAAGATACAACTTTTGCGGAGAATAACCAAATTATTTTACGCAAAAATGCGGAGAATATTTAATTTATTCTCCGCATTAAAAAAGTTTCATTCAATAACTTTTTTCTTTAAATTACCGAAAATGCAAAATTACACGTTTCTCTCAAATTATAGTGCAAATTTTTTATAAATTTCCAACTGTTAATTCGCTACACATTATTTCACACGAGACAACACCCACCTGTACCTAACGTGCTTGTTGTATGTTGGTGTTTTTTATGAGGTCAAAACAAAAATTGTCTATTTCACTATATTTCATAAGGATTAATTACCATGAAATTTGGAATAAACTTAAAATCATCTACATTTCTCGTTATCAGCGCTAAACTGTCAGCAATGGCAGTTGCTGCAATAATGGCATCTCCCAATTTCATTTTTCGGAATGAGCGTTTCAATTCTATCGTTTTTTCTGTAACGATTTCATTCAATGGTAAAATTTTGGATA
>WQYU01000076.1 GCA_009781075.1 Paludibacter sp. | reverse complement strand
GTCGCTCCTGCTGTGGCAGGCAAATGAAATCATGCGCTTACGCTAAAGTTATTGCGGTTAACAGGGGTTTTTAATGAATACTTGGTTGAATTTATAGAAGAAAGATATAATTTTTTTATAAAAAAATCAGGCTAAAAAAAATATTAATCTGATTTTCTGTCCCAATAGGGACAAAATACCGGTAGAAATATTGATAAATTCTTTATTTTGTGCATGTAACTTTTTGATTTTTAAGCACAAGTTACGGTTTATTGCCTGAATTTGCGAGAAAATGGGGTGATTTGTCCCGAAATCAGTTACCATCCGAAAATATAAGAATGAGTACCCGTATTTGTCAATAGCAAGGTAAGATTATCATTTTCCTGTTTCCACACCAATAACCAATCCGGTTGTATGTGGCATTCCATAAAACCTTGATAATTGCTGTGTAAAGAATGCGGCTTGTATTCTTGCGGTAATTTCCCTTCTATTGCCAAAATTTCTACCGCACGTACCAACAAGTCGATGTCCAAACCTCTACGATAGCAATCAACAACATTTTTCTTAAAATTGTTGGTTACATCAACCGAATACTTGAATTTTTGAATGTTTTTTGTAATGACATCTTTTACTTCAGATTTTTTCATTTCATACACTCTTCTAACAAGTTAGAAACATTTTTTATACGTGTAATTCTACCGTATTTTATATCCTCTAACGATTTTTCAAAAGGAGTAAGTTTCTTGTAAGTGTTTACTGTACTGTCAACAACTTTAAATCCTGCCAACAAAGCAGTAGCCAAATAACTCTGCATAAAAGCATTATCCGATTCGTATTCCAATGTTATCCTTTCCATATATTCTCCATTTTTTTATAATGCAAAAATAATCATTTTTTTTAATATTTCACTTGTTGCAATATTTTATTTTATACGTCATTGTTAGCACGTGCTGTCCTCCGCTTATGACTATTGCCTTAACTTGCGCCAAATTGCCCGTTGCACGCAGGCTATTATTCATATATCTGTTTGTATCTGTCGTTTCTTTGCTTGTTTGCTATTGCAATCACTCACTATAAAAGCAAAAATGCTTAATAGAATTATTGTTTTTCTCATCGTGATTTTATTTTTGAATTTTTATTGTTATTCATTTTCCTTTCGTTCGCATTGTCCCGGTCGAGTAGGTACAGGGAGTTTCACCCCATTCCTCTCACAGAACCGTGCGTGAAAGTCTCCCCTCACACGGCTCTTAAAAAAAACAAAAATAAGAAATTTTTTAGAAACACAGGGTTTTAATGGTGAACCTTTATTTACAGCAGAGGCGAATAAAAAAAGATATTATTCGAGCATTAAATTCAAAATTGGGTTGTGTTCGGGGAAAGCAGCGGCAAATTCCTCAGAAAGTTGTGAGGTGCAAACTCCGAAAAGCAAGATACAAAGTTGTTTAATATTTACAGTTAATTCGCCGTTTTGTAAAATGGCATTTTGTGGGTTTTCGATATTTAACTTAATATTATTTCCTGTTTTTTTTAAATAAATATTAAAAAGAAGATGTGGGTCAATCAGTTTTGCCATACCTGCAACATTGGTTTTTATTGGTCGTTGCTCATATTCCCATTCTCTAATAATTGCCTGAAAATCGGCAAATTTTTTTTTAATACAAAAATTTTCTTTCATATAAATTTTTTCAAATTCGGCAAAACTATCTAACATATAATTATGGTTTTCTATTAATTTTCTAAGTGGAATTTCAGAACAATCTTTTTCAAAAACCTTTACGAAATCAAATTTACCATAAAAATTGAACATCTTATCACCGGCAGGTATCAAAATGGCAAGGGGAATATTTCGTTTTTTCATAATCGTATCGGAGGCGGTTAACAATTGAGACATAATTTTTTGATTACGAAATTCGGGCAAAGTTGCCAAGCCGGAAAGATAATAACACAATATATTTTCACCCCAATAACAGAATTGGTAAGGACGCATAAAAAGCATTGATGCAATTTTTTTATTATTTTTAAAAATCAAAGTATTATTCGGAACAAAATTATTTACAAAATATAAATCAATATAAAAATCCGTATCATGAAATACATTTTTCCATATAGATTTTAATTCATCCTCGTCGTTTTTTGATGCAAATTCAACCATTGATTAGTTTTTTAAGAAAAATAAAATTTGTTCAATGTCTTTATATAATGGGCGGTCGTCTGTTAATATTGGAAAGTTTTTTCTTATATTATGATATAAAAGTTTTGTTTTCGGCGATAAAATTTTTTCTATTTTTAAAAAATCTGTTGCCTGCGCCAAAGCCATAAATTCTATTGCTAACACTTGAAAACTATTGTCAATCACTCGTTTGGCAATAAGTGCGGAATTTGTTCCCATAGAAACAATATCCTGATTATCATTATTATTTGGAATAGAATGAATGTAATTTGGGAAAGCAAGTGTCTGATTTTCAGCGGTTGTAGAGGTTGCTGCAAATTGTGCCGCCTGCAAACCATAATTCAAACCTAAAACTCCAAGATTGAGAAAAGGCGGTAAAAGTTCATTGATTTTATCGTGGCAAAGATAATTTAACTGCCTTTCGGCAAGCATTGCAAGTTTCGTAACGGCAATTTTCAATTTATCCATCTCGAATGAAACATAATCGCCGTGAAAATTTCCGCCGTGATACACATTTTGCGTAGCAACATCGACAATCGGATTGTCGTTTGCAGAATTTAGTTCATTAATTAACACATTTTCAGTATTTTGCAAAGTGTCAACAATTGCCCCCAAAATCTGCGGAACGCATCGCAATGAATAAAATGACTGAATTTTTTGTGTAAAATATTTTTCTTCCTTGTTAATATTTTGATATAGAATATTTTCCCTCTTTTTTAAACATTTACTTTCGGCAGCAATTTCACGCATTTGTTGTGCAACAGAAATTTGCCCTGCATGACGTTTTGAAGAATTTAATGGCTCTGACAAAAAATCATCATAAGAATTTGTAATTTCGTTCAACCAAACGGATGCAAGGATGGCATAATCTACTAACTTTTTTGCGTATAGCAAATTCACAAGCCCAATTCCGGTCATAACTGCGGTTCCATTGGTGATTGAAAGCCCTTCGCGTATAAAAACTTTCAATGGTTGTAAATTATTCATTCTCAGCACTTCATCGCTGTTGTGCCAATCGTTTTTATAATGCACTTTCCCTTCTCCAATCATTGCAAGCGCAATATGTGCTAATTGCACGAGGTCTCCGCTTGCCCCTACGCTTCCATGCTGCGGAACAAAAGGATAAATTTCACGATTGATAAACTCTATAAGTAATTCAATAACAGAAATATGCACACCGGATTTTGCCTGTAACAGCGTTTGAAGCCGTGCTGTCATCGCCGCACGGACATACAAATCTGCTAATGGCTCACCGACTCCTGCCGAATGGCTGCGAATAATATTATATTGTAATTGAGCAAGTTGCACATCGTCAATCCGATATTGAGCCATCGGACCAAAACCGGTATTTATGCCGTAAATAATTTTATTGCGGGCAAAGTCGCTCAAAAATTCATACGATTTCTCAACATCCGCTTTTGCACTTTGAGTAATTTCTATTTGCTTTTTTTGAAAAATAATACTCTCAAAATCCTTAATATTCAGAAATTTATCAATCATTTTGTATAAAAATATTTTTGCAAAATTAATTAAATAATCCAATTGTTTTAAACATCTTTTGGTAAATCTCTGCCTTGGTTTCCAATTTGAGCGGATATGCACGCGAAGATGACGGCATACGAAAAAAATACATTAAGCGATTATTATGTTGAAACTCAATATGTTCGCCAACCTTCGGTTTTTGAGCAAGGATTTGTTGCAGAAAAATATCAGTTGCTTTTTCACCTGTGGTGCAAACTGCAGTGCAAAGCGGAATTGCTTGAAGCAAACTTTTAATATCTGTCGGCTGAACCACCTCAAGAAATTTATCTGACGCATTGTCGCTCAAACGTTTAATTTCATGTGCCGAATCGTAAAGAGCAATGCCTTTTTCAGTCAAAAAGTCAATAATTTTTTCTTTATAAAATCCTTTTTTTGATTGATTAATAAAATGATTTTTATCCGCAAAAAAAACAATTCCGAAAATTCTCCACATATCGTTAATCAAATTCGGATAAAAAAAATCCATACTCCACCGCTTTTGGGGTGGCGGAAAACTGCCTAACATCAAAAGTTTTGCATTCTTCGGCAAAAAAGGTTGTAAAGGATGAATCTCGGTTATCATAGGTAAAGATAAAAAAACAAATAAATATGTGAAAATAGAAACCATTTTTCTCAATAACGCATGAACTGACCTGCAGAATCGCTCAACTTGCTAAAATAATCTTCAAAGTGGAAGGTCTTAAGTATGTGATAATTATCATTTTGTGTCCAAATTCCGATGCTTGGATGATGAACTCCATTGAACATAGTAGTTTTTACCATTGTGTAATGAAGCATATCTTTAAAAACAATCTTATCACCGGGAACTAAGGGTTTGTTGAATGCCCAATCGCCAACATAATCTCCTGATAAACAACTATCTCCGCCCATTCGATAAATATATTTACTTTTAAAATTATTGTTTTGGTCTTTGTTTTGCGTTTGTTTTTTTACTATTTGCGCACCTTCAATTTCGGGCTGGTATGGCATTTCAAGGCAATCGGGCATGTGGCAGGCAAACGAAACATCGAGCATTGCCGTCTTAATTCCGTGATTTTCAACAATATCTTCAACAGTTGAAACAAGGACGCCTGCCTGCCAAACAAATGCCGCACCCGGTTCCAAAATAATTTGCAAATGGGGATATTTTGCCTTAAAACCCTGCAAAAGTGAAATCAAATGTTCCACATCATAATCTTTTGAGGTTATCAGATGACCGCCGCCCATATTCAACCATTTTATTTGAGAAAAATATTTTCCAAACTTTTGTTCAACTGCCGTCAAAACTTTTTCCAAATCGTAAGACGAACTTTCGCAAAGGACATGAAAGTGCAATCCTTCTATCAAATTCGGCAATTTCTCCGGCATATTTTCGGCAATTATTCCTAAACGCGAACCGGGGACAGCAGGATTATAAAGGTCTGTTTCAACGACCGAAACTTCAGGATTTATCCGCAGTCCGCACGAGATTTTCCAATGATTATCACGTATTCGACTTTCAAATTTTTCGTATTGCCGCAGCGAATTAAAAGTAAGATGACTGCTCATATTTGCAATCAATTCAAATTCGTCATCAGTATAAATCGGTGCGTAAGTGTGTGCCGGCGAACGCATCATTTCATTAGCAAGCATTGCCTCGTTATACGAACTTGCAGTTGTGTGTTCAAAATATTCTCTAATAATTGGAAATACTCCCCAAGTGGCAAAGGCTTTAAACGCCATAATTATTTCTACTTTTGTATGCGATTGTACCGAAGAAAGTAGTTCCAAATTGCGCCTGAGTAGTTTTTCATCAATTACATACGCAGGAGACGGTATTTTTAAATAATCCATAATATTTTTCTTGCAAAAATATATTTTTTTTATTAGAAAAAAATATTGTATTTTTGAATTTTAATAATAATAATATATTAATATATATGAAAATAAAGATAATCAATGTTTTAGCAATTAGTTCAATTGCTCTTTTCAGTATTTTTTCCTGTACTCCCAAGCAGCAGTTAACGTCTGCCTCCAACGAAATAATGAATTTTGAAGTTGGGTGTGTCGCATTTTACAATCTTGAAAATTTCTACGATACGGTACATAATGTTGGAGTAAACGACTACGAATACACTCCAACAGGTGCAACCAAATGGAATGCAATGAAATATTTATCAAAACTGAAAAATATGTCGTATGCTATTTCTCAAATTGGGCTTGATTATTCGCCCGTTGGCGCTGTAATTATTGGTGTTGCTGAGGTTGAAAATCGCGGAGTTCTTCAAGACCTCGTAAGTCAGCCGTCAATTGCAGCGCGGCAATACTCAATAGTACATTACGACGGGCCAGACCGCCGCGGAGTTGATGTTGCATTGCTCTACAATCCCCGTTATTTTAATTTAAGTAGTAGTAAATCATTTTTCCTTGGAAAAAAATATTTGGGCGGAACGCAATATAAAGATTCTCCGGATTCCACTTTCCGAACCCGCGATCAACTACTTGTTAGCGGTTATCTTTTTGGAGAAAAAATTCACGTTATCGTTAATCACTGGCCCTCACGAACAGGCGGAGAGACATCGTCGGCGCCGCTTCGAATTGCTGCTGCATCGCTGACCCGCTCAATAGTCGATTCGCTGCTCAATGCAGATGCGAACTCCAAAATAATTGTAATGGGTGACCTCAACGACGACCCTTCAAACGAGAGTTGTAAGACAATTATGAATGCAAAACGCGATATTTCAGAAGTAACAGGAACTGCGATGTACAATGTTTTTTGGAAGACATTAGATAGCGGCGTTGGCTCGCTCGCATATCAGGGACGCTGGAATTTGTTCGACCAGATAATGATTTCGTCTGCATTGGTTACTACCGACAGGTCGAAACTTCATTTTTGGAAATCGGATGTTTTTAACCGTCCATTTCTCACTCAGCAAGAAGGCGAATATAAAGGAACGCCGCATCGTACTCACTCACGCGGAGTTTGGATAAACGGCTACAGCGACCACTATCCAACACTGATTTATTTAATTAAGGAAAAGAAATAATCCCAATGTTCTGCTCAAAAAAGCAAAGGGCTAAAAAATTTTTTAGCCCTTTGCTTTTTAATATAAGAAAGAAAGATTAGTCTGCCCTTTCGTTTGTTTCGGTAATTTCCGAATCTTCTGATTCTTCAGGTTGCGCTTGTGGAGTAACTCCTTCAACTATCGATTCCTCTGCTTCTTCTTGTGGAATAATTTCTTCAATTTCCTTTTCTGTTGTTTGAATAACTTTTTCCTCTGTTTTTACCGTTTTTGAAGTAGCAGTGGCTTTTTCGGCTGTTGGTTCGCTACCTGCGCGACGACCTGCACGGCGAGTATGTGTTTTCTTCGCTGTTTTTTCTTTCAACATATTTTCGTTATAATCAACCAATTCAATAATGCACATTTCCGCATTATCTCCGAGGCGAAAACCCGTGTGCAAAATGCGCGTATATCCGCCAGGACGGTCTGCAATTTTTTGAGAAATTTCTCCAAAAAGGATTTTTATCGCCTCTTTGCTCTTCAAATTACTGAAAACCATGCGCCGCGAGTGAGTAGTATCATCTTTTGCTTTGGTAAGCAATGGCTCTATATAAACGCGTAACGCCTTTGCCTTAGCCAAAGTAGTAGCGATGCGTTTATGCAAAATTAACGAAGTTGCCATATTCGACAGCATCGCCGAACGATGGGAGGCGGTACGCCCTAAATGATTAAATTTTTTGTTATGTCTCATTTTTCCTTTTCCTTTTCTTTTTCTTTTTCTTTTTCTAATTTGTATTTAGCAACGTCCATACCAAAGTTCAGATTCAGACTCTCCAGTTTTTCTTCTAATTCGTTTAATGATTTTTTACCAAAATTACGAAATTTGAGTAAATCGGCACGGTGATGTATCACCAGTTGGCCTAATGTTTCAATTTCGGCTGCTTTTAAACAATTTAAAGCACGCACCGAAAGCTCAAAATCAACAAGTTTAGTTTGAAGGAGTTGGCGAATATGAATAAATTCGTCATCTACATCGTCGGTGCGTTTTACTTCCGGCACTTCAAGTTTTATACGCTCATCTGAAAACAGCATAAAATGATAAATTAAGATGTTTGCTGCTTCTTTTAATGCTTCTTTTGGGTGAATAGAACCATCGGTATTAATCTCAAGAACGAGTTTTTCGTAATCTGTTACCTGTTCAACGCGATAATCTTCTTTTGTATATTTGACATTGCGAATAGGTGTAAAAATTGCATCTATTGGTATTACTCCGATTTCATCGTAAGTTCCCTGATTCTCTTCTGCTTGCACATATCCGCGTCCTTTGTTAACGGTTATATCCATCTGAAAATTAGCTGTTTCGTCCATTTCACAGATAACGAGGTCGGGGTTAAGGACTTCAAAAACAGTAAAATATTTCCCTATATCTCCTGCTTTGAGCTCTTTTTTGTCCAACACATTGATTGTAATTTTTTCATAATCAATATCTTCTACAATCTGTTTAAAACGAATTTGCTTCAGATTCAGAATAATGTTCGTAACATCGTCAATAACGCCCGGAATGGTAGCGTATTCGTGTTCAATACCTTCAATTTTTATGGAGGTAATAGCAAAGCCCTCTAACGAAGACAACAAAATGCGTCTTAGCGCATTGCCAATAGTTTGCGCATAGCCTGGCTCTAAAGGGGAAAATTCAAATTTACCTTTAAATTCATCGCCATTGAGCATAATTACCTTGTCAGGTTTTTGAAATGTGAGTATAGCCATCAGATTATTAATTTTTAGAATACAATTCAACAATTAACTGTTCCTTAATATTTTCGGGAATATCCTCACGCTCAGGCAAATGAAGGAAAGTCCCTGACATATCGTCTGCATTGAATTCTATCCAACCATATTTGTTATGGTTGAATCCGTTCAAAGCATCGTGTACAACTTCCATTGCTTTATCTTTTTGCCGCACAGCAACAATATCTCCCGATTTTACCTGACACGACGGAATATTTACAACCCGTCCGTTGAGAGTAATATGCTTATGACTAACCAACTGACGTGCTCCTGCACGTGTACGCGCAAAGCCCAGGCGATAAACAACATTGTCCAGGCGCGACTCCAAAAGTTGCAACAAAATTACACCGGTAACGCCCGGTGTGCGTTGTGCTTTTTCATAAGTGATGCGGAACTGACGTTCCAACACTCCATAAGTATATTTTGCCTTCTGTTTTTCTTTTAACTGAATACCATATTCAGACTTTTTGCGTTGACGTCCTCTGCCATGCTGCCCCGGAGGATATTTCTTACGTGCAAACACCTTGTCTGGTCCGAAAATAGGTTCATCAAACTTCCGGGCAATTTTTGATTTTGGTCCTGTATATCTTGCCATTTTATTTTTTTACTATTTTTTTTGTTAAATAAATTTTGATATTCGTATTTCTTTTTTAGAAAAAATAAATAAATTAGCCGCTTTAATTGTGAGAGGTTAAAAAACAATCCCAAAATTTTATTATCTTAAATAAAAAATAAACACAAAATTCAAATTATAATATAAGATTAAACTCTCCTACGTTTTGGAGGACGACAACCATTGTGCGGCAATGGAGTAACGTCAACGATTTCAGTTACTTCAATTCCTGCACCGTGGACGGTACGAATAGCCGATTCGCGTCCGTTGCCTGGTCCTTTGACGTATGCTTTTACCTTGCGAAGCCCTAAATCAAATGCAATTTTCGAGCAATCCTGAGCTGCCATTTGTGCAGCGTAAGGCGTGTTTTTCTTTGAGCCGCGAAAACCCATTTTCCCTGCCGAAGACCACGAAATAACTTGACCGTCTCCATTGGTGAGCGATACGATGATGTTGTTGAAAGAAGAATGCACGTGCAACTGCCCTACTGAATCAACTTTCACAACGCGTTTTTTGGCTGCTACTGTTTTCTTTGCCATACTTTTTCTTAATTTTTTTGCTAAAAATTCGTTAATAAATTAATTTAATGATTTATACTAAAACCTTTAAATTGTTAATTACTTGGTTGCTTTTTTCTTATTTGCAACTGTCTTTTTCTTACCTTTGCGCGTGCGGGCATTGTTTTTAGTGCTTTGACCGCGCGTAGGCAGCCCGATACGATGACGTATTCCACGATAGCAACCGATGTCCATCAAACGCTTGATGTTCAACTGCACTTCAGAACGAAGGTCGCCCTCGACCTTGTACTTTGAGCCGATGATTTCACGAATTTTTGCTGCCTGGTCGTCAGTCCAATCCTTAACTTTGATGTCCAAATTGACACCTGCCTCGTCGAGAATGTGTTTTGCGCTACTGCGACCTATTCCGTAGATATAAGTCAATCCAACTTCCCCACGTTTATTTTGGGGCAAATCTACTCCTACAATTCTTATTGCCATAAATTTTCTTATTTATATTGCAAAAATTAATACTGTTTAACCCTGACGCTGTTTGAAACGCGGATTTTTTTTGTTAATAACATATAAACGCCCTTTTCGGCGGACGATTTTACAATTTTCATTGCGTGCTTTTACCGACGCTCTTACCTTCATATATTTTTTTAATTACGAATTTCTCATTTCCAATTAATTACATCTCATCATATCTTAGTGCATCTGTAATGCACAAGATGAGATGTTTCAAGTTTTCAATCCGATGAAAATTTTTTCTTATATTTTTTGAGCGCGCAAAATTACTCTTTTTTTTTGATTTTACCAATTTTTTGAATAAAAAAATTTTATGATAATTCAGATGAATAAAATAAGTACATAATTTTTAGAAAAAAAAATATGTCCGTAAATAATTTATAATTGCATACCCGTCTATTCTCCTACAATTATTTTTTTGCAAAAAAAGAAGATAATGTTATGAATTTGATAAATTTTATGGAAGAGTTTCCCGATGAGGCAAGTTGTAAAGCGAAGTTCAAATCATTATTAGCACTTCGAATGTTAGTTCCACCTAATCAGATTTTGAACTGCGTATCTCTTAATTGGTTTTAGTATTTTTATTTCTTACTTTGGCACATAACCACTTTCTGCAATTACTGCTTTTCCTGCACTTGTTTGCAACCATTTATAAAGTTTGTAAGCCATTGAACTTTTGTCTAAATCACTGCGAACGGAAACATAAACATTGGCAACAAATGGATAAGTATTATTTTTTATTGAATTCTTATCAGACATAATTCCATTGACCGCAAGTGTTTTAATTTTATCCGCAGTAAAAATGTTGTTCACCATATATTCTCTGTAATAGTGCGGAGTAAAACATATTCCGTTAGGGTGCGACAGCAACTCTTCATAAACGGCAGTCATAGACCAAAGCGTCATATCTTCCGCATCGGAAAGCGATACTGTCCAATCGGGCATACCTGTGTTGTTCATTACAATTTCGTTCATCATTTCTTGACTCCCCGAATTTGCATTTCTGATAAATGGGATTATTTCCTCGTCAGCACCACCAACTTCGTTCCAATTTGTAATATTTCCCAAATAAATATTCTGTATTTGCCCAACCAACAAAGAATTAACCGAATTTTGAGCATTAAGTATAAAATCAAGTGCATCAAGAGCAATGGGAGTTTCGATTAATGATACGCCTGCACTACCGGCATATTGCTTTTCGTCCGCCGACATTTTTCTTGCAACAATAATTAAATCTGTCTGATTATCAATTAAATTAATAATCGCTCCGTGAGTTTGAGAACATTGAAATTTCATTCTGAAATCCCAAGGCATTGAGCCTTGATTTGTAAATATTACATCTCTTCCGCCTGTACCACTTGTCCATTCATATTCCAAGCCCAAAAGTTTGGCTGCAACAATATAATTCAACGGATTTGTGGAAGTTGAGCCATCAACGCGAGGATAATTTTCCATTGTAATATCAGACATATCAACAAATGGTTGTTCAACAAATGGCTGTTTTTCGCAAGCAACACAAAACATTGCGAACACAAATAATACCAAATTAAATTTTTTCATATACTAATATTGTTTTTTAATTGTTATTTTTGTAATACTGCTGTTGCGTTAAGTTTTAACAAAGATTAACATTAAAATAAATTAAGTTCTTTGACATTTTGATTGAATTGACGTTGCTCAGTTAGGAGTTGTCGTATTGGGGTTTTGTCAAAAACC
>WQYU01000075.1 GCA_009781075.1 Paludibacter sp. | reverse complement strand
TATACTGTCACAACTCTCATCTTCTTTTTCCGAAAATAACAATACCCCATGAAGTCTGTGAATGAATCTGGCTTCTTCATTGCCCACAAAATAATCTTGAATCTTCTTTTTGATTCCTTCCTTATCTTTTATTACTAATCTTTTCATACCTTTTTTGATGCAAAGGTAGGTATTATTTTTATTATACGCAAATAGTTTAGGCGGTTATTATAGTATCATTGACAATGTTACAATAGGCATGCTTGTATAAAGTGTTAGTATCTACTTCTTCTACAACTTGACAATATATCATGTTGAAAATACACGAAGCAAAAAACAATATCGTAATTAAACGTTTCATCATTTATAAAATTTTTAATTAATGCGAAATATATTTTGCTTTGCTACTCCATATGCTTGGATGCCAACCAGAGTTTATCGCATTTAATGCACTTGTGCTAAATGGCGACACAGCACCAAAACCCATACGAAATCATTTTTTCTATTTGCTGCAAATCAACTCCGCCAAGAACATCAACCGCAAAATTACAAAAAACAATCAAAATTCAATGATTAAAAAAATCTAAGTTTAGATTACCAAAAAAAAATCATTATTTTTGCAAAAAACTAAAAAAGAACTTTGAATTTTTTAAATATTTCAAATAATGGCAATAATAAAAACGGTTCGAGGCTTTACTCCATCAATAGGAAAAGATACTTATCTTGCTGATAATGCGACGGTTGTGGGCGATGTTGTGATTGGTGAGGGTTGCAGTGTGTGGTTTAATGCGGTTTTGCGCGGTGATGTAAATTCTATTCGTATCGGCAATCATGTTAATATTCAAGATTGTGCGGTTCTGCATACTTTGTATGAAAAATCAATTGTCGAAATAGGCGACTATGTGTCTGTCGGACATAATGTTACCATTCATGGAGCGAAAATTTGCGACTATGCGTTAATCGGCATGGGTGCAACCGTTCTCGATTTTGCCGAAATCGGTGAAGGTGCAATTGTTGCGGCAGGTTCGGTTGTGCTTTCAAATACAAAAGTCCCTCCTTATACGCTTTGGGCGGGTGTTCCTGCAAAATTTGTGAAAAATATTGAGCCGACTCAAACCAACGAAATCAATCGCAAAATTGCCCATAATTATCAAATGTATGCGGACTGGTTCAAAGAAAATGATAAATTATAATTTTTATGAAAAAAATAATTTTAACAATTTTTTTGCTGTGTTTTTTAACTCAAATTATTTTTTCACAAAGAGAAAATAATATTCAAAATGAGGAAAATATCCGATTTTTATGGAATGTGGATTTTTCTACTTTCCTTGATAATCAAGAATTTGCTAAATCCGATTATATAAAAGACCAAACATTGGGCGGAATAAATATTGCACCTCAGGCAGGAATTTTGTGGCAAACGGGAAATGCGGTTTTTGCAGGAGTTAATTTGTTAAAAGAATTTGGTACTCAACAAGTTATCGACAAAGCAACTTTAATTGTTTATTACAAAAATAAAATTTTTCTTAAAAATAATTGTACACAATCATTTTATGCCGGAATTTTTCCACGTGAACAACTGCTTTCAAATTATTCCGATTTTCTGTTCTGGCAGCCGCTGACAAATTATATGCCTGTTATTCAAGGACTTTACTACAAAATTGAAAAAAAACACAATTTCGCAAATGTTTGGATTGACTGGACAGGCAAACCAAGCGAAACGATAAATGAATCGTTTTATGCAGGTTTGTCGGCACATAAGGTCTTAAAATCGTATTTCATTGATTTTCAAGGATATTACTTTCATTTTGCAAACACAAATCCGAAAAATCCGGATTTTAATCTTTGCGATAACGGGCAGGCATTGCTACACGCAGGATATTCAATGCCTCAAAACAGAGACAGGTTATTCGGTTGCGAAATTTCAGCAGGGTTAATGGCAGGTTATGAAAATGAACGAAAAGTTGATAATCAGAAATTGATGCCTGTCGGATTTGTAGCATTTGCAAATTTTAAAATAGCAAATTTCGGGATGAACAATTCGCTTTATGCAGGCGACAAACGATTGCACTCGTATCAAAAATATGACAAACAACTTTACGCTGCAAATCCTTTTTTGCAGGGTAATTTTTATTTGCAGTCCGAAATTTTTTGGCAGCCGTTTTACAGTCGGACAATTAACGGAAAAATTGGGTTGGTTACGCACATTTCGCAGGGAAAAGTAATGTTTGAGCAACGTTTTGTTTTGTCTGTTTTATTAAAAAATTATGATAATCGGCATTTTGCTAAAAATATTTATTAAAAAAATGAAAAAACAATTTTACACAATAGCCGAAGCAGCCGACAAAACAGGAATTTCAATGTCAAAAATTCGTTTTTGGGAAAAAGAAATTCCACAACTGAAACCACATCGAAATGAACAGCAGACTCGATTTTACACAATTGAAGATATTGAATTGATAAAAAATATTATTTTTTTGCAAAATAATAATCTTACACTTGAGGGTATCAGAGAAAAACTGCGTAGCAAAAATAATTTTGACGACCTTAGTCGAAAGCGGCAAATATCCGATGAACTTAATTCAATAAGAGATAAATTAAAAGGTCTTCTTAAACTATTATGAATCAATCTTTTACTTTGTCAGGATTTTTATTTATATAGTCTTTCCAACTATGATACTGTTTTTCTGCGGAGGGTTTTCCCATTTGCAAAAAATGACAGTAAGCGGCTGCAAGCCCATCGGTAGCATCTAATTGAGGTAACATTTGTTCCTGCGGAATATTTAAAAATCGGCGCAACATATCAGCCACCTGTTCTTTTGAAGCCCGACCATTGCCTGTAATCGCCATTTTAATTTTCAGCGGTGCATATTCTACAATCGGAATATCTCGAAAAAGCCCGGCAGCCATCGCCACTCCCTGTGCGCGTCCAAGTTTGAGCATCGATTGGACGTTCTTCCCATAAAAAGGCGCTTCAATAGCCATAAAATCAGGACAAAACTCTTCTGCAAGAGAGAGAACGCGCTGAAAAATTTTTTGCAGTTTTAAATAATGATTTCCATATTTTTTTAGTTCCAAAATGCCCATTGCAAGCAGTTTAGGAGTGTTTTTACGAACTTCCAAAACACCATAACCCATAACGGTTGTACCTGGGTCAATGCCTAAAATTATTTGCTCAACTTCCATAAAAAAACAAATGTTGATTTCAATTATCTGTTTCTACATAATTTTTTTGCAAAAATAATATTTTTTCAAAAAAGTTGTATATCTTTGCAGCGCACAAAACTAATTGCGGGGGTTTAGCTCATCTGGCTAGAGCGCGACACTGGCAGTGTCGAGGTGACCGGTTCGAGTCCGGTAATCTCCACAGAATTTGATTATAAGCGATTTTGGGAAAAAAATCGCAACAGATACGCAACAATTTTTTTTCGGTGTTGGTTTGTCAAAAAACAGCCATGAAAAAAAATGTCTACCGACTTAAAAACAAAATTGATAAATCACAATAGATTATAGAAAAATACAGGCAACTATTTGTAGTTTAGTATTTTATGTGTAAACACATCGCCTATTTTGAACATTAATCCCAATTAATAAACACTTTTACGATGTGTTTTTCTTAAATATAATTAAATTATTTTTCATTAAAAGGAAAAAGTGTACCTTTGTGCGTTTTATTTTCTAATTATGAATTTATAGTATTTTTCTTTAATATAATAACAATAATATGCTAAAAGTATCTATTTTAGGTGCAGGTGCAGTCGGCGCTACAACCGCAGAATATATTGCAATGAAAAACTTTGTATCTGAAGTTGTTTTATTGGACATTATAGATGGGCTTGCCGAAGGTAAGGCGATGGATTTGTCTCAAACAGCATCAATGAACCGTTTTGAAACAAAAATTATTGGCACAACCGGCGATTATTCAAAAACAGCAGGTTCTCAGGTAGTTGTGCTTACATCAGGCGTTCCCCGCAAACCCGGAATGAGTCGCGAAGACCTTGTGGGAGTAAATGCCGAAATCGTTAAAAATGTGATTCCAAGTATTTTACAATATTCTCCGAATGCAATTATTATAGTTGTTGTCAATCCTATGGATACAATGACTTATCTTGTACAAAAAATTTCGGGCTTACCGAGAAATCGGGTTATTGGTATGGGCGGCGAATTAGACAGCGCGCGTTTTAAATATCAATTGTCTGAGGCATTGGGCTGTCCGGCGACTGAAATTGACGGAATGGTGATTGCTGCTCATACAGACACAGGAATGGTGCCGTTGTTGAGCAAAGCAACTTACAAAGGGGTTCCTGTTTGTGAATTTTTGAGCGAGGATAAAATTGATTATGTTGTCGAAGAAACGAAAATAGGAGGCGCTACTCTGACTAAACTTTTGGGAATCTCATCTTGGTATGCACCGGGAGCGGCAACTGCAGTACTTGTACATTCAATTTTGTGCGACCACGAAAAAATGATGCCTTGCTCAGTGATGTTAGAAGGCGAATATGGACAACATGACGTTTGTATTGGTGTTCCTGTAATTATTGGCAAAAATGGTCTCGAAAGAATTGTTGAGATTAAACTTACTGATGCAGAAAAGGACAAATTTAACGCTTCCGTTGCCGCTGTAAAAGAAGTGAATGCCGCTTTGAAAAACTTTTTGTAGTTCTTTAAAATTTGCTTTGAGAATAATTTTTTTGCACTGATTTTTTGTATGTAAACTATTGGATTTTTTAGTCACTTTGTGCTTCGTAATAACATTAAATATATTATTGCGAGCATTGGCAGGCAACGCTGTAAATAAGCAAAACTCGTGCTTATTTAACAATACTTTTTTAGTGTATAAAAAAAGTACCGTACAATCCGTATTGATTTTTATAAATATTATAAAATAAAGTATTTTTAATTTAATAAAAAAATATTGTGGCAGAAAAATTTGGAAAAACGTGGTGGGGTGAGCATTGGCTGCGTTCGTTGGAAAATGTGGATTATGATAATCGTTTGCCTCGCGGGGCAAGTTATGCTCGGAACGGACATGTTTTGAGTATAAAAATTACCGGCAATCAAATTATTGCAAAGGTCTCCGGAAGCCGAGCAACACCTTATAAAGTTACTGTTATCGTACCGCCGTTTTTTGAAGAAGATGTTGAACGCCTGATGACCAAAATTATCGAACGTCCTGCACTGATTTCAAAACTGTTGAATCGCGAACTCGACCCTGCAATTTTGGGTATTGCCGAAGAGTTGGGGCTGAAAGTTTTCCCACGCCAATGGACAGATTTCAAAATGCAATGTTCTTGCCCCGATTGGGCTGTGCCGTGCAAACATTTGGCTTCGGTAATATATATGATAAGCCGTGAAATTGACAATAACCCTTTTCTCGTTTTTGAAATTCACAATGTTAATCTGCTTGACGAACTGAAAAAACGTGAAATTTTTATTCCGGACCAAAAAAAGACGGAAATTCCTGTTTTGGAAAATCTATGGAAAGAGAAAAGGCAGGCAACAGAAATACCCGACGATGCTGTTTACGAACGTGTTGATTTTTCTCAACTTCAAAATGTTTCCGAAGCATTGGTGCAACTTTTGCCCGATGAACCGCCGTTTTATCCGGCAGGTAATTTCCGCGAAAAATATTCTGCTCAATTTGTCCGTATTGCCAAAGATGCCTCACGCATCCTTTCAAAAAAAATTGATTTCAACGCCGCTTTTCCTTTTTTCGACAAATATTCTCTTACGCCTCGCTCAACTTTGATGTTAACGCTAAACGGAAATAATCATGTTGAAATCGGCGGAGAAAATCACAATATTGAAAAAATACCCCAACTGATTTCAGCACTTTTTGCACTGAATGCCGACCGTATTCTTGATTTTGAGCCGTCAATAGCGGCGTTCCACAAAATGCTGCTCGCTTCTTTGCATTTGCTGGCAAATGGTATGGTCATTCCGCAAATTGTCCAGTTAGAAGACAAACGTTTCATTATCAGATGGTTGCCTGCTACAATAGACAGCAACGTGAAGGCAATTATTGAAAAATTATCGACAATTATGCCTGAACAACTTTTGCAGATAAAGAAAATCATTCGCAAAAAAGAGAAAACTTCAATAATTGAAAATCAGACCGTTGAAATTTTGTCGCTGTTTATTGGCAAATTAATAGCCAGCCTTTCCAGAGAGTCGAACAACGATTTGTTTGAAGATATTTTTTTCAAAAATAAACCTTATGCTTTTGTCAATGTTGGTGAAAATGCGCTCAGCGGCGGCATAAAGGTATGGTTAGACCGTTATTACCTCACTGCTGATACCTATAAACCTGTGATTACGGTGTCTGAATCGCTGATGGACGAATTTGAAGTGCAAATTTCTGTCGAAGATGCCACTCAACCCGACCTTTTGCCAATTCCATTAGAAAAAATTCTGAAACTCAAACAATTTGAAAAGCAACGTTTTAAGATATTACAGGGAGTTTCGTTGCTCACTCCGTTTATTCGCGGCTTGGATACACATATCAATTTGAATGGTGAGACGCCTATCCGTTTTACAAACGATGAGTTTGCTCCTTTTCTGATTGAAGTTTTGCCCGCAGTACGTTTGTTGGATATTAAAATAATGTTACCCAAAGCATTACAGGAGTTGCTGCGTCCAAAAGTTTCGGTTAAAATTAAAAGGAACGAAGAGGGGCATGGTTTTATAAATTTAGATGATTTGCTGTCGTTTAATTGGCAAGTGGCTTTGGGCGATACGGTTATTTCTCTGGAAGAATTTAAAAAATTATTGAAAAATGCGTCTCGTCTGTTTAAATTCAAGGAAAATTATATTTATGTTAATGAATCAGACCTTGAAAAATTGCACAAGGCATTTACCTCCAATAAACCGTTAAGTCCGTTTCAGTTGTTGCAAACGGCGCTTGCTCAAGAGTACGAAGGTGCACCTGTGCTTCTTACTGACGAAGTGCGCGATTTGATTGACGAGTTGACCTCCGCTGAAGATATTCCATTGCCGCAAGGACTTAACGCTCAACTTCGTCCATACCAGAAACGCGGGTTTTCGTGGATGTATCGCAACAGCCGCATAGGTTTTGGCAGTATTATTGCCGATGATATGGGGCTTGGAAAGACACTACAGGTTATTTCTATTATTTTAAAATTGAAAGAAGAAAAGGCTCTCGACAAAAAAAATAAGGCGCTTGTGGTTGTACCTACCGGTTTATTGACCAATTGGCAAGCCGAAATAGAAAAGTTTGCACCTGCGCTATCTTCGCATATTTATCACGGACAACTGCGTGAAATGCAGTTATTTGATGCAGATATTATGCTGACAACTTACGGAATTTTGCGTAGCGATTATGAATTATTAAAAAAACAAAAATGGCAGGTGATGATTATTGATGAGGCGCAAAATATTAAAAATCACGATACTGCACAGTCGAAAGCAGTAAAAAGTATTCCTGCAAAAATTCGCATTGCAATGAGCGGAACACCTGTTGAAAACCGACTTACTGAGTTTTGGTCAATTATGGATTATACAAATAAAGGATTTTTGGGAAATATTAAGACATTTAAGGATAATTTTGCAAACCCCATTCAGGTATTTAATGATGAAAAAATTGCCGAAAAGTTTCGGAAAATTACGGCTCCATTTATGATGCGGCGTATGAAAACCGACAAAACAATCATTTCCGACCTGCCCGATAAAATTGAACAGAACCAGTTTGCTCTGCTTACAAAACAACAGGCAGCACTTTATGAGAGAACGATGACGGCGGCAATGGAAGAAATTGAAGGTTGCACCGCTGAAGACCAGCAATCGCTTTTCAAACGGCAGGGCTTGGTTTTGCAAATGATATTGGCGCTCAAACAGATATGTAATCATCCTACACAATTTCTGAAAAACGGACAGTTCGACCCATCGCTTTCGGGTAAAACAGAACTGCTCTTTGAATTGTTGGACTCCATTACCGAAAGCGGAGAAAAAGTACTGATTTTCACACAATTCACTGAAATGGGAGAACTTCTAAAACGTTTTATTACAGAACGATTTGGCGAACAACCGATGTTTTATCACGGCGGTTGCAGCATAAAACAGCGTCAAGAGATGATACAGCGTTTTGAACGCAACCGCGCCGACAAAATTTTCCTTCTCTCACTCAAAGCCGCAGGAACAGGGCTGAACCTTACTGCCGCCTCGCAAGTTATTCATTACGACCTCTGGTGGAATCCTGCTGTTGAAAATCAGGCAACCGATCGCGCTTACCGTATCGGGCAAAATAAAAATGTAATGGTACATCGTATGATTTGCAAAAATACTTTTGAGGAACGTATTGATGAAATGATTCAAAAGAAGAAACTCCTTGCCGAAATGACCGTTACAAATGGTGAAAACTGGATAGGAAAACTCAGTAATAAAGAATTGAGGCAAATATTCGGATAAGATTATTAATTAGAGAAATATTTAATTCATAATTATTTATAAAAAATTAATTTTCATAGAAATTATTATATAATAAATAAAAAAAATTTAGTATGAAAAAACTTTTGCTTGTTGATGCTTATGCGCTGATTTACAGAGCGTATTATGCTTTTGTCCGCAATCCGCGAATTAATTCAAAAGCAATGAATACCTCGGCGATTTTCGGATTCGTTACTACACTTGACGAAGTTATTAAAAAACAGCAACCTACGCACATTGCCGTTGCTTTTGACCCTGCGGGAAAGACTTTTCGACACGAGGCATACGAACAATACAAGGCGCAGCGAGAGGCAACACCCGAAGATATAAAAATTGCCGTACCATATATCAAAAAAATCGTTGCGGCAATGAACATCCGGATTCTCGAAGTTCCGGGCTTTGAAGCAGACGATGTGATTGGGACAGTAGCAAAAATCGCTGAAAAACAAGAATTTGAAGTATTAATGCTCACCCCGGACAAGGACTATGGACAATTGGTTTCCGAACGTGTTTTTATGTATCGTCCGCGTTTTGGCGGCGGATACGAAACGCTCGGAATTGAAGAGGTAAAAAAGAAATTTGAAATTAATAATCAAAATCAAATTATTGATTTATTGGGACTTATGGGTGATGCATCGGATAATATTCCCGGTTGTCCGGGCGTTGGCGAAAAAACCGCCATAAAATTACTTGCTGAGTTTGGCTCAATTGATAACTTATTGAAAAATACCACTTTACTGAAAGGTACTTTAAAAACTAAAATCGAGGAAAATGCAGAAATAATTAAGTTCTCACGCTTTTTGGCAACAATAAAAACCGATGTGCCGATTGATTTTAATGAAAATGAATTGCTGCTCAAAACTGTTAACGAAAATGAATTGATTTCTATTTATAATGAATTGGAATTCAGAACTTTAACTGCAAAAATTACTGCAAAAAATAATCTTATTCCTTCAAAACAGATAATGCAAACATCACTTTTCGATAGTGAAAATGTGCAAGCAGAAACAAATTTGAGCCATGATGTTGATACGAAAGTTGATTTTTTTTCACAAACAAAAAAACATCAATCGCATTCCGATACAACTCAACAAACACAACAACAGGAAATTGCCTCAAATAATGATTTGAATATAATCTACAATACTCCGTGTAACTACATTTTGGTTGACACCAAAGCCAAAAGAGCCGAATTGATTTCACATCTTTTTTTGCAAAAATCGGTTTGTTTTGACACTGAGACCACCGGAACAGATGTTTTTTCTGCGCAAATGGTTGGTCTTTCGTTTTGCTGGAAAACAGGCGAAGCGTTATATGTAAATCTACCTGAAAATCAGGATGAAACGCGTGAAATTTTACAGGAATTTAAGGCATTTTTTCAAAATGAATATATAGAAAAAATTGGGCAGAATATTAAATTTGACTTATTAATGTTGCAACAATATGGTATTTCGTTAAAGGGAAAACTGTTCGACACAATGATTGCACATTATCTGATTGCTCCTGAATTAAGGCATGGAATGGATTATTTGGCAGAAATTTATTTGAAATACAAAACAATTCATTACAACGACCTGTTTGCAGGACAATAAAAAATCACGGTAAAAACCTGTTTTTAAAGTTATTACCGTGATAATAATTTCTCTATTTTTCTGAACTTATCTTCTGCCTGAGAAACCACTTGTACTGCCGCTACTACTGCCTGATGCAGAACTTCTGCTCGAAGATGAACTGCTTGGAGTACTTACGCTGCCTGACGAACTTGACGGACGATTAACGCTGCCACTGCTGCTTGGCGCCGTACTTCTGCTTGAAGATGAACTGCTTGGAGTACTTACGCTGCTTGAAGAACTTGAAGAACGATTTACATTGCTACTGCTGCTTGGCGCCATACTTCTGCTTGAAGATGAACTGCTCGGAGCGCTTACGCTGCTTGAAGAACTTGAAGAACGATTTACATTGCTGCTGCTGCTTGGAGTTGTACTTCTGCTCGAAGATGAACTGCTTGGAGTACTTACGCTGCCTGACGAACTTGACGGACGATTAACACTGCCACTGCTGCTTGGTGCCGTACTTCTGCTCGAGGATGAACTGCTTGGAATTACACTGCCACTGCCTGACGAAGGGCGAGTTGTTGTTCCTGTTGCACTACTACCTATAGTTGAAGGGCGGGAAGTGGATGTCGCAGGTCTTGTTACACTATTATTTGTGTTTGTAGAAGTTGCACGTGTTGCTCCTGCTATTCCGGATGGTGGTTGCCACGTATCTGAAACGCGTCTTTGAGTAGAAACACCTTGATTTGTTGTGCGAGTTGCAGACCCTGTTCCTTCTAATGAATTTGCAACAGAAGGATTGCGTGAGGCATCTACCGCCTGTGTACGTGTTGAAGGTGTCGTGGTCGTTGAACGTGTTCCTATTCCTGTTCCTGTTCCTGCTTCACGGGTTGTGGGTGTTGTAGAAGTTCCTACATCACGAGTTGTTGGTGTCGTAGTTGATGTACGTGAGCCTGTTTCGCGTGTTGTGGGCGTGTTCGTGGAATTTCCTCTTCCGTTTCCGTTAGAATTGTCGCGAGTTAAAGTTGACCTGTCGGGTTGAATATCACGCAATTGCGAACGATTGGAAACGCCTGTTCCCGTGTTACGGCTTGAAAATGAACGGTCGGGATAGCGTGTTGCAAAGTCGTTGCGGCTTACATTGCGCGACATCTGGTCATATTGGCGGCTATTACGTATATTAGTTGTGTAATTGTAAGTTACATTAGTTGTATAATAATTTACATAAATATTATTTACATAAATATTTACAGGATATGGTCTATAATATCTATAATACGCAGGATAATATCCCCAATAGTAAGGAGAATACCAAACACGCCAGCGCGGACCCCAGAACCACGAATAAATTGGCGGAACAATTACATAAACCGGTTCAAAACAATAATTCGGACCATAAATATAAGAATTTCCGATTACCTGAACATAAGTTGTATTTTTCTTTTGCCTGTCAACAACGATAGAGGCAACATCCTGATAAACATCTTTAGCCAAAACTGCCTGAATAACAACAAGTTTCGTGTCATTTTCCGTTGCTTCAACCACTCTAAGATAATCAACATAACCATCGTTGTTCAAATCAAGGTTGGATATCGGGTTATTTGGGTCGTTCAAACGCATTTCAAAATCCTCCAAATCGTACGATTGCCCAAATAAATTGGCAACTGCCTGTAAATCAAGGTTGTAACTTATATCATCGTTTGTCGCCTGAACTGTTACCCGCTGCTGCGCCGAACACGAAAACGATGTAAATAGAATCGTTACAACTACCATTAAATTTGTTTTTACTCTCATAATATTATCTCCTTAAAATTTAGAAGTTTATAATGTAAATTTTTTTTAAAAATATTAATTTTTTTTATATTGTTTGAGAAAAAGCAAATAGCGTGCCAAAAGGGGAAATGCTTTTTTTATATGGGAAAAATATTTTATAATAAAAGTCCTCAAGCAAAAAACTTTTGGATATACAGGCGCGAGGCATTATATTAACGGCATCTATGTTACAATCAGATATTTGCGTTTTGATATCTTGCAGGTAATGAATGTCATGTACATTTGCTTTTGTCATATCAAATGAATGAACAACGCCTCTTAACCCACAAAGGATGTGGAGTTTATAGCCGAAATAATAGCTGTCCTGCGATGCACAATAACCAATAGCAGGCGCTTTTGCATAGTCGGTTTTTCCGATTTGATTGCGCTTGGCACGTGATAATCGGCATACCTCAACAGGCTTAGAATCAATGCAGTAAGTATCTTCAAATTCATCAATATTTTGTGCAATAGATTTGCGAATGTTATCTGTTAAATCAAACAGCAATTTTCGTCTGTCATTATATTGCCGTCTAGAAATCAGATGGGGAAAATCATCCTTGTAATCGCTATTTAACTTATTGAATAACAGGTTTTCGCTGTCAATACTCAGTGCTTCAGCCGTCAAATTCAAAGCCACGACCTCCAAGTCCGAGAATTTAGGAACTACGCCTCTGCTAGAAATATTTCCTTTTTCATTGGTAAAATTTTTACCTAATTTGTTGCATATATCCAACATTTTTCTGAAATTTGCAGTCAAGTTGTGCATCTTTTTTGTAAGTGTTTGGTTTATAACACTACAAATATAATACTTATTTAATTGATACACAACTTTTTATTTGTGTTTATATAAAATAATTTAATTCCGCCAACGGGT
>WQYU01000074.1 GCA_009781075.1 Paludibacter sp. | reverse complement strand
TTTTTACTCGTTGTATCCTGCATAATAGATTCTAACTTTCTGTAATAATACTCAAAACGTAAACCACCTTCAATTACGATTTTTTTTATGGAACTGTTGAACTGAAAATAAGTAGCGGCTAACCCATGAATTTTTCGTTTTTTGAACAATATATGATTGAATAAAAATTAAAGGAAGTATCCTGTCATAATTAATATGAAAAAGTTTTTTGTAATAATATTGTATTTTTTTGAATACAACATATTCTTTTCCCCGTTATAATTTCTTAACATCTACAAAATATCTTTGCGTCATAATTTTATTAAAATTTATATGGGAAAAAAGTATTATTTAACCGCAATTTTATTAATTTCTTTCACACAAATTTATGCTCAAACAGGCAGCAGTATCACAGGAAAAATTTCCGATAAAAAAACAGGAGAAGGTATTGCAGGCGCTACAATTATTATCGAAGGCACTAATTTGGGGACACTAACAGATGCTGATGGACAGTTTTTGCTTACAGACATTTCCGATACAAAGCAAAAAATGAAAATTTCTGCTATTCCTTACAAAACAATGGAGGTAGAAATTGAGGTTAAATCCAACGAAATAATAAATCTGAATTTTTCACTTGAAGAAGATAACCCAATAGAATTGAGTAGCGTTTCGGTTATTGGTTTTAGAAAAATGAATAGTGAAATCAGTATGCTTAATCTTCAAAAAAATGCTTTGAATGTGGTAAGTGGTATTTCTTCGCAGCAAATAGCAAAAACGCAAGACAAAGATGCATCAGAGGTTATGAAACGCATTCCGGGAATTTCAATTTTAGACAACCGTTATATAATTGCCCGCGGTTTATCACAGCGTTATAATAATGCGTGGATAAACAATAACGCTGTGCCAAGCAGTGAAGCCGATACCCGTTCCTTCTCTTTTGATATGATACCGGGCGGACAAATTGAAAATATTTTAATCGTAAAATCGCCGGTGCCGGAACTGCCTGCCGATTTCACAGGAGGATTTGTAAAAATTTCCACAAAAAATATGCCGACAGAAAATTCCATACAAATAAGTTACGGCACAAATTTTAATACAACAACTCATTTTCAGAATTTTAAAGCAGCAAAAGGCAGTCCAACTGATTTTCTAGGCTTTGATAATGGTTTTCGCAGTATGCGTAGCGTTGTACCCAAAGAGCGTATGAATAATCAAAATGCAGATTTGGTTACGAATGTTTCAAAAAATGGTTTTAATAATAATTGGGGAATTCGGACTTACACTCCAATAGGGGACCAGCGTTTTTCTTTTTCTTTGATTCTCAACAACGTACCAAAGCGATTGATTAACTAAGAAAAGTGCAAACTTTTATTTATGTTTGCACTTTTTTTAGTTTTTTGTATTTATACATGTATTAAAAAAACACAGTACAATCTCAATCTTGTTCATATTTACAACCATGTGAAAGTGGAACACAAAATTAAATATCACAAAAAAGAAATATAAAAGGCAAAAAATTGATAGTATGACATATTTGTAGCGTAAAGGTTGGGTAATTTTGTGGTGGCATTAGTGCCCCGTTTGCAAAGTGACCAATGTTACTTGCCTTTAAGAATGCATAAGCACACAAACATGAGTTAATGTTTTTCCCGAATAGAAAAAGCCAAACTTGCAGAAGCAAATCGCATATAAAGTGGGATATACAATATTTAAGCAGTCATAAGTGGTTGCCAGATGTTTTTTATGCACTTTCAAATATTTTGCACCTAAAGTTGTATTTGCTTTGTCAATTGAAATTCCGATTGCAAGAAGGCATCGGATTTTTAACATGTAATTCGTATTTTTTAATTAAAATCGAAAAAAAACATTATTTTTGCAAAAAAAAAGAGAAAAATGGCTTTACAAACAAAGCATAAGATTTTTATTGCAATTGCGGTGATTGTCGCAATGTTGGCGATTGCTGCGGCTCTGTTTTTTATGTTAAAAGCACAAAAACAGGACGAGCAAATGCAAACACTCACCGAAATGATGGACATTGAAAAGCAACGGCTTGAAAAAGAATATTCCGATTATGTATATGAATTTCAGGATATTACGCCTACAATAAAAAATGACTCTCTTATAAAACTTGTTGACGAGCAAAAAATGAAAATTCAACAATTGCTCACCGAACTAAAAATTACAAAATCAACCGATGCGCGGCGTATTCAGGAGTTGCAAACCGAACTTGCATCGGTAAGAAAAATTATGCAATATTATATTGCCCAAATTGATTCGTTAAATATTATAAATCAACGACTAACAAACGAAAACATCGAAGTTAAACAACGTTATCAGGAGGCAGCGCAAACCGTTGAGCAACTTGCAAAAGAAAAAGAGGATTTGACTCAAACAGTTACCCGTGCGGCGATTATAGAAATGACGTCTTTCAATTTTACCGCACTAAACGACAAGGGGCGCAGCACAAAGAAACTTACGCAAATTGCAAAATTTCAGTTTAATTATACAATCGCCAAAAATGTTACTGCAAAGGCAGGGGATAAAACAATTTTCCTGCGAATAGTACGCCCTGATGATATTGTGCTTACAAAAAACGCTAACGCTAATGTCTTTTCTTTTGAAGGGAAAATGATAAGTTTTTCGGCAAGAAAAGACTTTGAATACAGCAATGAAGCAATCAACGATGTGATTTATTATAATGTTGATGAAATGCTTCCGTCGGGAAAATATCGCGCCGAATTTTTTTTAGACGGAAATAGAATCGGAAGTTATTCCTTTGAAATTTAATTTATTACAATAAAAATTTTTTCATTAAAAAATAATAAAAAATAAAAATTAATGACAAATCGCTGGCTATATAATAACCTTGCAGAAGAAGAAATTATTGCTCAGAGTAAACTTGCCGAGCAGTTGAGTATCAATCCAATACTTGCCCGTCTGCTGGTACAGCGAGGAATAAATACTTATGAACAGGCGCGGAAGTTTTTTCGTCCTTCGCTCGATGACCTGCACGACCCTTTCCTAATGGCTGATATGAATGCAGCGGTGGAACGCCTCACTGTTGCCTTGCATAACAACGAAAAAATTTTAATTTACGGCGATTATGATGTTGATGGAACTACTTCTGTTGCAATGGTTTATCTTTTTCTGACAAATTATTCCACACAAATCGGCTTTTACCTTCCAGACCGTTACAACGAGGGCTACGGCGTTTCACATCAGGGAGTTGAATATGCCGTCAAAAATGGTTACACGCTTGTTATTACGCTCGATTGCGGTATTAAGGCAGGCGAACGGATTGCATACGCAAAAAATTTAGGAGTAGATTTTATTGTTTGCGACCATCATACTCCGGATGAAGAATTGCCGTCGGCAGTTGCCATCCTTGACCCCAAACGCACTGATTGTCAATATCCGTACAAACATCTTTCGGGCTGCGGAGTAGGTTTTAAACTTTTACACGCTTTTTCTTTAAAAAATAATATTGAGTTTACGGAACTGATACCGCTGCTCGACTTGGTTGCGCTAAGCATTGCCTCCGATATTGTGCCGATAACAGGCGAAAACCGTATTTTGGCTTTTTGGGGTTTAAAACAAATAAATAATAATCCGTCGCCGGGAGTAAAGGGAATTATTGATGTGTGCGGACTAACAGACCGCGAAATTACCATTAGCGACATTGTTTTTAAAATTGGACCTCGCATTAATGCCACCGGGCGCATAAAACTTGCCTCGGAGGCAGTGCAACTGCTGGTTTCTAAAAAAAGTTCGTTTGTAAAAGGCAAAAGTGAAATTCTCAACGAGTACAATAACGACCGTAAAGAACTCGACAAAAACATTACAGATGAGGCGATTGCGCTGGTAAAATCGGACAAACAACTGATGCAAAAAAAATCTATTGTACTTTATAATCCCGACTGGCACAAAGGCGTTATTGGAATTGTTGCCTCGCGGCTAACAGAGGAATTTTATCGCCCTTCGGTGGTTATGACAAAGTCAAACGGTTTAGCGTCGGGTTCGGCACGCTCAATTCCCGGATTCGATTTGTACAAGGCTGTTGATAGTTGCCGCGATTTGCTCGAAAACTTTGGCGGGCATACTTACGCCGCCGGACTTTCATTGAAAATTGAAAACTTGCCGCTTTTTATCGAGCGTTTTGAAAAATACGTCAGCCAAAACATTACCGAAGACTTGCTTTCCCCACAAATTGAAGTAGATGCCGAAATTGAATTTAAAGATATTACCCCAAAATTTTTCAGAATTTTAAAGCAGTTTGCTCCCTTCGGACCCGACAATATGAAACCCGTTTTTGTGTCGCACAAAGTGTTCGATTATGGCACAAGCCGACTTGTTGGCAAAGAACAGGAACATTTAAAACTCGAACTTATGGATTCCGGCAGCGAAAATGTTATGAACGGAATCGCCTTTCGTATGTACGAATATAACGAGCCGCTCAAAGCCCTTGACCCTTTGGACATCTGCTATACCCTCGAAGAAAACACATTTAACGGCAATACTTCCATTCAATTGATGATAAAAGACATTAAATTGAGTGGAAAATAAATCGACATAATATTGCCATTCATACAAATAAAAGTAAAAAATTCATTGGACTTCATGCGCCCAATGAAGGTTATTCCGGTTTTGCAAAAGTTAAATTTATTCGAAAAATAAATATTTTTTTTATTTTTGCAGAATATTACTAAAAATTAATCAAAAACATACTCATCAATGAATAATAAAGAGTTAATAGACGTACTTTCTAATAGAACGGAACTTTCTCAAGAAAACGTAAAAACCTTGTTCAAATCGACTGTTGATGTGTTTCAGCAAAATCTTTCTGACGGTCAAACGATTGGTATTCAGGGCTTTGGAACTTTTGAAATCAAGCGTAAAGAAGAACAAGTCTCTTTTAATCCGCTAACAAAAAAACGAATGTTTATGCCGCCAAAAATTACAGTAATTTTTCGTCCAAGCAATATTCTTAAAGATAAAATTAAATCAATCAAATAGTTATGGGAAAAGATAAAGTAACCTTACAAGAACTTGCTGCAATTTCGGCAGAAAAAACAGGGCTTACAAAACAAATTGCCGAAAAGTTTTATAAAGGATTATTTGCAATTGTAGAAGAGGTTCTGATATCTGGCGATACGCTAAAAATCAATGGTTTAGGTACATTTAAGACTAAAATTGTTGAGCCGCGTCGAATCATAAATATTAGTACGGGAAAAGAAATGAATATTGAAGGTTATACAAAAGTTGTTTTTATTCCCGAAAAATCATTAAAAGAATTTGTGAATCAACCATTTGCACACCTTTTGCCCGTTGATATCGAAGATGTAAATGAAACGTTTGTGAATTTTGAAAATAATGAATCTGTAGACAATACTGAAAACAACAATTTTAAAAACGAAGTCATTATTGAACCGCTGAAAGTACTTGAAGAACAGGCAATTGAAATAAAAAATATTTTAGATGAAATCAATGAACTTTCTCCAAAGCCGTCAAATACTGATAATCTAAAATCAACTCAACAAGAAGACCTGCAAGAGAAGCAAACACCGCTTACAGAAGAAAAATATTCTCCTTTTATCAACAATATAAAAACAGATTATCTTGAGAATAAAGAAATTAAAGAACCCCCAAACTCGTATTATTATAGAGGAAAATCTACTCGAAACGATAACAGGAAAAAAATAATATGGTGGAAAATTCTATTGCCTTTGTTAGTTATTTTACTGCTGATGATTGTTTATATATTTGTTCCACAAGTAAATACAAAAATCAATAAAGTCCACGGCGTAATCATAAAAAACAAAATTCAAGTTGATACTATCAGAGCAAGGGATTTGTTAATAAAAAATCACAATGACAGTATAAAAAGCGATTCAATCTTGATTACGCAGGATTCTGTTGTTATTGCTTTGCCGAAAGCCGACAGCATTTCATCCTCAAAGCCAACACCAAAGACCGAACAGAAATTGACACCGCAAACTCCTGATTATAATAATATTAAGGCAACAGAAATTGTTACTCGCGGAACAACCCTTGCCATTCTGGCGCGTAAATATTACGGACATCCCGATTTCTGGGTGTATATTTATCAATCAAATAAAACGACAATCAAAAATCCTGCTTCATTAGAAATAGGATCAAAAATTACTATTCCTCAATTAGATAAAAGTGTAATTGATTTACAAAATCCACAATCCTTAGAAAAAGCGAGGCAGATGGGTAAAAACATTATCAAATAAGCCCAATGAGTAACTGGAAACGCACTTTTGCAATTATTTGGGGTGGCGAGTTTTTCTCTTCCATTACGAGTTCTATCGTTAGTTTTGCAATCGTTTTGTGGATGACTTTGGAAACAAAATCGGCACAGGTTTTAGCGTTAGGAATGGTTTCTGCATTACTACCACAACTTGTACTTGGCTTATTTACAGGCGTTTATATCGACAGGTGGAAGAGAAAATTGATAATGATTGTATCCGATTTGTTTATGGCTGCTTGCACCGCCGTTTTGGTCTTGATTTTTTATTTGGGAAAAATAGAAATATGGCATATTTATCTGCTTTCGGCGATGCGCTCCGCAGGAAATGCTTTTTATTCTCCTGCAATGAAAGCGAGCATACCACTGCTTGCCCCAGAAGACCAGTTTATGCGAATTTCGGGAATTAATCAGATCATTTATTCGAGTTGCAACATCGCCGGACCTGCCCTGGCAGCTTTTTTGATAAATATTATTGATATGGAATATATATTGTTGATGGAAGTTGCCGGAGCATTGATTGCAAGTACTTCACTCCTTTTTGTTACAATCCCAAACCCCAAAAAAGATGCGTACCAAAAACCTAATTTTCTCAATGAATTAAAAATCGGATTGCAAGCAATATTCAAGCGCAAAGGAATGAAATGGTTGTTTATCAGCGATTTGAGCGCAATGTTTTTTATTTTGCCTGTTGCTGCGCTTTTTCCGCTTATGACGCTAAATTATTTTCTTGGAAATACTTATCAAATGAGTATCGTTGAGATTGTGTGGAGCGGTGGAATGCTTTTGGGTGGCTTTTTAATCGGTACAAATATTTTTAATAAATTTAATAAAATATTTCTCATCGCTCTGATGTGTATGCTCGATGGACTGACGTTTCTGTTTTCCGGACTCTTGCCCCAAAACGGATTTATTTTGTTTGCCGTTTTTTCTGCTATTAGTGGTATAGCAGCGGCAATTTGGAACAGCGCATTTAATTATATTTTACAAACGGCAATAGAACCTGACAAACTCGGACGCGCCTTTTCTACTTACGATTCACTTTCTTTGCTGCCCTCAATTCCGGGATTGCTCGCAACGGGATTTATTGCCGAAAAAATTGGCTTGACAAATTCATTTATCATTGCTGGAAGCGCTATTTTTTTAATCGGATTATTAGTACTTCAAATTCCCTCGGTAAGACAACTTGGAAAAAGCAACTGATTTTTTTATATGAATAAAAGTTTTTTTGAAAAATAATTTTGTACTTTGCGTTTTTTATTGTATCTTTGCAAAGTTTTTCGGAACAGAAAATAAATAATAATTTTTTAGAATACATTTTCAATAATTTAATATATCGCATTGTTCAGAGGTTGGAAAATTCAACATTAATTTAACACCGGAGTGATATTTGGCTTCTAATGGCGGGCTGCGCCTTTTGGTAAGTTTTTACTCGGCAGATTACAAAAGAAGTTAATACTCCAAATCCTTCAATTAGGAATTTTCTCAATAGTTAACAATGCGATTTTTGTATAACATTTTTTTATTTAATTTATTATCAGATGAATACAATACTTAATAACTTGGATCTGTTGCGTAATGCAATGAAAATAAACTGTGTATCAGCATACATTGTGCCGGGAACCGATCCTCACGCCAGCGAATATTTTGCCGAATATTGGAAAGAACGTGTATGGATTTCGGGGTTTAACGGCTCCGCAGGGACGGCTGTTGTTACCACCAAACAGGCTGCACTATGGACTGACTCGCGCTACTTTTTACAGGCGGCAAATCAACTCGAAGGTAGCGGATTTGAACTTATGAAAGAAGGATTGGCACAGACGCCGGATATTGTTTCGTGGTTGGCTCAAACATTACAAAAAGGCGAAAAAGTGGCGATTAATCCGCAAATGATTTCCTATAATGCGTATCAAAAAATGAAAGCCGATTTGGAAATCAACAACCTCGAACTTGTTTCAATTGATTTAATTTCTGATATTTGGACAGATAGACCAGAACTCCCTGCAAATCAATGTTTTGTTTATGATGTAAAATATGCAGGTGAAAGTACAACTAACAAACTTACGAAAGTTCGTTCGGCGCTGAAAAAATCACATGCTGATATATTTGTGATGTCGGCTCTTGACGATATTGCGTGGCTGTTTAATATTCGCAGTAATGATGTAAATTTCAATCCTTTAACTATTGCCTATGCTTTGGTTGAAGAAAAAAATGCAACTCTTTTTATTGACCAAAAAAAGATTACAGCAGAAGTTGCCAATTATTTGAAATCAGAAAATGTTGATGTAAAGCCCTATTTATCAATATATTCGGAATTAAAAAATCTTTCTTCGGACAAAGCGATTTTTATTGACGGTAATAAACTTAACGAACAACTTTTTGAATCAATTCCTGTTACTTGTACAATTCGTAATGCAATGTCGCCTGTTTTTCAACTAAAAGCGGTTAAAAATGATATTGAGGCAGAAGGTATTCGCTCAGCGATGATAAAAGATGGTGTGGCTTTGGTTAAATTTTTCAAATGGTTTGAAGAAAGTGTCGGTAAACAAAATTTGACTGAAATTAGCATTGCCGAAAAACTTAAACATTTCCGCTCCAAGCAGGAGAATTTTATCGGCGAAAGTTTTGAGACAATTGCCGGCTATGCTGCCGACGGAGCCATTGTGCATTACAGCGCAACTCCAGAAACTGACAGAAAAATTGTAGCAAAAGATATTTTGTTGCTCGACTCTGGCGGGCAATATTTGGAAGGAACAACAGATATTACGCGCACCGTTGCGGTAGGAATGCCTGCTATTAAGCAAAAAAACGACTTTACACTTGTTCTTAAAGGGCATATCGCACTTGCATTGGCGATTTTCCCAGACGGAACGCGCGGCTCACAACTTGATATTCTTGCTCGCAAGGCACTGTGGGACGAAAAAATAAACTATGGACATGGAACCGGACATGGAGTTGGACATTTCCTTTGCGTACACGAAGGTCCACAAAATATTAGAATGGAAGAAAACTCAACGGTTTTGCAGGTTGGAATGATAATTTCGAACGAGCCGGGGCTTTACCGCACAAATGAATATGGTATTCGTATCGAAAACCTTGTCAGAGTAGAAGAAGCCGGAAATTCGGAATATGGGCAATTTTTAAAATTTGAAACTTTAACGCTATTTCCTATTGACACACAAATGATTAATGTTGACTTACTTACACACAAGGAAATTGATTGGTTAAATAATTATCATTCTACTGTTTACAAAAAACTAATTCCTAATCTTTCGGTAGAAGAACGCGCTTGGTTGAGCAAAAAGTGCGAACCGATAAAGCAGTAATGCTTTAATTGATAGACACAATTTTATCTACTACATATTCACTTACCCCGCGCCACGGCAGTGGTGCGAGGTATTTTTTATAGTGTAACTCAACCTGTTTCCCGCTGCTAAGCATCAGCGAATCAGCAATATTTTTATCGCTAACGGAAAATTGAAATTCGTTGCTTTGTAATGTTGTGGTGGTTGTCGATTTGTAGCCACTCTGAATTAATTTTCCTTCGTAGGTTTTGAAAATATAGCCCTCATGGACAAAATAATTCATTTCACCGGCTTTAACGCCATCACCAAAAACAAAAAAGTAACGAAAATAAATAAAAATTGACAGAGCAACGACAATGACTAAAATACCTATGAGTATAATTTTCTTCTTCATAATATTTTTATAGTTTGAAAAATTTGTGACAAAATAATAAAAAATGTATAAAAATCTGATTTTCAAATAAAATAATTTTAAGACACCAAAAGATAAATTTTACATTATATAAATCATAATTGAAAGTTACACACAACAAACTTGTAAGTTTCTGAATATAAGTATATTACAAAATATATTTGGGTAATTATTTTTTAGAAATTATATAAGAATAAAAAAATAAACTATTTTTCCGCCTCACCTTTTGGCGGCATCTCCAATAAATTTCCTTTTGTTGTCGGAACGTATGAATAAGCATCAAAAGAATCATTGGAAAAAAAAGGCAGGTCGCTTTCAGTGAGCGTCGCAAGCACTTTTAGAAACCATTTGGCGTATTTTTTGTCTTCGCCACGGCAATCTTCCATCAGTTCAGGAAATTTGTCGGCAAAACGTTCTGCCATTTCAAAGGAAGAAAGATTTTTGCCGTCTTCCCACTCAAAATAATTAAATTCCATACCCGAGGTATAAAACGGAAACACATATTTTGCTGCTTTCTGACTTTTTTTTGTCCCAATATTTTTTAAAATATATTTTTTCGGCACAAACTCACATCGCCAATACAGACCCGAAGGCGCAATATGCGGAATTATGCGTAGTTTTTCAAAACCAAGGCAATGCAACTCCCTGACCATCAACAACAATTTTTGGCTGCACAGATAAATGTCCTCTCCTCTTTTGAGCTTCAATTCTGCTTTCTTCATAAAAATATCAAGTAATAAAAGTGCAAAATTAATGATTTTTAGAAAATTTATATTATTTCAAAAAAAATTATTATTTTTGCACATATTTAAATTTTAATATTTATGGCAAAAATCTTAACTATCAATCCCGGCTCTACTTCCACAAAAATAGCTGTTTATGAAAACCTGAAACTGATTTTTATGACAAATATCAGTCATTCGATAGAAGAATTACTGCCTTTTGCAAACGTTGTTGAGCAGTTTCTTTTTCGCAAAGGAATGATTTTGAAGACTTTAGTAGAAAATGAAATCAAAACCGATGACTTTGAAATTGTTGTTGGGCGTGGCGGATTACTTCACCCTATAGAATCGGGAGTTTATTATGTCAATGAAAAGATGCTTGACGATTTGCGCACCTGCCGTTACGGTAACCACGCAAGTAATTTGGGAGCAATGCTCGCTGATGAAATTGCACAGCAAATACCTAATTGTCGCGCTTTTATTGCCGATCCTGTTGTTGTTGATGAGTTGCAGGATGTTGCGCGTATAAGTGGGCTGCCGCAAATTCCGCGCCGTTCAATTTTTCACGCATTAAATCAGAAAGCCATAGCGCGAAAATATGCTGCTCAAAAAGGCGTTCCATACGAAATGCTTAATGTTATTATCGCTCATCTGGGTGGTGGAATCTCAGTTGCTGCGCATCACAAAGGGCGTGTAATTGATGTAAATCAGGCACTTGGTGGTTTCGGTCCTTTTTCTCCGGAACGCGCAGGAACCCTTGACGGCGAACAACTTATGAAAATGTGTTTTAGCGGAAAATATACCGAACAGCAAATAGCAAAAATGCTTGTTGGACAGGGTGGAATGGTGGCTCATTTGGGGACAAATGATGGACGTATTGCAGAACAGAAAGCCCACGAAGGCGATTCACAAGCGTTATTAGTTTTACAAGCGATGGCATATAATATTGCAAAGGAAATAGGCAGTATGATACCTGTTCTGAAAGGCAAAGCCGAATGTGTGATTATCACCGGTGGAATTGCCAACAATCCGATTATTGTGAAATATATTAAGGAAATGATAGAGCCGATTCTGCCCGTTGTAATGTTCCCTGGCGAAGATGAGATGGAGGCATTAGCAACAGCCGGTATACGCATTTTAGAAGGTGAGAACGCGAAAATTTATGATTAATAACATAAGCAGGAACAGGTAAAAAAATTAATAGTCAAATTATTGCAAAAAGCTTTTGGGATTTTTTCAATCATATTTTAGTTTTTGTTCTTAATTCCATTTTCATTATTTTCAATGAAATTTAGGTTTATCTTTTTCGTATGTGAGATTTTAACTTTTTTGTAAAGTTCTGAGGCAAAGACAAAATCTTCCAATTCTGAATTTTGTGAATCAAAAATCTGCTCTTTTGACCCCTGCCACGCCTTTTGACCATTATTTATAAAAATAATATTTTCTCCGATTTCCATAACCGAATTCATATCATGTGAATTGATAATTGTCGTAATATTAAACTCTCGAGTAAGTTCGTGAATTAGTTTGTCAATAATTAACGATGTTTTAGGGTCAAGTCCGGAATTTGGTTCATCGCAAAAAAGATATTTTGGCTGCAAAACGAGGGCACGTGCTATTGCAACTCTCTTTTGCATACCTCCACTAATTTCCGAAGGCATCAGTACAAATGATTTTTCTTGCAAATTTACACGATTAAGGCAAAATTTTGCGCGTTCCAATTGTTCCGTTTTCGTTTTGTCGGAGAACATTTCCATCGGAAAAAGCACATTTTGCAGTACGCTCATCGAATCGAACAAAGCCGAACCCTGAAAGAGCATACCCACTTCGCGTCTGAGCATGCGTATTTCGCTCATTTTCATTTGGGTCAGATTGCGCCCATCGTATTCCACGCGACCCGAATCAGCTGAATAAAGTCCTATAATACATTTCAATAGAACCGTTTTCCCCGAACCGCTTTGTCCGATTATCATATTTGTTTTGCCAGTATCAAATCGTGCTGAAATGTTTTTTATAACCGTATTACCATCAAAAGATTTATTAATATTCTTAACCTCAATCATTTTAAAATCAATATCTTAACCACTTACATTTTTTTGTATGCAAAAGTAACTAAAATTATTCAATGAAAAATCTATTTCGCAGTACTTTTTTTCATACTATATAAATTACATTTTTAGATTACACAAATAATTATTATCTTTGCATCCAATAATCATAAACACTAATTATCCTTATGGGACGCAAAGTCAAACAACTTAAAAATTACACAACCGAAGAAGT
>WQYU01000073.1 GCA_009781075.1 Paludibacter sp. | reverse complement strand
TATTTAATTTTACCAATAGGTCTGTTGTTAAGTATTGTAAAGCCGTAACCGCTGTGATTTTTGACAAAACGCGTGTAAAAAATCCACTCACATCTTTTGCATAATTTCTCAATAACATAAATTAGTCGTCCAATTGCGAAAATAAAGTTTCTACCATTTTCTAAACCTTCTGAACAGATAAAACTGCGGCTTATAATCTTTTTGATTTTTTCTCATAGGTGTTTCCAATCTAATATTTGCCGTTTCAAATAAATCAAGTTGAACCTCTGTACTCAAATATCCTTTATCTCCAAGCATGTTACAATCAGATATTTGCCTCTTGATATCTTGCAGGTAATGAATGGGCAGATTCAAGTATCAAATGCAACTTTTTTGTTTTCTGATTACAATATAATTAATTTGTTGAAATGAGAATAACTTTGAGTAAATATTTGAGATAAAGTTATTTCCCATTTCAACAAATCATCATAATCATTATAAGTTTTTGATTATAAATTAAATAAAAAGTTGCATGCAGTTCTTTTTCAACTAGCCAATTTCAAACAACTAAGTATAAGTATATGTACTTTTTGGCAGATAAGGCATGAATGATGAAAATAAAAAACATTGAGACAGGTTGCCCTGAAAACGGCGTTGTGTTGGATGTTTATAAGTGCCGGAACTACGGTAGTAGTAGCCCGCGAACTTGGCAAAGAGTATATCGGAATAGAATTAAACCCTGAATATGTAAAAAATGAGTAAAAAACGGCTGGAGACGGCTTATAAATAAAAAGTTTGGCCGTTTTGAATAAATGCTGTACTTTTGTCGAAATTCAAGTAAAATGCTAACATTTCATTTTTCCGATTATAGTACGCAACCAATAAAGTAATTTATTTTTTGCATGAAAAGGAATATTATTGTCAATATGCACGTTGTGGAAAATCCGCAATGGTTTGAAAATGTGATTTTGTATCTTAAATCTGCGTACAAAATTGTGCCTTTGAGTGCTTTTGAGGACGAAAAAATGTATCAAAAGTTCAATAGTTTGTGCAGTATAACTTTTGACGACGGTGATTTGACTTTTTATAATGTTGCTTTCCCTGTTTTGAAAAAACACAATGTCCCCGCGGCAATTTTTGTTTCGCCGCAAAGTATTGTTAATCAGGAAAATTTTTGGTTTCAGGAAATTGCAGGTTATGATGTTGAGGCTATGGCAAAAATTATTTCTGACGAAACGAAAATCCCTTACGAAATTGCAAAAAATTATGGATTGCACGCTGTATTTAAGTGTTTTCCTGTTGAAAAAATTCATCATTTTATCAAAATTTATCAGGAGAAAACTCATACTCCGCCCAAAGAATTTCGGAATATGAATTTGGAACAAATACAGGAAGTTCAGCAGTCGGAATTGATTACCATTGGCGCTCACACGCTTACACATCCTGTTTTGGCTAACGAGACGGACGAAAAATGCCGCACGGAAATTGTGCAGTCAATAAACGAATTGTCGCAAATGTTAAATCAGGAAATTAAATATTTTGCATACCCAAACGGGACTTACAAACTTGATTTTGGAGAGCGAGAAATGAATATTTTACGTAAAAATAATGTTAAAATTGCCCTTTCAACCGACCCTGATTTTGCAGGTAAAAATTCAGACAAAATGGCTTTTCCGCGCAAGGGAATAACTTTGGGAAGCGTTCGTTTTATTAAAATGAAAATATTTTTGGGCAGAAAATGGAATTATTTTAAAAATTTCAGAAGCCTTTCGGAACAAAAAAAACGTCTCATTCTTAAACAATTTTTAGAAAAATGAAAATTGCATATATGTTTGGCGCACTCAGACGCGGAGGCACGGAAACGTTGATGTTGGATATGTTCAAAAATGGACAAACTTCTGATTTTCAGTTCATTGGCATTCACAGAAAAGGCGGCGAATACAAAGAAGATTTTTATACATCGGGGCAAAAATTATTTTCTCTTGCGCCGCGTTTCCCGTTTGATGTTTTTTATCTTTTTAAATTGCGTAAATTATTAAAAAATAATAATATAGATATTGTTCATGCTCAAATTTCAATAGATACTCTTTATGCAAAATTAGCAACTTTTGGTACAAAAATTAAGATTATTCAAACAGTTCACTGTTTTGATTTTGGAATGAAAGGTTTTTTTGCAAATTTTTTTAAAAAAAGTTTAAAATTAACTGCCGCAAATATTTTTGTCAGCAATTTTCAGAAAAATTATTATATAAAAAAATATAATTTATTGCCTGATAATCAACATGTTGTATATAACTGTATAAGTTTTGAAAAAATTGATAATCAAAAAGAAATTATACCTTTGTTCGCTCAAAAGTGTGAATTGTTGATTGGTTCTGTTGGCAATTTTGTTTATGTACGAAATCAAATTGTGATTTGTCGCTTTTTGAAGTTGCTATCTGATGCAGGATATGATTTTAGGTTTGTTTTTGCGGGCTTAAGGATTGAATCACAATCGCATCTGTATGATGAGTGCGTTGATTTTTGCCGGACAAACGGACTTTTGGATACAAAAGTTTTCTTTCTTGGCGGACGCAACGATATACCGAACATACTGCGGCAATTAGACGCTTTTGTATATTCATCGGCGCACGATACATTCGGAATTGCGGTTGCTGAGGCGATGACAGCGGGAGTTCCTGTGTTTGTAAATGATTGGGGAGCAATGAATGAACTGACCGAAAATGGGAAATACGGCACGGTTTATCAATCGAATAATCCGCAAGATTTGTTTGAAAAATTTACTGATTTTATTAAAAATAAAGAAATTTATAAACAAAAAGCCCAAAATGCTAATAAATTTGTACGCGAAAATTTAAGCGTTACCAAAATTTTTGAAAATTTAAACAAAATCTATAAAAATATTATTTGAATTATAAAATGTTAGATTATTTTCCTCAATATTTCACAAAACGAGCGACAGGGCTTTATTTTATTTCAATTATTGCCTGCTTAGTCATCTTTTTGGGGCATCCGATGGCGTGGTACAACTATATTATCGGCGCTGTTTCTGTTTTGTTGTTTTTTATTGGAAGTTATCGTTTGCCTTTGAAGTGGGCAAATTTATCGCCTAAAACATTCATTAACAATGTTTTTTTCATCAGTTTGTTAATACGAATTATTTGGGTAGTTTTTTCTTACTTTTTTTATACAGTACTCAATGGTAATCCTTTTGAATTTGATACCGCTGATGCAGGACATTACGATTGGCTTGCACAACAGTTGTATGAACAGGGTTGGGGGGCGTATGAAAATATTTTTGCAGGCATTGGATTTTCGGACAGAGGTTACGCCACTTTTCTTGGCGCGAGTTACATGGTATATGGACATAATATTTTGATTGCACGTTTGGTAAAAGCAGTTTTAAGTGCTTTTACGGCTGTTTTAGTTTATAAACTTGCTTCTCGAACTTTTGGTGAAAATGTTGGCAGAATGGCTGGAATTTTTTGCATGCTAATGCCCGATTTGATTAATATTTGCGGAATGCACACCAAAGAAACAGAAATGATTTTTCTTGTTGTTTATGGACTTGAACGTGCCGACAACGCTATTCGTAGCGCTCATTTTACTTTTGGAAATCTTGTTATGCCTGTACTTTGTGCAATGGCTTTGTTTTCTTTCCGCTCTTTGCTTGGCATGGGTCTGTTTTTTTCTTTTATTACCGCATTATTTTTCACTTCTGCGAGAGTTGGAAATTTTGGCAAACGTGCAATTTTGATAATTTGGGTTGTTGCAGCCGTATCTTTTATAGCAGGAGGAAAAATAATAACAGAGATAGAACAGACATGGAATAGCCGTCAGATGAATCAGGAAGAAAACATGACATGGCGATCTGAACGTGCCGGTGGAAATAAATTTGCAAAATATGGGCAAGTCGCTATTTTTGCACCATTAGTTTTTGTTATTCCGTTCGCTTCCGAAACCGGCGTTCCTCAACGTATGCTGCAACTTTTGAATGGCAGTTATTTCGTGAAAAATATAATGGCGTTTTTTGTAATGCTTGCATTGTTTTTGATAATTTATGACACAATAAAATCGAGGGGAAAGTGGCGAGATTTTTTGTTAATAGGTTCGTTTATGATTGGTTATCTGGCTGTTATCTCAGCAAGCGGTTTTGCGCAGTCAGGGCGTTTTCATTTACCTGCATTGCCGTTTTTTCTGATGTTCGCCGCATACGGAGTCAGCAGGTCAACAAATCAGGTGAAAAAATATTACACTGTTTATATTATTTTGCTGTTTGCAGCGCTTATTGCGTGGAATTGGGTAAAACTTGCAGGGCGAGGTATGATATAGATGAAAAATGAAGATTTGAAAATATTGATTGTGTGCAGTAAAAATTCGGGCAGAATTGCACCTTTTATTGCAGAGCAAGTTGATTTTTTGAAAAAAGCAAATTGTAATGTTGAAATTTTTACCGTTGAAGGAAAAGGGAGTTGGGGATATTTGAAAAATTATAGAAAATTTTTGCGCAAAATATCTGATTTTCAACCTGTTATAATTCATGCACACTATGGTTTGTCCGGACTTTTGGCAAATTTGCAACGCCGCGTTCCTGTTGTTACAACCTATCACGGCAGCGATATTAACTCTAAAAAAGTATTGCGTTTTTCTAAAATCGCCATATTGTTGTCAAAATTCAATATTTTTGTTTCTCAAAAAAATATTCAAACTGCAAAACCTAAAAAAAACTATGCTCTGTTGCCATGTGGAGTTGATACGGAGATTTTTATACCTTTAAATAATAAAGATGTAATCAGAGAAAATTATAATTTAGATATTACAAAAAAATATGTATTATTTTCAAGTTCATTCGATAATGCAGTAAAAAATTATTATTTGGCAGAAAAAGTAATTAATAAAAATAAAAACGTAACTCTTTTGGAGTTAAAAGATTACACTCGCCAGCAAGTAAGCGAATTGATGAATGCAGTTGATTGTGCGCTGCTCACTTCATTTTCCGAAGGTTCTCCGCAATTTATAAAAGAGGCTATGGCTTGCAATTGTCCTGTTGTTTCGGTTGATGTTGGTGATGTGCGCGAAAAACTTGAAGGCGTTGCAAATTGTTATGTAACAAATACTTATGATGAAAATGAAATTGTTGCTTGCTTGCTGAAAGTTTTAGAACAAAACAGCCGAAGCAATGGACGTGAAAAAATTATTGAATTAAAATTAGATAATAAATTGATTATAAAAGAGTTAATAAAAATATATCATAACATTTTGAATAGATGAAATTCTTAAACGCCGTTTCAAAAATTGACAAAACGCAGTGGGATGCACTTGTGCAAAGTTCTGAGGTTGCATCTTTTTTTCAAACACCCGAATGTTACGATTTTTACAACGAATTGTCGTTTGTTGAACCTTTTGCATACGCAATTACTCAAAATAATGAATTACAGGCAGTTGCAATTGGATACATTGAAGAAAACGGTTTTGGCATTTTCAAAAATTTTACCAAACGCGCAATTATTCAAGGGGGAATTTTATTTAAAAACAATATTGAAAATGATGTTATTCAAACTTTTTTAAATGAAATTGTAAAAAATATTAATAAAAAAGCAATATTTCTTGAAATTCGCAATTTTAATGATTTCTCTAAATGGAAAACTGACTTTGAAAAGGCAGGATTTCTATATCAAAAACATTTTAATATTTATATACAAACAACTGATAAAGAGCAAGTTATACGCAATTTTAGTCCAAGCAAACGCCGCCAGTTGAAAATTGCTCAACGAAATGGCTCTAAAATAGAACAAATTACAAAAACGGATGAAATCGCTGAATTTTATGCGTGTCTTAAAACATTATATAAAAGAAAAATACATACGCCGCTTTTTCCATTGAAATTTTTTATAATTTTGGCGCAAAAAAATTACGGTAAGATTTTTACCGTTAAAAAAAGTGAAAAAATTATCGGTGGAATTGTTGTGGTAACTCTCAGTGATAATGCAGTTTACGAATGGTTTGTTTGTGGAAAAGACAAAAAGTTTCACAATAATTATCCATCAATTGTTGCAACTTGGGCAGGCATTGATTTTGCTTTGCAAAACGCTATTCCAAAATTCGATTTTATGGGTGCCGGTGTTCCCGAAAAACCTTACGGCGTGCGCGAATTCAAATCGAAATTTGGCGGAAAACAAATAGAATATGGACGATTTTGTTATATTTTCAGTCCTTTTAAATATAAATTAGGTAAATTTGGTATTAAAATTTTAAAAATATTAAAATAATGAAAAAAATTTTTATTGTATTTGGCATTTTATACATTTCTTTGAGTTTGACTGCACAAGATATTCCTCAAAATGTTTCATACTCAAAGATTTACGATTTTATTGACGAGTTGGCATCAGCACAAATTATTGATATTAATTCGGCTGTAAAACCATATCCGCGTAATCTTATTGCGCAAAAATTGCGTGAGGCAGATGTTCACAGAGCGGAATTAAATTCACGCCAGCAAAAAGAATTAATGTTTTATTTGCAATCTTATGCGCTGGAAATGAATAACTTACCCGAAACCTATTTTGACGTTTACAACGACAGCACGGTTGAAGTTTCGCTGCTTGAACCTGCTATTTATTACAATGATACGCTGTTTAAAGCATCCCTTGCGCCGCTATTAGGAGTTCAAATTTGGAACAATGGCGATAAAACCATTCTAAAACGCTGGGTTGGGGCTGAGATTAATGCCGCAATTGGGAAACACGTTGCTGTATGGGGTAGTTTGCGCGATGTGGCTTTCCTCGGCGGGAATAATAAAGTGTCATCTTTGCTTTCAAAGCCTCGTTATCTAAATCAGTTTACCGGTGCCGAATATAAGGAATCTACGGTCGGTAACGGTGATTTCAGCGACTCACGCGGTGGAATTAATTTTTGTACTTCTTGGGGTTCGCTCGGTTTGGTCAAAGATAATTTCGTGTGGGGCGACAATTATCATGGAGCAAATATCCTTTCGGGACATGCTCCATCATTTCCTGCAATTTATCTGCGTATTAAACCTGTTAAATGGTTTGAACTCAACTATTTCCATGGTTGGTTAGTTTCAAATATTTCAAAAAATGATTCTGCATACGCTTATATCGACAATACAGGGAAATTCTGGTTTCGCCAAACGAATAAATTTATGGCGGCTAATATGTTGACTTTCACGCCAATATCCAATTTAAATCTTTCAGTTGGAAACTCTATCATTTATGCAGAAAATGCTGTTAATATCGGTTATTTTATTCCTATCGCATTTTTCAAGTCAATTGACCACCTTTTTACAAAAGGAACGGGTACCGAGAATCAAAATTCGCAGGTTTATATCAATCTCAGTTCGCGTAATATCAAGCATTTGCATATATTTACTTCTATTTTTGCCGATGAAATAAGTTTTGCACGTTTCAAATCAAGCAGTAAAGAAAAAAATCCGATTTCTTATAAATTTGGAGCAAACTTATCGAATTATCCTGTTGATAATTTGATATTTACAGCAGAATATACGCGAAATAATATTGGAATGTACAAGCATAAAATTCCCGAAATTACCTATACTTCAAACGGCTACAATCTTGGGCATTATCTTTGGGATAATTCGCAGGAAATATATCTTGCGGCTACTTACAAACCCCTTCGAGGATTAGATATAACTGCCTCATTTACAGATGCAAAGAAAGGAAATGAATTTGAATATCTTACGGGAAGAGACCTTTCTGTTCAAATTAGTACGCCTTTTCTGCAAGATGTGATTTGGCAAAGTGATATTCTTTCATTGAAAGTTAATTATGAGATTTTTACAAACGTTTTTGCAATATTTGAAGCCTCTTTTTACAATACAAAAGCCGCTTTGCCCAAAGGCGATGTTCTTCCGGGAGAAATTCGTCCCGATAATCCGGATTTGTACAAACTGCGACCGGACTTGGTTAATTCCGACAATAGTCCGAAGGATAATACTTCACAATTTTATATGGATATGTTTTCTCCGTCGTTTTTGCAAGGAAATAAGTTTGCAATTATGTTCGGAATTGCTGTAGGGTTTTAAAATTTTTGAAAAAGAAACTGAACCGTTATTATTGAGGCGCATTTTGGCTAACTACATCATAAAAAAGTAATACGTTTGTTATAAATATAGTAGTGTGTTTTTCTCAGTGCAATATTGCATTGTCCTTTTTTATGCAGTGATAATTTTTACAAATCGAAAAATAATGCGTTTTTCGAAATTTTGGATTTTACATAAAATAGTTTTATTTTTACAGCAATAAAATTAACATACAACTCTCGGCTTATAACCGATTTGTCCTTGCCGATAGTTTCGGCAATAAATTTTTGTGTACATCCTTGCTTGTGTAAGCAATAAATTGTGTACCTTTGCTCTTGGGTAATATGTTTCTTTTTCATATACAACGTAAAAGCAAGAATTTTTTCCCAACTCTTTATCATTGGCATATGCCAATGATAAAGAGTTTTTATACTTTAAGTTGCATTTATTAATTGAAAGTACGGATTAATTTTTGCATTTCCAAAATAAAAGCCGTATTTTTGTGCTGTTGCATTTCAATTTTATGCGACTTTTCTATTATATAAATCAGTAAGTTGAAAAACTATCATAATTTAATAAAATTTTAATGGCAAAATTTGAGAATCCGATATTACTTGAAGAAATGATAGCACGGCGGTTTATCAACGTACAGAAACATCCCGAATTTCCGCTGTGGCTGTATAATTACAGCAAACGGGCTCAACATTTTGACGTTTGGAACGAGGCAACGTGTGCTTGTCGAGGAATGATTTTGAACTATAAAATGAATATTGTGAGCCGTCCGTTCCGCAAATTTTTCAGTTATCAGGAAGTTGTGCCGCAAATATTACCTCATGGAAAATTTACCGTAACCGAAAAAATTGATGGTTCGCTCGGTATAAGTTATTGGTATGCAGGAAATTGGCATATTGCCACGCGCGGCAGTTTCACCGGCAAGCAGGCAATACGTGCTAATCGGATTTTACATCAAAAATATGAGGTGAATTTGCCAAAAATGAAGTCGGAATATACTTATCTTTTTGAAATAATTTATCCCGAAAACAGCATTATAGTTGATTACGGACAGAGAGAGGAATTAGTTTTGCTGGCTGTAATTGATACAGACACAGGAAATGAAATCTTTGATTTTGAAAATCTTACCTTTTCAAAACCGAAAATTTTTGACGGCATAAATTCTTTTGATGATGTTATGAAACTAAACTGCAACAATGCAGAAGGTTTTGTTTTGCGCTTTGAAAGCGGAGAACGGCTGAAAATTAAATTTGAAGGATACAAGCGACTGCACAAAATTATGCTTGGCATAACAGAAAATAAAGTATGGAATTACATAAGTAAAGACAAAGATTTGAATGAACTCTACGCCATTTCAGGCGAAAAATATAAGGATTGGATAAAATGTGCAGAAGAAAAAATACGGGCAGCATATATTGCTAAAAAACTTGAAATTATAGAAGAGTTTTGCGCATTGCCGAATGTTTCTCAAGCCCAGAAAATAGGAATTATAAAAGAAAGTCCGAATTACGATATTATGCTTAATCTACTAACTAACAAGCCAATAGAAAAATTACTATGGCAACATGTAAAACCGGATGAAAACGCATCATGGTTTGCACAAAGAGGTTAAAAGTTGCATTTAATTGTTGTAATAGCACAATAGACCAAGAGCAAAATTAAATTTTTATTCACCAAAAGAAATTTTTTTCATACTTTTGCAAAAAGAATAATTGCATTTAGTGGTTGAAACTACCTTTAGTTAAAATATGTCAATTATTAATGCACCAAAAGTACATTGGGATAATCTTTTTTTATTGAATTTGTCCAATGATACTCAATGTTATCTTTTACAAATTCTGTTGTATCTTTATTTGTTCCAATACTCAAATAACAAATATTCTTTGCTACATCATATATACCATGAGGGACAGCAATTCCTTCCGAAAAACTCTTGAAATCGTGATCATTTGCAGCGGTTGATTATTTGCTAAAAATTTGACTCTCACGATAAAAGTTTCCTATCATTTCATTCTTTTTTGTATCAATGCTTAGTACTGGTAACTTTCTTTTGATAAATCGACTTTTTAACTTTCCAATCACTATTGTCCGATAAAAATTTTATTTTTTTATATAATTCACTTAATACCAAGTAGTTAAAAGCAAATTTAAAAGATGGGGGTTAATGTTTATAAACAATTGATTAACAATAATTTAATGTATTTTATCGGACAATAGTGGTTTTGTATTAAAACCACAAACTTAAAATATTTAATTTCAAATATTTATCGGAAATTGACTTTGTTTTATTATTTTTGCAAATAATTATTTTTAGAATTTCGGTAACAAATAATCCATTGATGAGTTTCAAATACGATGTAATAGTTGTTGGGGGTGGACATGCGGGCTGTGAAGCGGCTTGTGCGGCGGCTCGGCTCGGCTCGCAAACTTTGCTTATCTCTATGAACATGAACACATTGGGGCAGATGAGTTGTAACCCTGCCGTCGGAGGAATTGCAAAAGGACAAATTGTGCGAGAAATTGACGCTCTGGGCGGACAAATGGGAATAATTACCGACCAGACGGCAATTCAATTTCGTATGCTCAATCGTTCCAAAGGTCCTGCAATGTGGTCGCCGCGGGCGCAGACGGACAGACAGCAGTTCGTTTTTGAATGGATAAAAACCGTCACTCATACCGAAAATCTATCTATATGGCAAGATACTGTTATTGAACTGTTAATTAGAAAGAATCAAATAATCGGGGTAAAAACCGCCTTAGGCGCAATATTTTATGCTAAAAGTGTGATACTTACCGTCGGAACTTTTTTGAACGGATTGATGCACTTTGGGCAGACAAAAATTTCGGGAGGACGAATTTCCGAAATAGCGTCATACGGTATCACCGAACAACTTAAAACGCTCGGTTTTGCTGTTGACCGTATGAAAACAGGAACTCCTGCACGCATTGACGGGCGCACAATTGATTTTTCAAAAATGACCGAACAAAATGGCGATAACGATTTTCATCAATTCAGTTTTTTATCAAATATTAAACGCACATTGTCCCAGCGCAGTTGTTTTATTACTTATACTAATAAAAAAACACATGATATTCTGCACCGCGATTTATCGAAATCGCCTCTTTTCAACGGACAAATCCAAAGCATTGGTCCGCGATATTGTCCGAGCATAGAAACGAAAATTGTAACCTTTGCCGACAAGCCGTCTCACCAACTGTTTTTGGAACCGGAAGGCAGCGACTCCAACGAATATTATCTTAACGGTTTTTCGTCTTCGTTGCCAATTGAAACGCAAATTGAGGCAATCCATACAGTTGCAGGAATGGAAAATGCCGTACTGTTTCGTCCGGGATATGCCATTGAATACGATTTTTTTCTTCCGACTCAATTGCTTCATACTTTGGAAACAAAATTGATAAAAAATCTGTTTTTTGCAGGACAAATCAACGGCACAACAGGCTACGAAGAGGCAGCAGGTCAAGGAATAATAGCAGGAATAAATGCACACCTGCATTGCAACGGCACAACGGAATTTACCCTTTCGCGCAACGAGGCATATATCGGCGTGCTGATTGACGACCTTGTTACCAAAGGTGTTGACGAGCCGTATCGTATGTTCACCTCGCGTGCAGAATATCGCCTTCTGCTCCGACAGGATAATGCAGATGCACGTTTGACCGAAAAATCGTACTATTGCGGCTTGGCATCAAAAGAGCGTTTGGATTTATTTAAACAAAAAGAAACAGCACAAAAAAAGTTAATTGATTTTTTGAAAAAATATTCTATTAAACCCAAAGAAATAAATTATTTTTTGGAAAATAAAAATGCAACGCCTTTAAAACAGAGTGTTAAACTTTCGGAAATCGTTTTGCGAGCGCAAATAAATTTGTCGGAACTCATTGAGGTTGTGCCTGCATTGAAAATGCAAATTGATAATATTTTAAACAGAACCGAAGAAATTGTTGAATCAACAGAAATAAATCTGAAATATGCGGGATATATCGAGCGCGAAAAACTGCTTGCAGACAAACTTCAGCGTTTGGAGAAAATTTTTATTAAGGGCAAAATTGATTACAATTCCTTGAAATCGTTATCAACCGAAGCGCGTCAAAAACTTTCGCTCATCAACCCCGAAACTATAGGTCAGGCAAGCCGTATCCCCGGCATTTCGCCATCTGATATCAGTGTGCTGCTGATAATGATGGGAAGGTAAAATCATTATGTTTTTTTACTTTGATAAAAAATATTATTTTTGTGTGCATATTTAGGAGTTAGGTGCAAGGCGCGGGCGACAGAGCAATGGAATAAGTTGAAAAATAGATTTTTAAGGCGAATTTGAATGAAATAATCTAAAAAAATAGAAAATATGAGAAAAAGGTTGATAATTTTATTTTTACTACTGATACCAATAGCATATATGAAGGCAAGTCCACAAACGCCTGATTATTTGATAATTGGTAATGATACTTTACCGCTTTATCAATTAATTTTGGAAGATTATTTGCAATCAGTTGAACAGCCAACAGATAGTAATAGTTTGTTTGGTTTCAGTTTTCGCAATGATTTTGGATACGGGGTTACCTCTACGAATTGTTGGCGAGGTTATCAAGCAGTTTACAGTTTGGAAAACGACAGTTTGTTTTTGAAATATATTATTCCTTGCAATTCGTTAAGAAAACTTGATGTAGATGACTTTAATAATTCAAATAAACAGATGCAAAGGGTTTTTCAAGAGAAAGTTAAAAACAACAAAGTGTTTATTGATTGGTATTCAAGTGAATTTACCATTCCAAAAGGTAAGCGTATTTGGTGGGACGGTATTTTTACATCTATTTACGACAAAGAAGAACTTTATATCATTCGCAAAGGAATTTTGGTTGATAAGCACATTATAAATAATTATCAAAAAGTTAAAGGAGGTATTTCAAGAAAGAAAAAAGAAATGTCGAAAGCCGTTTTCAATGAAATTAAAAAACTGAATTGGAAGAAATTAGACGATGAATTTTTATGTGATGATACATATTGTCTTGAGATTGATTCAAGAGGAAAGGTTATAAATGTTGAAAAAAATAATTACGG
>WQYU01000072.1 GCA_009781075.1 Paludibacter sp. | reverse complement strand
AGGACGCAGTAAATATTTTCTACAATTCTGAAACTCTCATTCAACTTACCGATGAAAGCACTGAACTTTACAAAAAAGATTGGACTGAAATATACGAATTATTAAAACAAGAACTAAATGGTTAAATGGGCGGCTGCTAATAGGCAGTTTGGCGTATTGTGTGTGATTTTTGGAATTTCATAAACAATGCGAATGACGGGTTAAAAAACCCGTTTTTTTATATTTATTTTCATAAAAAATCTTTAAAAAAGTTGCATATATCGTTGATTTTTAGTAATTTAGAGGTCTAAAAAATCAACAAATACTAATATGTCAAACGAAATGCAACTTAAATTAATCGAAACCTACTTAACCCTGATTATCAATATATTAGTTTTACTGAGTATAGAAAAGACCTTGAAATATTATTTCAAAAATATTTATAATTAACTTAAAATCAATATATTATAACGGCATACTTTTTAAAGCACCACCAAAATTTTTAATGTTAAATTTAATCTGCTTTGTTATAGTTGCTGAGTTTTCAAAGAATATTTTGCATGGGCAAAATATAATTAATACTTTTGTATCGCTGCTTTAGCATTTAATTAAATAAAAATAGTGTACAAATGGCTCAAAAACAGATGAAATCGCTTGCCAAAGACACAGCATTTTACGGAATTTCCACCATTGTCGGAAAATTTGTAAATTGGTTGCTCGTACCTTTTTATACGAAAGTTTTGCCGAGTGCGGCGGATTATGGCATCATAACACATCTGTATTCGTTGACGGCATTGTTATTGGTTGTCCTTACATACGGAATGGAAACAGGGCTTTTTCGTTTTATTAACAAGGAGACCGAATCGCCCGACCGTGTTTATAGCACTTCAATGATTTCCGTTGGAACGACATCGCTGTTTTTTGGAGTATTGGTGGTAGTTTTTTCGCCGCAATTAGCCGCTTTACTCAAATATCCTGCACATCCTGAATATGTATGGATGTTAGGAATTTCAGTTACACTTGATGCTTTTGCCTGCATCCCGTTTGCATATTTACGATACAGAAAAATGCCGATACGTTTTGTAACATTAAAAATGCTTTACGTATTTCTTAATGTATGTTTTAATCTGTTTTTCTTTCTGGGTTGTCCGTTTTTAATGAAACATGCACCGGCGACGGTCAATTGGTTCTACAACCCCGATTACGGCGTGGGCTATGCTTTTGTGGCAAATATCCTTTCTACAATAATCCAAACGCTGTTTTTATTGCCGTATATTACCTGTGTGAAATTTCATTTTGATAAAATTTTATTGAACAGGATTTTGCGTTATTCGCTACCGCTTTTGCTGCTTGGAGTTATGGGAATTTTAAACCAAACACTTGACAAAATTCTTTATCCTTATTTGGGGCGCGGCGACATTGGCAAAACCGAACTGGGTATTTACGGAGCAACTTCAAAAATAGCGTTGATAATGTTAGTTTTCACTCAGGCGTTCCGTTACGCTTACGAGCCATTTGTTTTTGACCAGAAGCGGAACAAAGGAAGCCACGAAAACTACATTCAGGCAATGAATTATTTTGCTATCGCCTCATGGTTTATTTTTCTTGGAATGATTTTTTATGTGGATTTTTTTAAACTGATAATACCACCGGAATACTGGTCTGGGTTTAGGGTGGTGCCTATAGTTTTAGTTTCATTTATTTTTCAAGGAATTTATTTTAACCTTTCGATTTGGTACAAACTTTCGGACAAAACTATGTACGGTACTTGGTTTTCGCTTGTGGGAACGATAATTATTGTACTTGGAAATGTGTTGTTTGTACCTCGTTTCGGCTACCATGCCTGTGTTTGGGCTGCTTTTGTATGCTATTTTACGATTATGCTGCTTTCTTACATTTTCGGGCAAAAATTTATGCCGATTGCCTACGATTTGAAAAAAATCGGTTTTTACACTTTGACGGCATTAATCATATTTTTATTATCATTTATAATTAAGACGCAATCCGTAGTGTTAAATTATTGTCTGAAAACGCTTTTATTATTGATTTTTGTTTTAATCTTCATAAAAAAAGATTTGGCGGTTGAAAAAATTCCTGTTTTAAATAAAATTTTTAATAAAAAATATTAATTTTGCACCCTGAATTTTGCGGCAATAGCTCAGTTGGCAGAGCATTGGCTTCCCAAGCCGAAGGTCGCGGGTTCGAACCCCGTTTGCCGCTCAAAAGTTATAAATAACGCATTTATATAACTTTTTCTTAGGATTTTATAATGAAAATTACACTTTCAAATATGGAGTTTCATGCTTTTATCGGCTGCTTGCAACACGAAAAAACATTAGGTAATCAGTTTGCTGTGTCGGTTACGATGTTTTTTGATGGCACAAAGGCGCAACAATCCGATAATCTCGAAGATACGATAAATTATCAACAAATTTTTGATATTGTAAAAACGGAAATGAGCCACTCTTGTAATTTAATAGAAAATGCTGCTTATAGAATTATTAATACCCTAAAAACTAATGTTTTATCAGTTGACAAATGGGAAGTCGAACTTTCAAAACTCAATCCCCCGCTGGGAAGTAAATCCGAAAAAGTTACCGTTTCAATAGAGAGATGAATTGAATTTTTTAAAAATTTTGTTTCATAATTATTTTGGAAACACTTTTTTGACATAAAAACCTGCTATTTTGGCAGGTTTTTCTTTTTTTATTATTATTAAATATGTCAAAAAAAATGTTTTTTTAAATATAATTCATTGGCACAAACTTTGACAAAGGATTGAAAAATAATTTTAAGTTTAACAATAAAAATATAATATATAATTTTATGGGGAAAATAATAGGAATTGATTTAGGAACTACAAACTCTTGCGTTGCTGTAATGGAAGGCAACGAGCCGATAGTAATTTCCAATTCGGAGGGGAAGCGTACAACGCCTTCGGTGGTAGCTTTTGTTGACAGCGGCGAGCGCAAAGTAGGCGACCCTGCCAAACGTCAAGCAATTACCAATCCAACACGCACGGTTTATTCTATCAAGCGTTTAATGGGCGAATCATACGACAAACTTTCAAGCGAAATTGCTCGCGTAACGTATAAAGTTGTCAAAGGCGACAACAACACTCCGCGTGTAGATATTGACGGACGGCTCTATTCTCCGCAAGAAATTTCGGCTATTATTTTGCAAAAAATGAAAAAAACCGCCGAAGATTATCTCGGACAGGAAGTTACAGATGCCGTTATCACCGTTCCTGCATATTTTAATGACTCGCAGCGTCAGGCAACAAAAGAAGCGGGCGAAATAGCAGGCTTAAATGTGAAACGTATTGTAAATGAACCAACTGCGGCTGCCTTGGCTTATGGATTAGACAAATCAAACAAAGATATGAAAATTGTAGTTTTCGACTGCGGCGGTGGTACGCACGATGTTTCTATCCTTGAACTCGGAGACGGCGTTTTTGAAGTGAAATCAACAGATGGCGACACACACCTCGGCGGAGATGATTTTGACCAAAGAATTATCGAATGGCTTGTTAGTGAATTTAAAAGCGAAAATAGCGGAATGGATTTATCAAAAGACCCTATGGCTCTGCAACGCTTAAAAGAGGCAGCCGAAAAAGCAAAAATAGAACTCTCGAACACAACTTCTACAGAAATAAATTTGCCGTATATTATGCCCGTTGATGGAGTGCCGCGCCACTTGGTACGCACGCTCACTCGCGCAAAATTTGAACAACTTGTTGACGATTTGATTCAAAGAACTATCGCTCCGTGCAAAACAGCGTTAGAAAAAGCCAATATGACTACAAGCGAGATTAATGAAGTAATCCTTGTTGGCGGTTCTACCCGTATTCCGGCTATCCAAAGTGCGGTAGAAAAATTCTTTGGCAAAGCGCCTTCAAAAGGAGTAAACCCGGATGAAGTTGTGGCAGTCGGAGCGGCAATTCAGGGTGGAGTGCTATCAGGCGAAGTAAAAGACGTTCTTTTGCTTGATGTAACGCCACTTTCACTCGGAATAGAAACGATGGGTAGCGTAATGACAAAACTCATTGAGGCAAATACAACTATTCCAACTAAAAAAGCGGAAACATTTACAACGGCAGTTGATAATCAGTCGAGTGTAGAGATTCACGTTTTACAGGGCGAACGTCCTTTGGCAAATCAGAATAAAACAATCGGTCGTTTCCATTTAGACGGGATTATGCCTGCTCCGCGCGGTGTTCCGCAGATTGAAGTTACTTTTGATATTGATGCAAACGGAATTTTACACGTTTCGGCAAAAGATAAAGCCACAGGTAAAGAACAATCAATCCGCATTGAAGCAAGTTCGGGTTTGAGCGATGCCGAAATTAAACGTATGAAAGATGAGGCAGCAGCAAACGCTGAGTCCGATGCACGTGAAAAGGAAAAGATTGACAAACTCAACCACGCCGACAGTTTGATTTTCCAAACGGAAAAGCAGTTAAAAGAATTTGGTGATAAAATTCCTGCTGATAAAAAAGCGCCTATTGAGGCGGCATTGGAAAAACTTAAAGATGCACATAAAGCGCAGGATATTGCCGGTATTGATGCAGCCACAAACGAATTAAATACGGTTTTTCAGGCAGCAAGTCAGGAAATGTATAACGCTCAGAATGCACAAGCAGGTGGCGCGCAAGGAAATCCGTTTGAAGGCGCCAACTTTGGCGGAAATCAAAACACAGAACAGCAGCCCCCCAACAATGATGGCGGAGTAACCGATGTGGATTTTGAGGAAGTGAAATAACAGCCCAAAATAAACATATATTAAAAGTGTGGTAACTCAAAAAGTTTACCACATTTTTATTTATAAATATTTTTCGATATTTTGTATTTTCAAAATTCATAGAATGAAAAAAGTTATAAAAAGAATATTAATCGTTATTTGCATTATTCCGACTTTTATCGGGTTATATTTTTGTGGGTACTATTTTTGTTCGCGAATAAAAATTGATGAGGATAAAAACACACCGCCTCAAATGGCTATTTACCTATCTACCAATGGTATGCACACTGATTTTGTGATGCCTATAAAAAGTGAAGTTATTGATTGGAGTAAAAAAATAAAATATTGCAATACAAAAAGTAAAGATATTATTCAACAATTTATCGCAATAGGTTGGGGCAATGCCGGCTTTTTTATTGACGTTCCCGATTGGGATCACGTAAAACCATCAATTGCACTAAAAGCAGCTTTTGGACTTAGTCCTTCAGCTATGCACGCTACTTTTTTAAAAAGGATTTCTGTCGGGGGGGACGTTGTGAAAATTAAATTATCTAATGAGCAATACAAACTTTTAGTTGATTTTATTGTAAAATATTTCCAAAAGGATTCAAACGACAATTTTATAAACATCCCTACGGAAAATACTTACGGTGAAAATGATGCTTTTTACAAAGCCAAAGGACATTACAATATTTTTTTTACTTGCAACACTTGGACAAACAATGCACTTGCTGCAGCGCGCTTACGCCATTGCCTTTGGACGCCTTTTCAAAAAGGAATTTTCAGGCAATATGAGTAAGACAAATAATTGCGTTCCTTCTGAGAATATTTCATTAGATTAAAATAGCAATTAACAAATGTCATTTTCAGGAGAAAACTCAATTTTATTTAGTAATTTTGCGCCAAAATATTTTAAAAAAAAATGAAAAAAATAATTTTTTTTACGATAATAATCTGTACTGTTTTTTTGATGTTTTTTTGTAGAAAAACGAAACAGCAAGTGGATAATTCCATTGTAATAACCGTTGCTGTACCGCAATTTTCGCCTGATTCTGCATATTATTATATAGAAAAACAGGTAAATTTTGGAGCGCGCGTTCCGAATAGTGAAAATCACAGTCGTTGCGCCGCTTATTTAATTCAAACACTGCAAAGATTTGGAGCAGAAGTTTTTGAGCAAAAAATACAGTTACAAGCATTTGACGGGACAACCCTTAATGCTGTTAATATTATCGGCTCTTTTGCTCCGGAAAAACCACGTCGTATTTTGCTTTGCGCTCACTGGGACACGCGCCCTTTTGCCGATCAAGATGCAGACAAAAATAATTTTAACAAACCTATTTTAGGCGCAAATGATGGAGCAAGCGGTGTAGGAGTTTTGCTTGAAATTGCGCGAAATATTGGAAAAGACACAACAGCAGTCGGTATTGATATAGTTTTTTTCGATGCGGAAGATTACGGCGCTCCTGAAACAGCCAAAGCACCAAACAGCAACGAAACTTGGTGCCTGGGGTCGCAATATTGGTCAAAAAACCCGCACAAAAAAGGTTATTCAGCGCAATTTGGAATTTTACTTGATATGATTGGTGCACCGAATGCAACTTTTTTCCGCGAGCAACTCTCTGATTATTATGCCCACAATATTGTTGATAAAGTTTGGAAAAAGGCAGCAGAATTAGGATTTTCTCAATATTTTATTAACGATAAAATTGGCGCAATTACCGATGACCATGTACCTATAAATCAGAATATTAATATTCCGGCAATAGATATTATTCATTATAATCCGAACAATGCGCATGGTTTCGGAGATTATTGGCACACACTTAACGATAATATGCAAAATATTGACAAACAAACTATTAATGCAGTAGGGACAACAATTATGCATGTTATTTATAATGAACAATAAAATTTGTTTGAAAAAAATCATTAATTTCTAAAAAATGCTTTTGAGTCGTCTTTGGAGTGCTTTTGTAATTGTGGCTGTAATTGTGGCAGGGATAAAATTCATCGCAAGTGAAAATTATCGTACAATTTTTAACGACCTTGTTGTTGGGCAAAGCGGCGATACGATTGTGATTACGCATGGCGGCGTTCCGTTTGAAATTACCGCTGCTTTGAACAATAAATCTCACAACACAATTTTGAATGACAACGGTATTTTTTATAAAAAAATAAATGAAAAGCAAATTCAAATTTTCCGCATTCAACATTCTGATGGGATTATCGGTACGGCAAAAACGGCAGTGGAAATTTCTATAGGATTGATTGGAATAATGACTCTTTTTATGGGTTTTATGGGAATTGCCGAACGCGCCGGTGGCATACGTTTTTTGAGCCGAATTATTCAGCCTTTTTTCTCAAAAATTTTTCCTGACGTGCCAAAAAATCACCCCGCTTTTGGGCTGATGACGCTAAATTTTTCGGCAAATTTGCTGGGTTTAGACAATGCTGCAACTCCTTTTGGACTACGGGCAATGGAAAGTTTGCAGCAACTGAACCCCGACAAGAGTCGCGCCTCAAATGCACAAATAATGTTCCTTTGTTTGCACGCAAGCGGGCTGACGCTAATTCCTGTGTCTATTATCGCAATTCGTGCAGCACAACATTCTGCCAATCCGACCGAAATTTTTCTACCTACACTTATCGCCACTTTTTGTGCTACAATGGCTGCGTTGATAATTGTTTCCATTAAACAAAAAATAAATTTATTTCAGCCGAAAATTTTTGCTTTCATAGGAACAATTTCGGCAATTATCGGAGGTCTTGTTTTATTGCTTGTAAAAATGAACAGCGCCGAACTCGACACGGCAAATAAACTGATTAGCAATGGTTTGATTCTGTTAATATTTTTTGTAATAGTTCTCGGAGGTATTTGGAAAAAAATAAATATTTTTGACAGTTTTATTGAGGGTGCAAAAGACGGTTTTAAAGTTTGTGTGCGCATAATTCCGTATTTAGTTGGAATGTTGGTTGCAATTTCGCTGCTGCGCACTTCCGGTGTGTTTGACCTGATGATAAACGCAATCAAACATTTTACCGCACTTGTCGGAGCCGACACCCGCTTTGTTGACGGGCTACCCACGGCATTAATAAAGCCCTTTTCCGGCTCGGCTGCGCGAGGAATGATGGTTGATACCATTACAACATTTGGCGTGGATTCGTTTGCCGCACGGCTGTCGGCAATATTGCAAGGCAGCAGCGACACTACTTTTTATGTAATAGTCGTTTATTTTGGCGCTGTCAGCGTTAAAAACACGCGATACACTATCGGCGCAATGCTACTTGCCGACTTCGTTGGAATCACCGTTTCTATTTTAATGGCTTATTTGTTTTTTGGATGATTTTTTATTAAGAAATTGATAAAATGATAAATTATATTAGCGAAAATATTAATTTCCAAATAAATAATCAAAATGAAATTTCACTTTGGTTGCAACGCACTGCTGCGGTTTATCAAAAGAAAATTGGTACGATTAATTATATTTTTTGTTCCGATAAAATTATTTTAAATATTAATAATCAATATCTTAATCATAATTTTTATACTGATATTATCACTTTTGATTACAGCATAGAAACAATAATTTCCGGCGATATTTACATCAGTATAGATACAGTTAAACGCAATGCACAGTGCTACCACACGCAGTTTGAAGATGAATTTCATCGCGTAATTGTTCACGGACTTTTACATCTGACAGGTCAAAACGATAAAACTAAAATTGAGCAAACCCAAATGACCGCCAAAGAAAATGCGGCTTTAGAAATGCTAAAAAATACACAAAATGAATAGGATTTTAATATTTTAACACAAAATGATTCTAAAGCTTGTCGTATTCATCTCAAAAAAAGTTAATTTTGCACATTTTGACTAAAAACTACTATTTTTGTATTAGATTTTGGCATTCACAATTAAATAAAAAATAGCAAATTGATTAAAATAATGCGAGGAATTTTTGGAATTTTGATTCTTGCCGTTTACCTGGTGGCAACAATTTATGTTTTTGTACGTATTCGTCAGGCATTGCCTACGCTAAATTCGGTGCGTATCGTTTTTTACGTGGCGTTTGTATCGGTTGCGCTGTCGCTGTTTGCCGCTTTGATATTCAAGAATGTTTTACCTTCGAACTTACTGAAAATTATGTATTTAGTTGGTTCTACTTGGCTTATTATTTTGCTCTATCTGACAATAGTTTTCTTTGTAATTGATGTTATTTATTTAATTAACAGTCATTTACATTTTCTTCAAGATACAGTTTTTTCGCTCAACTTACGTCAGCGGCAAGTATTGACCGCCTGTATAGGAGTTGTAATTGTTTTGTTTATAGGATATTACAAATTCAACAAACCGATTATTGTAGAAAAAAACATTACGATTCATAAAAATTTTTCTCTAAAAAATAATCTTAAAATTGTAGTAATCAGCGATTTGCATCTCGGAAGCGGTATTGGAAAATATCGTTTGAAAAAATATGTTGAAATGATAAACGCACAAAATCCCGATATTGTGTTAATTGCCGGTGATTTGCTTGATTCTTCATCTCGTCCGCTTTTTGAGCAGCGAATGTTTGAAGAAATTGACAACATTTCTGCTCCGTTGGGTGTATATATGTGCTTCGGCAATCATGAACATATTAGTAATGACCAAAATTCATTAGATTTTGTTAAAAAAACAAAAATAGTACCACTTCTTGATTCCATTGCACAAATTGGTAATTTGTCAATAATAGGAAGGAAAGATTATTCTACACATAATAGATTGATTTTAAGTGAATTAACAAAGAATATTCCTGTCAAAAATATCAAAATTTTACTTGACCATCAGCCCTATAATCTAATAGAGGCGCAGCAAAATGCTATTGATTTGCAAATTTCAGGTCATACGCACTACGGACAGTTTTTCCCGATAAATTTAATTGTAAAAAATATATTTGAATTGTCGCATGGCTATATGCAAAAGCTTGATACTCATTATATTGTTTCATCCGGCTTGGGACTTTGGGGACCTCATTTCAGAATTGGAACACAATCGGAAATGTGGGTCGTAAATGTAACTTTTAATGAAAATAAATGAAAAAACCAGATTACGAAATATTACTTGGTAAGGCATCTGCATATTGTTCATTATCAGAACATTGCATTGCAGATGTAGAAGAAAAACTCAATATATGGGGAGCAACTGATTCTCAAATAAAAAAAATCGTAAAATATCTTTTAATGGAAAAATACATTGACCCGCGGCGTTTTGCTATCGCTTATGCACACGACAAATTTCGTTTCAATCGTTGGGGGAAGGTTAAAATTACCTTCATGCTGCGTGCCAAAGATATTGATAATGACATAATTACAGATGCTCTCGAAAGTATTGACACAGAAGAATATCAAAATATTCTGCAAGAAATGATTACCGAAAAAGCCAAAGCTATCAAAGCAGCTTCATTATATGAAAAACGTGGAAAATTGATTCGGTGTTTACATGATAAGGGCTTTGAATTTTCAGAAATTGAGCGTGAAATTAACAAAATTTTATAGTTATTTTTTGTTTTTAAAAAACTGATAGCCGCGTGCAATGCCATACAACCCGAAAACTACTGCAAAAACAATTCGTACTGTTTTTGGCATCCAAAAGTCAAAACGACTTGTAAAAACAAGCATATAAATCATTAATACACAGGCAACTATTATTAATATTCCACCGATTGAACCAAATGATAACTTTTTCATTTTTTTATTTATAAAAATTAAAATTTTGATATACAAAAGTAATAATTATATTTTATGAACTGCAAAAAGAATTCAAAAAAATCCGATAGAAGTACAATTTTGTTTAAAAAAACAAAAAATTACTTTTTTCATCATTGTTTTTTTTTTCAATAACTTCTTTATAAATACAAAAAGCAGTATTTTTGCAGTACAAAGAAACAAAGGAAAAAACACAGAAAAATTTCTTAATTTTGCAAAAAAAATTTTATAAAAAAAATAAAGATATGATAACAGAAGCCATTATATCTATGTTCACACGCTATTCGTGCAGAGCATACACAGACAAAATGCCATCGGACGAGGCATTGAACCTTATTGCAGAAGCGGCTATCGCCTCACCAAGTACGATTAATCAACAAAAGTGGCGCATCATTGTAGTAAAAAACAGAGAATTAATAGAAGCGATGGAAGCCGAAGGAATGAAATTTCTATCTGAGCAGGTGGACAGAGGCAGTTACGATAGAATTATGTCGCGAGGAGGAAAAATGCTCTACAACGCACCCTGTATGATAATTGTGCCGATAGATAAAACCGAATCCAACGGTTACGAAATGATTGACTTAGGAATTGTTGTGGAAAATATTGCTTTGGCAGCCGCTTCGCTTGGCATAAATAACGTGATTTGTGGAATGATTTCGAATTGTTTTGCAGGGACTCGTTCAGAAGAATTTAAACAGCGTCTCGGCTTTCCCAAAGGTTTTGAAATCGGACTTGCTGTTTTGCTCGGATACGCCGAAAAACAGGGACAGCCCCACGAACTCGATTATTCAAAAATTTCTTTTATTGAATAGTTTGATAATCATCTCATTATAAAATATTTATAGAAAATTTACAGAAAATTAATTATTTTACTAAAACAAATAATATTATGTCGGAAAAAAAATTAAACTTATTGACTGATTTCCCGCCCATTACTACGGAGGAATGGATGGCAAAAATAATAGGCGATTTGAAAGGTGCGGACTTTGAAAAACGCCTTGTGTGGCATACAAACGAAGGTTTTAATGTGATGCCATTTTACCGTCAAGAAAATCTTGAAAACCTGAAAACAGACAAAATGTCGCCGGGGGTGTTTCCCTTTGTACAAGGCACAAAAACCGATAACCAATGGCTTGTACGGCAAAATATAGATGCCTATGACGAAAAAACTGCTAATGTCAAAGCGCTTGATGTTTTGAATAAAGGCGTTGATTCTTTGGGATTTACATTAAATAAAGAAAAACTTTCGGCAGAATATATTGCCTCGCTGCTCAACGGCATCCGAGCCGATGTCGTAGAACTGAATTTTCGTATTTGTGTCAAACGTTCCGCTGAACTTGCAAGTCTTTTGACCGATTATTTTGTATCAAAAAAATATGATTTGAAAAACTTGTGCGGCTCAATCAACCTCGACCCGATTAACCGTATGTTATTAAAAGGTAAAAAGTTAGATAACAATTTTATTGCCGGAAAACTTGTTGATACGGTTAAAGCGGCTTCTCAATTGAGCGGGTATCGTGTTGTTGGTGTTAATCCGCTGACTTTGAGTAATGCAGGCGCTTATATCGTTCAGGAATTAGGTTATGGATTGGCGTGGGGGCATCAGTATCTTAAATTAATGATTGACAATGGAATAGATATTGCAACTGCTGCAAAATCCATTAAATTTAATTTTTCGGTGTCGAGTAATTATTTTATGGAAATTGCAAAATTTCGTGCTGCACGCTGGCTTTGGGCAACCATAGTGGCGGCTTACAAACCGGTATGTAATTGTGGAGACGATTGTCATTGTATGGAAGAAAGCGGTTTAGACTTCTGTCCGTGCGCTTGTAAGATGAAAATCAACGCAGAAACGAGTTATTATAATATGACCGTTTTTGATGCAAGTGTGAATATGCTCCGCTCACAAACAGAGGCGATGAGTGCAACACTTGGCGGGGTAGATTCGCTTGTAGTACTGCCATACGATTGCGCATACAAACAATCTGACGATTTTTCGGAACGAATTGCACGCAATCAGCAGTTGCTTCTCAAAGAAGAAAGCCATTTTGATAAGGTTGCAGACCCTGCGGCAGGTTCTTATTATATTGAAAATCTTACAAATATGATTGCTAATGCAGCGTGGACACTTTTTGTGGAAACAGAAGACCAAGGCGGTTTTTTGCAAGCAGTTCAAAGTGGGAAAGTGCAAAATGAAATTAATGAAACTGCACAATTGCGCCTCAAAGCAGTTGCCAACCGAAAAGAAATTCTGCTTGGAACAAATCAATTTCCGCTTTTTTCGGAAAAAACAGATGGAAAAATTGAGCGCTACAACGAAACGATGACAGATTTTTCTGCTTGCAATGAAGGAACGCCAACTCTAAAACCAACTCGCCAAGCCATTGAATTTGAACAACTTCGCCTTGCGGCTGAACGTGCGCCAAAAACTCCAAAAGTGTTTATGCTAACTATCGGCAATTTGGCAATGCGCTTGGCACGCTCGCAATTTTCGAGCAATTTCTTTGGTTGCGCCGGATACGAAATTATTGATAATAATGGTTTTAACTCGGTCGAAGATGGGGTTTATGCTGCACAAAAAGCAAATGCCGACATTATCGTTCTTTGTTCGTCAGACGATGAATATGCAGAACTTGCTCCTATTGCCTACAAAGCAATCGGCGGAAAACAGATTTTTGTTGTTGCGGGTGCACCTGCCTGTATTGAAGACCTTAAAAAAATTGGAATAGAAAACTTTATCAGCGTAAAGACAAATGTTTTGGAAGCATTGAAAGGGTATAATCAGATGTTAGGCGTCATCAGGGCGACAGCGTAGGTGTGCTGTGAGTGAAGCGTAAAGTTTCACGTAACTGTCAAAGTGTCTCGTCCTAAAAAAAAGTTTACAATTTTTTTGTTAATACTGATATATATATTTACAAGATTTTTTTAGTCCTGTTTTAAGTTTACAAAAATAGTTGTTTTTTATCAAATGAATAGATATTTTTGTTTTTTCT
>WQYU01000071.1 GCA_009781075.1 Paludibacter sp. | reverse complement strand
GTCGCTCCTGCTGTGGCAGGCAAATGAAATCATGCGCTTACGCTAAAGTTATTGCGGTTAACAGGGGTTTTTAATGAATACTTGGTTGAATTTATAGAAGAAAGATATAATTTTTTTATAAAATATTTTGAACATAAAATGATTATTCTTTACAATTAAAACTCAACAAATAAGAAAGCAGAAACGTAGCATCAAACGTGTCTGCACAGTGTGAATCAGAAAAAATTATTAAATGTTGAATTACTTTTTTGATGTATTTTTTCTACCGCTATTTAGCAGTAAGAACAAAAATTGAAAATGCATAAAATTAAAATTTCTCGAATAGTAATGAAAATAAATATTTTTTTATCTAATAAAAATAATACTTGGATGAAGTGATTTGTAGTACATTTAATATGGCTTTTTAACACTTATTTGTAATAAAAATCAAGTAAAATAAAGGTAGCTGTAGTAAAAGAAGGTGTATTTTGTAACAATCTAAGTGCAATTGATGACAAACGCATTAATTTTTTTATATACATTAATCTTACCAATTGGCAAACAACTCACACTTCGGTTCTATTACGAAACCTTGAGTCAATTTCAACGCTTCGACTCTCGCAGTTAATTAAAGTTTTGCATGCAGATAAAACCGGTAAAATGACATGAAGACTATTTCACTGAAAACTACTTAACTACGATACTTTTCACCTTGATTATCCATTATTTGCTCAAATTGCTTGGATAAATCCTCGAAAAAGTTATGTTTGAGGGCTACGGAAATTTTCATCAAATTGCTTACAAATATGTCAGGATTGTAAAAAATTCGATAGATTTTTGAACGGTCGTAACCCAATTGTTTTGTCAGCCAAACAATTGACTGCCCGTTGTTACGCAACTGCTCTTTTACAAATTTTCCAATATGTAAATTTTCTACATTATTGTTTAAATTGCTCATCTTTCCTTATTATTTATATTGTTAATATATTTAATTTTTTTTTATTATTTTTATAAATTCAATCAAGATATTAATGCTTAATTAATTTCAAAACATAATAAATATTCTATTTGTATTATAAAATTGTATTATAAAATAATATAAATCTTTTCATAAAGTTATAAACAAAATTATTTATTTAAGTTTTCATAAAATGTTTTATATTTTTAGGACTGCAAAGATAAACAATAATTTTTTATCAAACAAAGCATTTAAACAAAAAATGATAAAAAATTTCATAAAATACAAGCAAATTCATGGTAAATTTTTATGAATTACTCTCTGTAAGAATATTATCAATTATTAAACACTATTCGCGAGTTTTTTTTATTTTACATCAACTTTTACTGATTATTTTTTATTGTTGCATTATTGGTTTATGTTAAACAATATTGTTAATAAGTAACCTAATGAGGTTACTGTAAAGTTAGAAAAAAAACGATATTACCAAAGGTAATACAGATTTTTTATATTTTCGAGATTAGACGGGGTAATTTTATGCGGAGTTAAGGATTAAAACGCGACGAACTGTTTCATATGAGATTTCTTCAACATACTCCAACTCAACTGCCTTATCGGCAAGCATTTGTAAAGACCAACGCACATAACCTGCCGGCGCCTCACTACAACTTGATGCCACTAATTTTGCTTCCAAATCACCATCAACTTTATTTGCATATTCACGTTCTTTGGAATGGCCTGACAACGCTATATCAATATCATCTTCTACAAATCGTTTTTTTATCCTGTCTATTTTTTTTCATACTGATTTGTAGTACTTTTGAAATAGAGTCATTGAGTCATTTGTTGAACGCATTTCTTTCGGCTGACTTTCATCTACACCTAACAATATTATGGCATTGAGCACTTTTTGACTTTTATGGGGAACCTTTGCTTAATATTGTTTCCAATTCTTTACGCTCCTCCGCTGTTAATTTTATCCTATACTTTATCATGGCGATATTTTTTCGCCAAAGACAAATATTATTTACGACATAGTAACTATGACACTACACTACTTTAAAAGTCGCCATATTATTCAATGCTATTTTTTATACTATTTTTTTCGTTATTATTCGGAATATTATGCTCCGAACATTGCTTTTACAAAAAAATAACACTTTCATAAAACTGCCTTTCTGGGCTGTTTTATGGCTAAAAATCTTTTTAAACCTTTGGGGTGGACGGTGGGGCTCGAACCCACGACCCTCAGAACCACAATCTGATACTCTAACCAACTGAGCTAAGCCCACCATATATTTTTTGCGCTGCAAAGGTACAACAAATAATAATAATTTGCAAATTCAAATTATTATATTCTGTAAAAATCAAAAAAATAATTACTTTTCTCAAAATCTTATTTTTTTATTAACTTTGCAATTACATTTTTTATAAATCTAAATATTTTAAATATAAATTACTAATTGAATAGTGTGATGAAAGGATTAAACGATAAAATTGCTGTTATTACAGGCGGAGCCGACGGCATCGGAAAAGCAACAGCCATGCGATTTGCCTCCGAAGGTGCAACAGTTGTCATCTGGGATTTCAACGAAGAAAAAGGAACTCAAACAGCCGCTGAAATAGTAAAAAACGGTGGCAAAGCAGCATTTATGAAAGTAAATACTTCCGTTTTTGCAGAAGTAGAACAGGCAACAGCCAGTGTTATAAAAGAATACGGAAGATACGATATTCTGATAAACAATGCCGGAATTACTCGCGATGCTACGCTCAAAAAAATGACCCCTGACCTTTGGCAGCAGGTTATTGATGTAAATCTTACAGGTGTTTTTAATTGTGCAAAATGTGCTGCCGAAGTGATGAGTGAAAACGCTTGGGGCAGAATTATTAATGCCTCATCGGTTGTGGCTTTGTATGGAAACTTCGGACAAACAAATTACGTAGCCACAAAAGCAGGCTTAATCGGAATGACAAAGACAATGGCGAAGGAACTTGGCAAGCGCGGGATTACTGTGAATGCTGTTGCTCCCGGATTTATTTTAACCGAAATGGTAAAAAAAATGCCGCAGGAAGTACTTACATCAATGGAAGAAAAAGTTCCGTTGCGGCGACTGGGGCAGCCCGAAGAAATTGCTGCGGTATATGCCTTTTTGGCAAGTGATGAGGCTGCGTATATAAATGGCGCTGTTATCAGTGTTGACGGCGGAATAACAATTTAATTGTTTTATAAAATCTTTTAAAAATTGAATAAATCAGTAGATAAATCAAAAAATTTATCTACCCGTTATTTGAGTTATTAATTTTAAATGATTATTAAAATTTTGTGCGTTAAGTAATTGTTCTATTGAAACATGCATACGGTAGCGCCAATAATGTTGCGGATTTGAAGGAACATTAATGCGTTCTGTTTCAATGTTAGAATTTTTCAATTCGTCGTCCATTGCAAGCAGGTCTTGCAGAGGTAAAATAACAAGCATTGCAGGCGAAGCCAAATGATTGTTTACGATTTGTGTTGCAATTTCGGCGGTACATTCTTTAGGAGCATCGCCATTGCGCTTTAAAATTTCGTTGTAATAGAGTTGTGTGTTTGCCTGATTTTCTTTCCACCAGAGGCGAAGCGGCGACATATCGTGCGTTGAGGTTGTGCAAACCGACAGATATGGTATATTGTTTAATATTTCAAATATTTTTCCGTTGTCTTTTGGCATTCGTTGTATTTCGAGTGAAAGTATCTGTAATTGGTGCATAACGGCTGGCACGCAGTCGGGTATCATTCCCAAGTCTTCGCCACAAACCAGCATTTGTGTTGCTGCAATAAGTGCAGGCAGTTTTTGCATTGCCCTATTGTACCAGAAATTGTTGTGTCGATGATAGAAAAAATTATCATATATTCGGTTGAAAGCCGCTTTTTGTCCATTATCCAAACTTTGATAGGCATAAGAATATTGTGCAGTTATGCGCGGATGAAATTTATTTTTTTCGTCTTTATCGGCAATAAAAAGGACTTCACTACACAGAGAATAAAGACCATCGCGTATTTTGACTGATTTCTCATCTGTTTTTCCATCAAAAATATTCTTTATTTTTTTCTGTGTATCACAAAAATCCTTCAATGCAAAGCGTTGCCAATCGGTTGGCATAAGAAAAGTATTTATTATTTCCGATTTATATTCACCAAAAATTTCACTCAAAAAATACTCGTGAATATATGGCTTTGTCATAAAATCATAATTAAAATTCAATCCTTCTCTGCGAATTTCATCTTCCGAAATCGGCAAAGCGGGACTAAAGCAGCCCAAAAGTCCCTGTACCGAATGTTCAGGTATTTCCCAAATTCTAAAAAAGCCCAAAATATGGTCAATTCTATAAGCGTCAAAATAATCGGACATTTTACAAAAACGATTTTTCCACCATTTGAAATTATCTTTTGCCATCTCGTCCCAATTATAGGTTGGAAATCCCCAATTTTGCCCTGTCATTGAAAAATTGTCGGGAGGGGCTCCTGTTTGTGTATTAAGATTGAAATATTGTGGTTCTGTCCAAACATCAACACTATTGCGATTTACCCCTATCGGAATGTCTCCTTTGAGTATAATTCCCTTACTGTTAGCATATTGCTTTACAGATTTCAACTGCTGATGCAACAAAAATTGAATGAAATAATTACGATTTACAGCCTGTTGCATCTGAGCGTTTTCTTGAATTTGACCTGAGAGTTCTTCTCTGTTATAAATTTTATTTGATTGCCAAAATCCAATATCAGCAGCGCCAAAAGTATCACGCAAATAACAAAAACATGAATAAGGGAATAACCAGTATTCATTTTTTTGAAAAAAATCTTTAAAAGTTTTTGATTTCAAAACTTTTGTACCATCCTGTTCAAAAAGTTTTGAAACATATTCTTTTTTTAATAAAAAAACCGCCTCATAATCGATTTGCGACAGATTGTTCAATTTTTCGGCTTTTTGCAAAAATTCATTATAAATATTTTTATCTTTTAATGGAAATTGTTTTATTCCTAAATAAACAGGATGCAGTGCATATATTGAAATTGCGCTATATGGATATGAATCAGTCCATTTGCCGGAAATTGTTGTATCATTTACAGGTAAAATTTGAATAATTTTCTGATTTGTGGCAGATGCCCAATCGACCATTTTGAGCAAATCCGGAAATTCGCCTATCCCGAAACTTTCTGCCGTGCGCAACGAAAAAACGGGAATTGCAATACCTGACGCACGGAAATTTACCCACGGCAAGCGAAATGTACAGTTATGAATTTCAATTGATTTTTTTAGCGTTTTAATATTTTTTGAAACTAACAGGCGATTGTCGCCTTCTTCCCATTGAACAACATTGCCCGTTCGGCTTTCGATTATTAAAAATTTGAATTCACTCTCGGCTTTCAGTTCCGATGCCTCAAGCGCAATTTGCCACTGCCCATCTGCGCAACAGGTTAATGCTAAAGATTTTTCAACATTCCAAAAGCCTAAATATTCGCTTGCTCCGGAAATTGCAAGTACTTGTCCCTGAGCAACTATTGGGCATCGAACATTTAACACAACGCTGTCGTTTTTTAAATTAATTATCGTATCAGAATGTTTTTGGGCATAAAAACTTTCGGAAAAAGCAGAAGTAAACAAAAATTCCTGAGCAGGAGGCGTTTGCCATTCATCACTCAAACCTAAAAAAACAGCCCCAAAATTCGATACACAACGGGCGCTTCCCCATTCCGGAAAAATTTTATTATATTGGTCTTTAATAAAATACGAATACGAAAAATTATTAAAATTCTCGCTAACTTTAACTTCGGCAATCCATTTGTTGCCGTCAATGCAGGTCATCGGGCAGGCAATAGAGCGGTCGTTTGAGCCAAGTTCGGCAAGTGAACCGCACACGAAAAGAGTTTGCCCGTATGCAATTTGTAGATTGATTTCAAAAGATAAAATCATATTTTATAGATATTAAAATTTTAGTTGTGTTAAAAATGTTCAAAAAAATTTTTCAAAGGTAAAACCTTATTATTTAACATATACTAATTTAGAAAATTCAAGTTTTCAAAAAAAACGCAAACGTTTGCAATAAAGTGATAAAATTATTTATTTTTATTCTAAAAAAATTACCATTTTCCCGCTGTATCGTTAAAAATCATTTCAGTGATTTCTTTGATAATTTCGGGGACAAGCGTAGATAATGCGTCATTGAGCGTGGTGCTGCTGCTAAACTGGCGGAATGCCGAATATGTTTTTTCAAAATCGTCTTCGGGGACGGCTTTGTTGCTGTAACGCACTCGGATTGTAATCGTTACTTTTGTCTGTGCCGCATAAGAATCTTCCGAAATTGCCATTGGAGCAAGTTGCAAACTCGTTATTTCGCCTTCAAGATTCATATCGCCACCCGATTTAATAACTTGCAGGCGCGTTTGTCGCGTGTAAATATCTCGCAACGCTTCTGAAAACTCATATGGCAGGGCAGTATAAGGATTCGACTCGGCAACAGAAGGAAAATCGGCAACAGAAATGGTTTTTGTTTTTGAATAATCTATCATTGCTCCATTGAATTTGTACGAGATGCTGCATGCCGACAAACACAGAATTAATGTTAATATGCTTATTTTCAACTTCATTGTAATTTTTTTTTGCAAAAATACATTTTTTTATTAAGCAGGCAAAAAATTATGTTCATCGAATTGCACAAAATATTGAAAATTTTATTTTCAATGGGGAAAATAAGTTTTTAGTTAAACTTTGTTAATTTTACGTATTATGTTTTGCATAATATATAATAAATTATATATCTTTGCATTCTCAAAAAAAAGTATTATAAAATTAATTTTTTATTTTATTTTATTCAACATAATAATTTAGTAATTAACAAAATAAAGGAAGAATTCAATGGAAAAAGTTAATTCGGACAATTCAAAAACTCAAATGCTAAAAGGAATACTCGATTATTGTATTCTTTTGATAATCAAAGAAAAACCTGTTTATGTGGCAGATATTATTCAAATTCTCAAAGAGGCAAAACTCATTGTTGTTGAAGGAACGATTTATCCGTTGCTAATGCGGCTGAAGAATATGAAACTGCTTTCGTATCAATGGATTGAATCAAAACAAGGTCCGCCACGAAAATATTATCGGATTACCGAGTCGGGAAGTGAATATCTGACCGAACTTCAGGCTACATGGGACGAAATTGAACAAACGATAAATCATTTGAAATCAATTTATTAACCACAAAAAATTAGTTCTTGAATTTATAAATTTCTTATTTTTAATATTTTATAAAAATGAAAAAGACATTAACAATCAATTTGAATGGTCGTGTTTTTAACATCGACGAAGATGCATACGCATTGTTGGAAAATTATTTGAAAAATTTGAAAACGTATTTTTCCAGACAGGAAGACAGCGGCGAAATTATGAGTGATTTTGAGGCACGAATCGGCGAAATTTTTAGCGCAAAACTTACTCAGGGATATGACGTGATAAATATTGATGGCGTTGAACAACTTATTGTTCAAATGGGACGACCATCTGATTTTGACGATAGTCAAGAAAAAGAATCAACTTTTGAGCAATTTGCCTCAAGTCAAAGCACAAATGCAAATGAAAACACCTCAACAAAGCAAAGGAAGCAGTTTTTTCGTGACCCGCGCAACAAAATGCTTGGCGGTGTTTGTTCAGGTGCTGCCGCTTATCTCGGCTGGGATGTCACGTGGGTGAGACTTGCAGTTGTTGCATTATTTTTTATCACAATTCCAATTTTTTCGTGGATTGTTACCCCAGGTTGGATATTTATTTTGTATATAGCACTTTGGATAATTGTACCGGAGGCTAAAACAGCAGAAGACCGTTTGAAAATGACCGGCGAATCGGTTACTCTTGAAAATATCGGGAAAACCGTTGCAGCAGATGCAAATCAAGAAAATAATTTACAGGAAAAAAGCAATAACAGCGGTTGTATAAGTGCTTTTCTCAAAATTTGCCTTGTCTGCTTGGGAATAGTCGTAATACCTATTATTGTAATTGTTATTATTGTACTGATTGCCGTGCTTTTAGGAGTAGGAACAGGCATACTTGGAGGAGTAATTCCATTTTCAAACGACACCTTCCTTTTTGTGCAACATCCTGCAATCGCAACTATTGGATTATGTCTGTTAATCGGAATCCCTCTTATGGCTTTTCTTTATTGGATTTGTCAAAAAATATTTCATTGGGGGAAAGTCAACAAAGCAGTCAAAATAATCACTTTGGTTGTGTGGTTTGCTTCGATTGTGGCATTGTCGTTTGCGGGCTGGAAAGCGGATTGGCAGCAAGTTAGAGATAATTGGAATACTAATAATTTTAGTAAATGGCAATTAGATAAAAAAAATATTAGTGGCAATGGAAGTTTTACAGAGCGCACTTTTAATTTTTCCGAAAATGTAAATAAAATTATTTTGGAAAATAATTTGAATGTTGATTTACAAATAGATAGCATTAAAAGTGAAGGTACCGAACTTGTAGTAAAGACCGATTTTAATATTATTGGTTTGCTTGATATAAATGCCAGAGGCACAACTCTAACTTTGAAACCGCAACGGCGTTATAATTTAATTCCGTCTGCGCCGATAGTTATAAAGTTGAAAATCAATGAATTAAAAAATCTTGAATTAACCGGCGCATCAACATTAAATATTTCTAATGCCTTTAATATTAATGATTTGGATATTGATATTAGTGGAGCAAGTGATTTGAAAATCGCAAACCTTACAGCGAACAAAATTGAATGTGAAACCAGTGGCGCCTCCGATGCTATTTTTTCAGGTGCGGCACAATATTTCAATGCAATTGCCAGCGGGGCATCATCTATTAAAGCAGACAATTTAACAGCCGAAAATGTTGATGTACATGCATCAGGAGCGTCAAAAATTCAATGTTTTGTAATAAATTCGCTCACAGCCGAATCTTCCGGGGCAAGTTCTATTATTTATTCAGGTTCTCCAAAAGCAGTTTCAAAAGACACTTCGGGCGCAGGAAAAGTGGTGGAAAAATAAAGCCTTCAACAATTAATTGATTTTTATCAAAAAAAAAATCTTAGTATTTAATTTATAATAATTTTAAAATAAATGTTATTTTCTCAAATAATAGGACATCAAATCGTCAAGCAACGTTTTATTCAAAGTGTTGCAGAACAGCGAATTGCACATGCTCAGTTGATTTCAGGTCGGGAAGGAATCGGAAAATTACGACTTGCATTGGCCTATGCGCAATATATTTCTTGTACAAATCGTACCGATACTGACTCTTGTGGCATTTGTCCCTCCTGTGTAAAATATACAAAACTCGCTCATCCCGACTTACATTTTGTTTTCCCCTATGTCAAACCTGAAGGAAACAAAATTTGGGTTTGCGATGATTTTACTATGAAATTTCGCGAAATGGTTCTCAATAACGAATATTTCGGATACGACGACTGGCTTGATTTTTCTTCGGACGGTAATAAAAAAATCGGTTATATTTTTGCAAGCGAAAGCGACCAAATTATCAAAAAGCTTAGTTTTAAAAGTTATGAATCGGAATACAAAATTATGATAATTTGGCTCCCTGAAAAAATGTACGGTGATATTATTGCAAATAAAATTCTGAAAATATTGGAAGAGCCGCCCGAAAAAACAGTTTTTTTACTTGTTAGCAATCAGCCGAATTTACTGTTGCCAACAATAATGTCACGCACACAACTTGTTAATATTCAGCCACTTAAAGATGATGAAATTTCAGATTATCTCATGTCTAATCAAAATTTTAATTTGACTCAAGAAAATGCACATCACATTGCTCGAACTGCCAACGGCAGTATGCTCGAAGCTTTGAAAATTGCTGCAGACGATGAAGAAAATACTGAAAATTTTACGCGTTTTACAACGTTAATGCGTACAGCATGGAGACTTTCTGTAAAAAAAGAAAATGAGGCGATAAAAGATATGCGCAAATGGGCTGATGAAATTTCAAATGCAAAAATAGGACGTGAACAACAGAAAAAACTCTTAAATTATATGCAACATATGGTACGCGAGAATTACATTTTCAACCTGCAGCAGACGAATTTAAACTATATGACTGAAGAAGAAAATGAGTTTTCCTGTAGATTTGCTCGTTTTATTAATGAAAAAAATGTTGAAAAAATGATGAACGAATTTTCGCTGGCACAGCGGCAAATCAGTCAAAATGTTAATGCAAAAATGGTATTTTTTGACCTCGCAATAAGAATAACAATGATGATAGTATAATTTCGGTACAATTAAAATTTTTTGAAATTAAAAAAAATTCCGATACAATGTAAAGATATAATGCTTTGTATCTACGATGCACCATAATAAATACCTTATTGTGGTAATTGTCCGTCAATATATCATCTCGTGCATTTGCACCAAAAAAAGAGGCAGCTATAATTGCTGTCTCTTTTTAAATTTATTCCTGAATAGGAAAAGTGTTTGTATTTTTTTCTAAAATTACTTTCCTGTACTTTTTTTCTCGTTTGGCGTTTCGGGTTTTGCAATTGCCTCTCTCATATCGGTATCTGCCTGAATGTTTTTCATCTTGTAATAATCCATTATACCCAAATTGCCGTTTCTGAACGCTTCAGCCATCGCTTTTGGCACTTCTGCCTCAGCCTCAATAACTTTTGCACGCATCTCCTGAGATTTTGCACGCATCTCCTGCTCGCCAGCCACTGCCATCGCTCGCCGTTCCTCAGCTCTTGCCTGAGCTATATTTTTGTCGGCATCGGCTTGATCCATTTGAAGTTGAGCGCCGATATTTTTCCCAATGTCAATGTCGGCAATGTCAATTGACAAGATTTCAAATGCAGTTCCTGCATCCAATCCTTTACTCAGTACTAATTTTGAAATTGAGTCGGGATTTTCAAGAACCGATTTGTGCGATGCTGCCGAACCAATTGAAGATACAATGCCTTCGCCTACACGTGCTAATACTGTTTCTTCTCCTGCACCTCCAACGAGTTGCCTGATATTTGCGCGAACAGTAACTCTCGCTTTTGAAATCAACTGAATGCCGTCTTTTGCAACCGCAGTAACAGGCGGAGTATCAATCACTTTCGGATTAACCGACATTTGAACCGCCTCAAAAACATCACGTCCGGCGAGGTCAATAGCGGTTGCCATTTTAAAGCCTAAATCAATATTTGCTTTTGAAGCCGACACAAGCGCATGAGTAACTCGCTCAATATGCCCCCCTGCAAGATAATGCGCTTCAAGACCATCGCGTGTAACATCTTGAATATCAGCTTTGTGAGCCTCAATCATGCAACTGACTATTTTTGAAGGTGGCACATTACGAATACGCATCACAAACAATTGAAACAGCGAAATCTTAACACCTGAAGTGCGTGCTTTTACCCATAACATTATCGGCATGTAATACAAAAACAGTATTACAACGATAAAAACAATAAAAATCAATACATATTCAAACAACATAAATAAAAAAATTTTATATATTAATATTTAAAAAAATTTACGACAAAATTAATAATTATTTTTAATAAAAAATGAAAAATTTTTTTTCTAAAAACCGACTGAAAATCTCACTCCTGAGCGCATCATATCTCCATTTACAAACATTGCGGTAAAATAATGCACGTATGAAAGTCGAACGCTGAAAATAGCGCCGAAACGATACCGTGTTCCGATTGTCCAACCGAATTGTGCATGACTTATCATATCGGGGTCTATTTGAGGAGATTTTACGGAAATAATTTGTTCGAAAACCGGACCCGTATAAAAATTCAATCCTTGCCAAAATCGACTAAATACTTGATAATTAATAATTAATGGAATACTAATTGATGTAACATTCATTGTGGATTTTTCTGAAACATATTCATAACTTCCCGTATAATTCAGCGTATATTTTGCCCAATCAATGCCTAATCCTATTCGCCAAGTCAAATTCTTTTCAAAAGCAAAACTCTGTCCGTATGCACTTCCAATACCGAATCGATTCCACTTATAATCTTTTGTAGAATAGGTAGTCCAGTCGATATGAAAATTCTTAAAAAGTTGGCTGCCCAAAGTATTACTTTTGTCGGTAAAGGAATTGTAATCATCTGCGGTATTAGATACCAATTTGTTTACCAAGTGGTTGAAAGTGGAGTCTATTTGTGCATTTGAAGATGTGTATATCATTAATACACAAAATATTAAAAATATTTTTTTCATAAATATTACTTTACGGATTCTATTTTATATTAATGCAAAAATAATACTTTTTTCTCAAAAGAACAATCTTTATGATTTTAATGTTGATTTTGTAATATTCTAACAGATAAATTGATTTTATGGATTATTTTTGTACTTTTGCAGTCTGGTAAAAAGAAAAATATTTTTTGCGGCAGTGGCGTAATGGTAGCCGCGTTAGTTTTAGGAACTAATGTCGAGAGGCGTGGGGGTTCGAGTCCCCCCTGCCGCACAAAGAATTGAAAATAAATGTATTTTTTATTTAATTTATAATCAAAAACTTATAATGACTATGATGATTTGTTGAAATGGGAAATAAATTTATCTCAAACATTTACTCAAAGTTATTCTCATTTCAATAAATTAATTAATTGTAAATCTGAAAACAAAAAAGTTGCATTTGATACTTGAATCTACCCTTTCAGTTTAATTCATTACAGAGAACATTTTATTATTTACTTTTTGCGTATCCAATATTGTGTTCTGCCGAGTATCCCTATTTTATCGAGTGAGCCGCGAATTTTAAGTCGGTCGGTTTTGGTATCGAGCGAAACTTTTACGTAATATACTTTCCCATTTTTGGGGTCGGTAATTGTTCCGCCTGTAAGATTATTCCCGTCTGCTTTCAAACTTTTCATAAGTATTAGCCCTTCCAAAGGTTTGTTATAGTCTGTTCCCGTGCATTTGTCGCAAACAGCACCTTCTCGTTTTGGGTCAATCAGTTTTACTAATTTTCCGTAATAATTTCCGTCAGTGCCTTTATAAACATAGAAAACACTCTCTTCTTTGCCTGTATTGTCATCAACGGATATCCAATAACCAAGCATTTTCTCAACTTGTGCATTTGCAAAAATCGTTGTTGCACACAAAAACAAAATCGATATTAATTTTTTCATTCCATAAAAATTTTAAATTATTAATACTAAAATTAAATATTTGTAAAGGCTGCAAATTTATATCAAATTTATTAATAAACAAAAAATATAAATATAATTTAAAGAATTTATAGAAAATAATACACAATAAAATCTATTTTTAAAAATTTATTTACATTTAGTAAAATACAACAATAATTTTATATTTTTGTCAAAATTTCTAATATTAAATTTTATTTAATATTATGAAAACCACAATTATGGATTTATTTAACAATGCTTTGGCAGTATTTATGCAATTTTATTCTTCATTAGAGCTTACGTTGGTCAATCCTTTTTTAATCAAGCAAATGCCGGGACGAAAAAGCGATGCCAAGGATGCGCAGTGGATAGCCGAATTGTTATATAAAGGTATGATACGCAGCAGTTTTGTT
>WQYU01000070.1 GCA_009781075.1 Paludibacter sp. | reverse complement strand
TTCTTCGGTTGTGTAATTTTTAAGTTGTTTGACTTTGCGTCCCATAAGGATAATTAGTGTTTATGATTATTGGATGCAAAGATAATAATTATTTGTGTAATCTAAAAATGTAATTTATATAATTATCAGCAGGCGGATGGGACAATCATTACCAGAAAAGAACCGCGTGTTCAGTTTAAGAAAATTCTTGGCATCAGAGCGTCAGTGCAATTTTAGAGGCAGAACATTGATTATCAATATTTACTCGTATCTTAAAGCATTTATTGGGTCAAGTGAGGCGGCTTTTTTGGCGGGATACCAGCCGAAAAAAATACCTGTGGCTGCGCAAACAAGGAATGATATTACCACAGCAGTAACGCTAACAACGTATGGCCATTTCAACAAGGTTGAAGCAATATATGAAAGAAGTAATCCGAGAACAATGCCGATAATTCCGCCTATTAAACTCAAAATAGTACTTTCGGTGAGAAATTGGAGCAGAATATCACGATTTTTTGCTCCGATTGCCATGCGCAACCCAATTTCCTTGATTCGCTCGGTAACGGTAACATACATAATATTCATAATTCCGATACCGCCCACAATAAGCGAAATAGAGGCAATTGCAGCCAACAATATTGTCAAGAAACCTGTAATAGAATCCATCATTTGCAGCATTTCCTGCTGCGAGCGCACCATAAAATCGTCTTCGCTGCCTGCTCTTATTTTATGTTGTGTGCGCATCAATGCTGAAACATCGTCCATAACACTTTGTACATTGCTTGGGTCATCGGCAGAAATAACAATCTGATGAATATAAGGAATGGCAAGTATTCGTTTTTGAACAGTGGTATATGGAGCAAGAATAATATCGTCCTGGTCTTGCCCCATAGCATTTTGTCCTTTGGATTCGAGTGTTCCTATTATTTTGAACGGAATAGTGCCGAAACGAATTGTTTTTCCAAGTGGTTCTTCACCGTTAGGGAATAAATTATCTATAACCGTTTGACCGATAAGGCAAACTTTTGCCGCAGAACGTACATCTGATTGTGTGTACTTAATACCGCGAGCCACTTCATATTTCCTTATAGAAAAATAATCGACATCACCTCCTTGCATGCTGCCGGGCCAATTATTTGAACCATAAACTAACTGTCCCGACGAAGAAACTACAGGAGAAACGGCTTCAATGTGAGATACTCTTTCGGCTATTGCTTCAGCATCTTTGACAACAAGCGTTTGAATGCTTCCAGAACCGATATTAACACCGCCTTGCCGCTGAAAAGCACGCATGACCATAATCATATTCGTGCCTGTTTGCGAAATTTGATTATTGATACTTAATGACGAACTTTGCCCTAAACTAACCATAGCAATAACCGAGGTAATACCTATGATAATGCCCAACATAGTAAGTCCTGCTCTTGTTTTATTGCGAATTAAGGCAATATATGCTATTTTTAGTAAATTTAAAAAATTCATGATAAAAAATTATTGTGTATCCGACGGCGGAATAGCATCCAGCATTTCCTTTGCCGATTTCTGTTCTATGGCTTGATTATTAATAATATTTCCGTCACGCAAAACTATCATTCGATGCGTAAGTTGTGCAATATCTGGTTCGTGCGTAACGAAGGCTATAGTTTTTCCTTGTTGGTTGAGTTCTTGGAAAAGGTTCATAATTTCGTATGAAGTGCGTGTATCGAGATTGCCCGTTGCCTCGTCAGCCAATAATATTACCGGGTCATTGATTAAAGCCCTTGCAATTGCAACCCGTTGTTGCTGCCCGCCGGATAATTGATTTGGCATGTGTCCCATTCTATCTCTTAATCCTACCTGTTCCAAAGCATAAATGGCTTTTTCTCTTCGTTCTTTGTTGGAAACGGTGTTATTGTACAACAAAGGCAATTCCACATTTTCCAATGCTGAAGTTCTCGATAACAGGTTATATGATTGAAAAACAAAACCTATTTTTCTGTTACGTAATGTAGATAACTCGTCTTTGGAACACTTACTGATAGGATTTCCATCAATAAAATATTCTCCGGATGTTGGTCTGTCCAAACATCCTAATATGTTCAATAATGTTGATTTTCCGCTACCGCTTGCGCCCATAATACTTACAAATTCCCCCTGATTGACAACGAATGAAATACCTCGTAAGGCGTGTACTTCTTCACTCCCTACTTGAAAAACCCGATGAAGATTTTCTATTTTTAAAATAGTATTCGGCATTTGAATTTGTTTTAAATCTATCAACTTTTAATATTTATTGTCTTGGTGGAGTTCCCGTATTTTGTTGCCTTTGTCTTTGAGGACGTTGAGGCATTAGCGGATTGGCAACTGCTTCATTTTTTGTAGATTTTACTCCCCACATAGCCGACAATACCACTTTTTGTCCCTGATTCAATCCCTTTTTAACTATAGTATTAAAGCCGTCTGAAAGTCCGGTCTCTACAGGAGTAAAAGTTAGAGAACCATCATCATTTTGAATCCATACTCCATTTCTCTTTTTATTTGTTTTTCCTTTTGGCAATGCTTGTTGTTTATTTTCAGCAGTCGGAGGTTGAGTAATTTTCAGTTGTTTTTCTACATCAGCAGAAGGAGTAAATTGCAATGCTTCCATTGGAACAACAAGTCCCTCTTCTTCCTCAATAGTAACGGTAATATTTGCCGTCATTCCGGGGAAAAGTTTTTTATCGGGATTGGGAGCATTTACAATAACTGTATAAGTTACAACATTGTTTGTTGTAATGGCATTCAATCTGACCTGTTCTATTGTTCCGTCAAAAGTCAAATCAGGGTAAGCATCAACAGTAAACGAAACCTTTTGTCCGTTGGCAAGTCCGCCAACATCCGCCTCGTCCATATTTGCCTGCACCTGCATTTTTGTTAAATCGTTTGCAATAAGGAAAAGAGTTGGCGTATTGAAAGAGGCAGCAACTGTTTGTCCCTCATCAACTGCCCTGTTCAAAATAACCCCATTAATAGGAGAATATATTTTTGCATACGACAAGTTAATATTTGCCTGTTTTACATTCGATTTTGCATTTCCCACGTTTGTTTTTGCCTGCGACAAACTGTTGGCTGCCGCTTCCATGTTAGTTTGCGTTTCGGCTTTTTGGTCGAATAATGCTTCTGTGCGGTCGTAAGTTTGTTGCGCTAATGTTAAGGCGCTTTGAGCTGCCGACAAGGCTGCATTTGCCTGATAAAGCCGCTCATTAAGTACCGACATATCCAGCGTAGCGAGTAAATCTCCTTTCTTAACAACGCTATTGAAATCAACAAAAATCTTTTCAATCACCCCCGATACCTGCGTACCGACCGATACCTGCTGCACCGGTTGAATATATCCTGTTGATGTTACTGTTACACTGACTTTGCCGCTATCAACATTGTATGTCGTTACATCAACCACTTTTTTATCTTTAAAAAATACCATGACAACTATTGCCAGAAGTATTATTGCGATAATTATTATCCATATAATTTTTTTCTTTTTCATAATAATTATAAATAAATTATAATTTAATATTTTCTCCCATATAAATATCTAATATTTTGCGATTCAGTAAGAATCCGTATTTACTTTGAATAAATCCGTTTAAGGCATTCAAATAGTTATTTTGCTGTTGAAGCAAGTCCACAACCGTAGCCGCGCCCGCATCAAATTTTGCTCTGTAAGCAATATAAGTTTTATAATAGGCATCTTGACTTACATTGTTTGCGCGGTATTGAGTATAAAAAGAAATAACATTCTGATACTCTTGTATTAACATTTGTGATAAAGAAAGGTGCTGTTCGTTTTTGCTTATTTGGGCTTGTTCCAAAGCAATTTTATTTTGTATAACCTGCGACTTTGTTCTAAAATTATCGAAAATCGGAATACTCAGTGTTAATCCAACCCGCTGGTTGAAATTATCGGAAAGTTGCGTACCGAAATTGGTATAATCAGGGGCATGATTTGTCCCCAAACTGCCGCTCAAACTCAAAACAGGATAGTATCCCGATTTAGCCAACTGAATACTGTTATTGGCAATATCAATACTGCTTTGACTTAGTTTTAAAGTCGGTGAAGTATCCAAACATCTTTGTAGAGCAATTTCTTGCGATGGCAAAAGCGCTAATTCATCAATTTGTTGGTCGTTAGGATACACAATCTCAATGTTAGCCAGCGGATTCATTGAGAGCAAACTTTTCAACGAAAGCAAACTGTTAACGATAGCAATTTGCGTGTTTACTACATTACTTTTGGCGCTTGCATCCTGTGCATTCAAAAGTAGATAGTCGCTTTCTAAAATTGAACCTGCTTTCCATCGTGCTTCGCCCTGTAACAATTGCTCTGCACTTGTAGTTACTACAGCCTCCTGATATTTCAGCAATTCCTGATTTCCAAGAACCGAAAGAAACGCCTGAAGAATCTGAACAACTAAATTCTGGTCATACTGTTGGGTTTGCAGCATTGCACGGTCAACTTGCAATTTATTTTGCTCAATACTGTTAGAAATCGCTCCTCCCTGATAAAGCGTTACGCTGCTGTTCAGCCCGTATGTCCCATTCCAATTGGCAGAATTACCATTGCTGTGAGATACTCCCTCGTTTAACGAAGCGGATAAATTCGGATAGCGTAGATACTTTGATAAGTCATAAATCTCTTTTGCTGATTGTTCGGATAGTTTCATTGACTGCCGTTCGTACCCGTTGGCAAAGGCATAAGTGATACAATCTTCGAGCGAAAAACGATAATCTGCTCTTATAGTATCTTCTTGTGCTACAATATTATGACTAAATGAGAATAAAAAAAAGAAACAAATAAAAAGTTGTTTCATTGTTTAAAAATTTTATGTGCTTTTGACTGAAAAAAATCACAAAAGTTTAATCACTAAAAAGAAAAATAAAAAAAATGTTGTTTGAAAAACAGGCAACAAAATTAATAGAAGGACAAAAGCACTAACGGCTAACGGGCGGTTTTGCGAGATGGCGGGCTTGTCTCGTCCGAAATTTTGTGTAACTTTGCATTGTTGACTCGTCCGAGCGGTGGTGAAACCCGCCCCTCGCAAAGCCATTGGGAAGTTAATTTTAAAAAATTAGCAAAAATTATCTCCAAATAATTGTATATTCTTAAAATTTGTATTAATTTCGCAAAGTTTTTTTTAATGAAGATTATTGTCTTTGAAAATATTTTTGATAAAAAAACGTTATTAACAAAAAATATTGAGATTTCGTTTCGACCCGATTCCACGTTGTCAAAAGGGAATAAGCCGTTTTTTGTACCTGAGTTTTCTGATGATTTTTCGGCGCAAATATTTGTAGCAATAGAAGTTAGTAAGTTGGGAAAAAATATAGAAGAGCGTTTTGCCCACAGATATTATAACAAATTTGCCTTTGTTATTTGTCTTACTGCAAACGACCTGGTCAAAGACATAAAAATGAGAAATTTAGCAATTTCTTTCGACGGCTCAACTGCTTTGAGTAATTTTTATGATATAAAAAATATTGATTTTAAACAGATTAAATTGGAATTTCATTTTAATGAAAATATAGATATAATTAAAAATTTTGATAATTTTATTGATAATATTAATCAACTAATTGTTTATGCAAGTAAATTTTGCACATTAAAAACAGGCGATTTGCTTTTATTAAAATTAAATTTTGACCAAAAAAAAATTAAAATCGGAGATAAAATATCAATTTTTTTTAATAATAACAAAATTTTAGAACAAAAAATAAAATGATTATTGTATTTAATAAATAACATATATAATATTAAAAATGAAACATTTACATATTCTTTCAATTGCGTTATTCATCTTTGGTGCTGTTCATGGGCAAACTCCAACTGCCTATGCAGATAATTCTGCGCTTGCTAACGGAAAATTCGTTAAGATAAAAATCAAAGATTCAGGAATATACAAACTTACATACAACGATTTGAGAAATATGGGCATTGCCCCTGAAAATGTTAGGATCTTCGGATATGGTGGTGGAGTTATCGACCAGAATTTTGCGAACCCTTCGCCTGACGATTTGCCGGAAATTGCCGTTTGGCAAGGCAACGATTACATTCTCTTTTATGCACAGGGAATTGTAAAATGGAGTTATAATACAGCAAATAAGATGTTTCAACATAATGGTAATCCTTATGCAACAGAAGGTTATTATTTTGTAACATCAGACGCGGGAGTTGGGAAAAAAATAACTGTTGCCCAGGCGGAACAGCCAAATTCAAATGTACAAGAAATTAATGAATTTACCGATTTTCAAGTGTATGAAAAAGATGAAGTGTCGTTGATTCAAAGCGGTAGAGAATTTTACGGCGAAAAATTCGATACTCAAACATCTTACAATTTTACCTTCAATTTCCCCAATGCGGTTACAACAGCACCTACAAAATTGTGTATTGCATACGCAACAAGTTCAAATGTATCAAATTCGATGATGATAACTTCGCTCGGAAGTTTTGCTGATACAACTAAGACAAACGCAAGTACCACCGACATAAAATTTGTAGAAATGTCAAAATATATAACTGTTCCAACTTCGATGGCAAATTCTGTGGTAAAAATGACTTATTTAAAGCAATCTACATGGACGGCTTATTTAAATTTTATTGAAATCAATACGAACCGTTTGTTGAAAATGACTGGTACACAAATGCGTTTTCAAAAATTTGACTCCAGTACTGCCGATTTTTATAAATATAATCTTTCCGATGCAAATAACAATGTAATTGTTTGGGACATAAGCGATTTCGCAAATATTAAGCAGATGTCGACTCAGCGCAGCGAACAAACTTTGAGTTTTGTAACTCCTGCCGAAAACAGATATTTTTTAGCAATAGACCCTACTGCCAATTTTCCAAAACCCGAAACAGTTGGAACAATTACTAACCAAAATTTGCACAATCTCAGAGACATTGATTTTACAATTATTACACATCCTGCTTTTTGGGAAGAGGCAAATACTCTTGCGCAAGCGCATCGCGATATTGACGGAATGAACGTTGTAGTTGTGACCACAGAACAAGTGTATAATGAATTTTCGTCCGGAACGCCCGATATTTCAGCATATAGAAAACTTATGAGAATGCAGTATGAAAGAGATTCAGTGAATCATAAACCTAAATATTTACTGCTTTTTGGACGTGGATCTTATGATAATCGCGGGCTGCTGCGTGAAACCGCTGGCAATAATTTGATTTTAACCTTTCAGGCAAAAAATTCAGGGTCTGTTACAAGTTCTTATGTAACTGATGATTATGTGGGAATGATGGTTGATAGCGCAAATGATGAAAAATTGGTCTCTAATAAAATTGCCGTTGCTACCGGTCGTTTTCCTGTTATAACAAAAGATGATGCGCAAGCCGTTGTTAATAAGACAATTGAGTATATGAAAAATAAACAGCGGTCAATTTGGAAAAATCAAATTCTGTATATGGCTGACGACGGAAATAATGCAGGCGATTATGATATATATATGAAAGCTAATGAAAGAATCTCAAGTATGGTTTTTGAGAAACATCCTGAATATCAAATAAATAAAATATATATTGATGCCTTCAAACAGGTAAGTTCAGCTAGTGGCGATACTTATCCTGATGCCAAAGCAAAGTTATTAGGGTTATTCAACAGCGGTGTTTTCTTTTTCAATTATTTAGGGCATGCAGGTAGCAGTGGGCTTACAGGAGAACAAGTTCTTGTTACAGACGATATCAAACGGCTGACTAACAAAAATCTCTTTCTCTGTTTTGCAGGAACGTGCGATTTTATTCATTTTGATCTTCCTCGCGTGTCTGCTGGTGAATACCTACTCACCAATCCTGTTGGAGGTTCTATTGGGATTTTATCAGCATCAAGAACAGTTTTTGCTGATGGTAACGACTCTTTATCTACAGCTTTTAATAAAATTTTGTTCGATAAAATGGAAGATGGTTCACACAATACGGTAGGAGAAATTCTTATCTTGGCAAAAAATGCAATCGGCGGAAGCGAAACAAAGCTTTCGTATGTGTATTTGGGCGACCCCGCTGTTATTTTGAATTACCCCGATAAATACCACATAATTACTACTCAAATCAATGATAATACCGAATTAGCTGGTAATGATACCATTAAAGCATTATCTATCAATACAATAAAAGGAGAAATTGTTGATGAGAATGGTATGAAAGTTGAATATTTTACAGGAAATGTTTTTATTAATATTTATGATAAAATTCAAACAATTAAAACATTAAATAACGACCCTTATTCTGCCGGAAAAACTTTTACTTTCCCTGACCGCCCAAATAAGATTTTTTCGGGTAAAACATCTGTAACTGATGGTGAATTTGAATTTACTTTTATGGTACCCAAAGATATACAATACAATTTTGGGACAGGACGCATAAATTATTATGCTGAAATGGATTCTGATAACGAAGCACAAGGCTATTTTGAAGATTTTGTTATAGGTGGAAGTTCTGATGTATTAATTACTGATACAGAAGGTCCTGTGATTGAAAATATGTACTTAAATTCACCTAATTTCAAAGACGGAAGTAAAGTAAATGAGACACCATATTTTGTCGTAAGGGTTAGTGATGAATACGGAATAAACACAATAGGAAATGGAATTGGACACGATGCTACGCTGATTTTGAACAATGATCCACAAGAAATTTTTATTCTTAATGATTATTTTATTGCTGATTTTGGAACATATCAGTCTGGTACTTTTGAATATCTATTGCCAGAATTAAAAGACGGAAAATATTCTTTATCCTTTAAAGTTTGGGATTTGCTAAATAATTCTTCTCAGGCACAATTGAATTTTGAAGTGCAAAAAGGATTGAAACCAGATATTTTTGATCTTTACAACTACCCAAATCCTGCTGGCGATTATACTATTTTCGAAATTGTAACTGACCGTCCGCAAGATGTATTACAAGCAAAAATTGAAATTTTTGACATGATGGGGCGAAAAATCTGGGAATTCAGTCAAAAAACAACAGACAAAATCCGTTGGGATATAAACTCGTCAAACGGAACTTATTTGTCATCAGGAATTTATATTTATCGTTTGACTTTAAGCACTTTAAACAGCGGAACTTCATATAAATCAAATAAATTAATAATAAAAAAACAATAAGAATGTATTTTTATCGTTTTATAATTTTATAAAGAATTGGTGCCAATTTCAAATAACAAGAGTTTTTTTCATAAAAACCCATTTAATTAACAAAAAATCATGTTAGTAGCATAATTATTTATGATTGGTATCACTTTCAAAAAATCTTTAAACATTTAAATAATTTTTATAAAATAATAATGAAGAGAATATTTTTAAGTTTAGTAATTGTATTATTTTCAAGCAGTTATCTATTTTCTCAAAGTTGGCAATACAACGATGATGTACCAAATCCTGTTCTTACCGCTGTTCCTACTTTGAATATCACTCCCGATGCGCGCGGAGGTAGTATGGGAGATGTCGGCGTTGCAACCAAGCCCGACGAAAATTCACAATATTGGAATCCTGCAAAATATGCTTTCATGGAAAGCGAAGCGGGTCTCTCGTTTTCATACACTCCGTGGTTGCGAAAACTTGTCCCTGATATTAATTTAGGCAATGTTGCCGGTTATTGGCGTTTTTCGGAACGAAACACTATCAGTGCATCTTTGAGATATTTTTCTCTTGGAAATTTGGAGCTGACCGATCCAACAGGACAGAGGATAAGAACAGTTAAGCCCTACGAAATGGCTTTGGATGCAGCATGGTCATTACTTTTTTCCGAAAAATTTTCGGGCGCAGTGGCTTTTCGCTATATTCATTCCGATCTTAATCAGGGCATAAATGTTAATGGCGGACAAGACATGTATCCAGGGAATGCTGTTGCTGCTGATATTGCATTTTATTACAACACGCAGGTAACATTTAGTTCTGGAGACGGACGTTTCGGCGCCGGTGTGAATATCTCTAATATTGGCTCAAAAATTTCTTATCAGGAAGGAGTAAAGTTTTTTATCCCAACCAATTTGCGTTTGGGGGTGTCTTTGGATTATCCTATGGACGAATATAACCGTATTTCTGTTAGTGCCGATGTAAATAAATTACTTGTACCGTCTGTCCCACGAAAAGCAATAAATGAACCGGATTCAATTTATCAACCTAGATTACAGGATTATTACAACACTTCATCAATAGCGGGAATTTTCAAATCGTTTTCCGATGAACCACTTGGTTTCAAGGGTGAGTTACGTGAAATAATGTGGTCAATGGGCGCAGAATATGCCTACAACAATCAGTTTTTTGTTCGCGCCGGATATTTCAACGAAAATAAATACAAAGGCAATCGCAAATTTTTCTCGGCAGGATTGGGGTTCAAACTTAATGTTTTTGCATTAGATGCAGGTTATATTATTTCTGTTAATCAAAGCAATCCGCTTGACCAAACATTGCGTATTTCGGTTACATTCGATTTGAACGGATTAAAGAATTTAGCAAATTGAATATTAGAATTGGTTTCGGATATGATGTTCATCGTTTTGTTTATGGGCGTGAATTATGGTTGGGCGGTTTAAAAATCGCTCATCCTTTTGGTTTGTTGGGACATTCGGATGCCGATGTGCTTATTCACGCACTCTGTGATGCTTTGCTGGGAGCGGCAAATATGCGTGATATAGGTTTTCATTTCCCCGACAATTCTCAAGAATATTCAGGAATTGACAGTAAAATCCTTTTAGGAAAAACTGTATTATTTTTAAAATCAAAAGGTTACGAGTTTGGCAATGCAGATTGTACGATTGTTGCCGAGCAGCCGAAATTAAATCCGTACATTCCTCAGATGCAAAAAATTTTATCCGAAATAATTGAAACCACTCCCGATAATATTTCCATCAAAGCCACAACCAATGAAAAAATGGGGTTTATCGGGCGTGAGGAAGGCATTGCCGCTTATGCTACGGTTTTTATTTACAAACCGCCGCTTACGGCAATCACCTGACCTGTAATATAACTCGCTTTGTCGGAAACGAGGAAACCGACAAGTTCTGCAACTTCTTCTGGCTGTCCGAAACGCTGAGCGGGAATGATTTTTTTCAATTCTTGAATTGGCAAATCGGCTGTCATATCAGTTTCAATAAATCCGGGGGCAACAGCATTTACCGTTACCCCCTTTTTTGCAACTTCAAGTGCAAGCGCTTTGGTAAGCCCGATTAAACCCGCTTTTGCCGCCGAATAATTGGTTTGCCCTGCCATTCCGTTAATGCCCGAAATTGAAACAATATTAACAATTCTACCAAATTTTTTATTCATCATAAACTTTACTACATTACGAGTAATGTAGAACGTGCCGTCTAAATTAGTAGAAATCACATCGTTCCATTCATTATTACTCAACCAAAACATCAGGTTATCGCGGCGAATTCCTGCATTGTTCACTAAAATTTCTATATAATTTTCAGGATTTTGCTGCTGCCATTTTGTCAGAGCCATATCAATTTCTTTGGGGTTTGCTACGTCAAAAGGCATAAGCGAACCACTTCCGCTGTGATTTTCTATCATCTGCAAAGTGAGTTGCGCCTGTTGAATATTTGTTTTATAATTAATTAAAACAAAATAACCCATTTGCGCTAATTTTATGCAAACAGCCCTGCCGATTCCTCGTGAACCGCCGGTTACCAAAGCGTATTTTTTCATTTATGAAATAATCTTAGTTTTTATTATCCCAAAAATGGGTATTCAAACTCTGTTGGCGGATTAAGGTTTTCCTTAATTGCACGTGGTGAAATCCACCTCACAAGGTTAAGATAACTGCCTGCCTTATCGTTTGTTCCTGATGCACGCGCCCCGCCAAATGGCTGCTGCCCAACAACAGCACCTGTCGGCTTGTCGTTGATGTAAAAATTACCGGCAGCAAAACGCAATTCGTTGAAAGCGAACATTGTAGCATAACGGTCGTAACTGAAAATTGAACCCGTTAGAGCATACGGAGACGTTTGATTGCAAAGTTGTAAAGTTTTTTCAAAATCATTATCATCATATACAAAAATAGTCATCACCGGTCCGAAAAGTTCTATTTGCATCGTTTCATAATCGTACTTTTTTGCCAAAATAACCGTTGGTTCAATAAAGTAACCTTTTGATTTATCGCATTTTCCGCCAAAAATTATTTCTGCATCGGCACTTTGTTTTGCCCGCAGAATATATTGTTCCAAAGTATCAAACGAACTTTCATCAATAACCGCATTAACAAAGTTTGAGAAATCGCGCACATCTCCCATTCTAATTTTTGCAAGCATTTGTCCTGCAATAGTTTTAGTTTCTTCCCAAAGCGATTTTGGAATATACGCCCGCGAAGCCGCCGAGCATTTTTGTCCTTGAAATTCAAAAGCGCCGCGCACAATTGCCGTTGCAAGTTCACGTGGTTTTGCACTTTTGTGTGCAAAAATAAAATCCTTACCGCCTGTTTCTCCAACGAGTTTTGGATAGGTTTTATATTTTGAGATATTTTCGCCGACAGTTTTCCAAAAACTTTGAAAAACAGATGTAGAACCTGTAAAATGAATTCCTGCAAAATCAGAATGATTTAAAACTATATTGCTAATTATGCTTCCCGAACCGGGAACAAAATTGATTACTCCATCAGGCAAGCCGGCTTCCTGCAAAATTTTCATCGCATAATAACTTGATAATAAAGAAGTTGTAGCAGGTTTCCAAACGGTAACATTGCCCATCAAAGCAGGAGAAATATTAAGATTTACAGCAATTGAAGTAAAATTAAAAGGTGTAATAGTATAAACAAATCCTTCTAAAGGTCTGTATTCTACTCGATTAATGCAATCGGTTGTAGGAGAAAACGGCTGGTCGGTATAAATTTGCGCAGCATAATAAGTATTAAAGCGCAAAAAATCAATAGTTTCGCATGCAGAATCAATTTCTGCCTGCATTGGATTCTTCCCTTGACCAAGCATACATGCTGCATTAATTACGTAACGATATTTTGTAGCAAACAGTTCCGCAGCACGCAGCATAATTGAACAACGTTCTTCCCATCCCAATTCAGACCAGGCTTTGTGCGCAGCCATTGCTGCATCAATAGCCATTTGTACCTCTTTGTCGGTGCATTGATGATAGGTAGCAAGAACGTGCGAATGTTCGGTAGGCATTACAACTTTGCCGATTTTGCCTGTTCGGATTTCTTTTCCACCAATGATAAGCGGAATTTCAACTTGCATATTATATTGACGTTCAATCTCTTGCGTAAGCAATTTGCGCTCTTTGGAATCGGGTGCATAGCCCAAAACTGCCTCATTTTTCGGTGCAGCAAATTTAAAAAGTGAATTATTCATTTGTATTTTTTATTAAAAAATTCAATTAGATTTTTGATTATAAAATATTTGCAAAAGTATGAAAAAAATACGAATTATTATTTGTACTTTCAATTAATAAATGCAACTTAAAGTAGAAAAACTCTTTATCATTGGCATATGCCAATGATAAAGAGTTGGGAAAAAATTCTTACTTTTACGTTGTATATGAAAAAGAAACATATTAC
>WQYU01000069.1 GCA_009781075.1 Paludibacter sp. | reverse complement strand
GGTCTCCGCTTTGGGTCATACTTATATCTATGTTATTCTTTTTCAATTGATTAACGTAAGAATAAGAACAATACTGAACGCCTCTGTCAGAGTGATGAATGAGACCTTCAAATTTGTTTGTGTTTTTTTTCAACTCTGAAATAGCCATATTCAATGCCTTCATTGTCTCTTATGCGTGAAGAGTTTCCGACAAATGATAACCTGCTATTTTCTGTCGGGCAACCTGTGTATTTTTCCCATATTGATTGCTTCGTCAGACCACTTTGGAGATAATCTTCTATGATTTGGCGCTTGTCTTGTTCGTTAAATTTATAAGTTTTTTGACTCTAATGTGTGGTGTTAATTCTAACATAAGTTTACTTTTTTAATTTTTATCTGTAAACCTATTTCAGGACGAGACAATATCGGTAATGTTGAACATTCACGACACCGTTCCATTCACAACTTCATTATGAATCTAATTGCTGCGCTCGGGGCATACTGTTTTTTTGACAAAAAGCCCGCTATCAAGGTCAATTTTGAACCTCAATACGGGCAATTATCTATATTTTAACTAAAATCCTTATCCAAAACTCAGGTTATTAGCGAAAAATCTTTTAATTTTGTGCCTGAAAGTTGTTGCTTTTTGGCGACGTAATTTGTTTTAATGTAATCGCTTTCACGATTTTTTGTAACTCGGATATACACCGCACCGCAGCATAGCCGTCGGCACGTATATTTCTAATGACAGGTTTAAAAGTAATCATTTGGGTATATTATTTTTTTGTAAACTATTTGCAAACAAAAGTAATAAGAACGCCATAAAAAACGTGTAGAATGGTATAAAATTTATAGTTTTTTAAGAAAGAACCCTAAAATAAACAGAAATTTTAAACATTAAAATATTGATTTACAATAAATTAAATAATAGACTATTGTATAAATTATATTATGATTGATACACATTCACATATTTATCTGGAAGAATTTGATTCCGACATTTCGGAGGTAATTATTAGGGCAAAGGCAGCAGGTGTAGAAAAAATTATTTTGCCAAATATTAATAGCCAAACTATTGATAGATTGTTGAATTTGAGAGAGCAACATACGGATTTTTTATATGCGGCAATGGGTTTGCATCCAACAGAAGTAAATGAAAATTTTTTAGAAGAATTACAAATAATTGAAAATCAATTTAATAGTGGAAATTTCATTGCAGTAGGAGAAATCGGAATAGACCTTTATTGGGATAAAACTTTTGAAAAAGAACAAATTACGGCTTTTCAAAAGCAATGCCAGTTGGCTTTACAAAGAGATTTACCTGTCATTATTCACGTGAGAAATTCATTTGACGAAACAATGAAAGCCCTTAATCCGTTTAAAAACAGCAGTTTGCGTGGAGTGTTTCATAGTTTTGGCGGTACGATAGAGCAGGCAAATGAAATATTAAATTTTGGTGATTTTTATTTGGGAATTAATGGAATTGTAACTTTTAAAAACAGTAATTTAACGGAAGTGTTAAGAGAAGTTCCTTTGCAATGTGTTGTAACAGAAACAGATGCGCCATATCTTGCGCCTGTTCCTTATCGCGGAAAACGCAATGAACCTGCATTTATTTCTTTTGTTGTAAAAAAACTTTCGGAAATTTATCAAATTTCTGAAAATCAGATAGATACGATTACAACTCAAAATGCAAAACATTTGTTTAAAATTTGAGTTTTTATAATTAATTTTAATGAAAAAAATAATTACACTCACAGGAGATTTAGGAAGCGGAAAATCTACCGTTTCGGCGATTTTGTGTAAAAAATTGAATTATGACTACATTTATACGGGCAAAATTCAGCGACAAATAGCCCAGCGGTACAATATGACAACACTTGAACTGAATAAATATGCCGAAACGCATCCTGAAATTGATGAAGAAATTGACGCAACTTTCAAATTGCTAAATAATTCTACTGATTTAATAGTGGATTCACGGTTGGCGTGGTTTTTTATTCCGAACTCGTTTAAAGTCTTTTTGAAAACCGATATGAAAATTGCCGCCCAGAGAATCATTGAAGATAATAACCGCCAAAATGAAAAAAAATACAATTCGCTAAATGATGCGATTGCAAATATTATTGCCCGAAAAACGAGCGAAAACAAGCGATATTTGGAGTTGTATGATGCTGATTGTGCAAATTTGGATAATTTTAATCTCGTTGTTGATACTTCGGATATTACTCCCGAAAAAGCAGCAGAAATTATTATTAATGAATACAAAAAGTTTTATAATTTATTATGACCAAATCTGAAATTTTTGAAAATATATGTAGGAAAAAATCTTTCCTTTGCATAGGATTAGACACTGATGTAAGAAAAATTCCATCATTTCTCTGCAATGACATTTTTGCGTTCAACAAAGCAATAATCGACGCTACAGCCGACTTGTGTGTTGCTTATAAGCCCAATCTTGCATTTTACGAAAGCGAGGGTTTACGTGGTTGGGAGGCATTGGAACAAACTGTAAATTACATTCGTACAAATTATCCCGAACAGTTTATAATTGCTGATGCTAAACGCGGGGATATTGGCAATACGGCGGATATGTATGCGCATGTTTTTTTTGAAAAAATGCCGTTTGATGCACTTACTGTTGCGCCTTACATGGGTGAAGATTCGGTTGTTCCTTTTCTTGAATTTCAAAATAAATGGGTAATTTTATTGGCTTTAACTTCAAATTCGGGAGCGGAAGACTTTCAATTTTTTGAAAATAAAAATGGTAATTTTCTATTTGAAGAAGTGATAATAAAATCATTAAAATGGGGAAATACCGACAATATGATGTATGTTGTAGGAGCAACTAATGCTGAGATGTTAAGCAGAATTCGCAAAATTGTTCCTCATCACTTTTTGCTCGTACCCGGAGTTGGGGCACAGGGTGGAAGTTTGCAAGAAGTTGCAAAATACGGGATTAATTCACAGTGTGGATTGTTAGTAAATTCCTCACGACAAATACTTTATGCAGATAATGGGAAAAATTTTGCCGCTGCAGCCCGCGCTAATGCAGTAGAAATACAGAAAGAAATGGAAGATTTATTAAAAGATAAAAATTTGATTTGAAATTAAATTTTTACCGTCTTTGCTAAATCCGCCGAACGCTCACACATCGAATACCGTTCAATAGCCTTTTTTACAAAAGCATTAAGAGTATAACCACAATTTTTCGCTGTAATAGCCGCTTTACGGTGCAAATCTGGGGTTAACCGTATATTAAAACTTCCCTTGTAACTTTTCTCTACTGAAATATTTTCTGCCTCACAATCTTTTATATGTTCATCAACCACATAGTGAAAATTGTCTTTAAGTCTCTGTACCGTTTCGCCCTCAAATGTAATTAAGTCATTATTAACTTTATTATCCAAAACTTAAGTTAATAATTTATTTTTGTAATATTTTACTTTAACTTTTATTTTTTTTAAAAAAATTGCAAAATAATACAAAATATTTGCAAAATTCAAAATAATAATTTGTAACTTTGCATTAATTTTAATTTATAATTAATAATAAACAGATATGAAAACAAAAATATTTTTAACACTCGCAGGGCTGTTTGTAACCTGCACTATGCGCGCCCAGAACACGGAAGTAACCTGGGGCTATGGAGATGCGCTACCGATAAATGAAGCCCTGATGAAAATATGCACGCAGGGGAACGATACCGTATATGTTGTAAGTGCAAACGGAATGATAGCCCGTTCTGCCGACAGAGCAGTAAGTTGGGATATTCAGCATCCTGTCACCACTCAATTGAACGATATTGTTTTTATCAACCACCAAATTGGTTTTGCTGCCGGCAATGGCGGCGTAATACTCAAAACTACCGACAGCGGTGACACATGGGAGCAAGTTACTTTAGGTACGGCGCAAAATATCAATGCCATTGGCTCTGCAAACTTGGATAATATCTGGGCGGTAGGAGACAATGGAGTAGTTTTGCATACAACTGATATTGGGCAGACATGGAATGTCGTGACCCTTGTAACCGACAATTCCAACCTTTATGATGTAAAGTTTAACGGCAGCACAGGCTATATTGTAGGCGATAATGGGACTATTCTCAAAACCGCAAATAATGGCATTGGCTGGACTGCACAGGCAGCGCCTGCACCAGATTACAATGGCAATACAATTTATTCTATATGTTTTGCCGGAAATAAAACTTATGCATTGGTGGGTAATTCTAGGTTTAATGAAATCATTTTTTCGGGAAATGACGGACAGTGGCAATATGATTATACCTTCCCCCATATTCTTCCTTTTGTAGGCAGCATTTATTTTATAGACGGCAATACGGGATTTGCTGCATATTATGCTGTGATAACTGGCGGAGGGGAGTGGATGCTTTGGATATACAAAACCATTGATGGAGGACAAACATGGAACCAGGAAAATATAAATTCTTCATATAATTATAATTTCTGGATTAACAGTAATTTTGCCTTTTCCGAAGATAATTCATTCGGTTATTTTATTTGTGGGAATTTATTGATGCGTACCCCGCCGCTACCAATAACAATACCTGATATCATTGATGAAAATTCAGATATTTCTAATTTGCATATTGAGCAGCAGGGAAATCTTTTGACAATAAGTTCATCAACCAAAACAATTCTCTCAAATGCAATAATTTCTGTTTCAGGCATCACAATTATGCAGAGTACAAACAATCAACCGATTGATATAAGTACGCTTCCAAGTGGTATATATTTTATTTATACCACATTCACTGATAATACAAATAATATTGTTAAATGGCTAATAAAATAAACAGACTCTTTTTACAGAGTTACGTTCTTTGAAAATATCCGACAAAGTTTTTCGGGGTGTAGATAAAAACAACAACCGATATTCTAGGTTACAAAAGCTCATACTTCTCATTCTCTTTCCTTTGTTTGACATCAAGGATATCTCTCATTATAAAGACAGCGCCTTATATCCGTTTGTTAAATGTGGAAAAGACGTGTTTTACCGGTTTATCGGCAATTTTGCTTTTTCATGGTGTAAACTGTCATATTTACTTTATTACATCTTTTTAACAACAATATTACATTACTTTCGGTAATCAATATATTTTTAGCGAGTATTTTATTTGGCTTATTATTTTATAATACAAAAAACTTATATTTCCCAATAGGTTTTCATATTTTTTGGAATGTTACTCAGGCATTTGTTGGCTTCCCTGTCAGTGGCGATGGGATGCCATCTTTCTTTGAAATGACTTTGAAAAACGAAAATATTATCAATGGAGGTAATTTTGGGTTTGAAGGTTCAATAATTTGTACATTTATTTTTTTGGGGCTGATAACATTTCATTTTTTTCGGCATCGTAAGCAGAATTAGCCAGACGTTAGAAATGGGTTGGTGTTCTGAGTTTATTTATAATTTAAATCCTGAATAATACAAATAATTTATTAGAAACCCGTTGGCGGAATTAAATTATTTTAGACAAACACATATAAAAAGCTGTGTATCAATTAAATAAGTATTATATTTGCAGTATTATAAACCAAACACTTACCAAAAAGATGCACAACTTGACTGCAAATTTCAGAAAAATGTTACATGGTCATTGTATCCGATTCCTTGTAAAAATTGACCAATCTGGCAAACTGACCAATATTGAATATAAAAATTTTACATGTCAAGAGGCACAAAAATAAATGAAACTTCTGCTTGTGTCCTCTCTTGCCTGTGCAAAACCAATCGCTAAGTTACAATGACGGTGCGTTGCTAAGATTCAGTCGGGTTTTATCAATTTTCCTGAACACCCATTTTTCTACCTCAACTATCAGAAAAACAGCAATACCAAGCACAAACGGATATTTCCATTGTGCCAATGTTAATGGAACAGTGCCAAAAGTAGTATTCATAAAAGGCAGGTAGGTGATTGCCGCCTGCAAAACGAAAAGCAAGGCACAAACAATCCACACTGCTTTATTACTAAAAAAAACACCTGTAAAAGCACTATCCCGTATGCTTCGACAGTTAAACAGGTGAAACATTTGGGTTATCACTATTGTTTGAAGCGTTATCGTATGTACAAAATTTATGCTGAAGCCTTTGTTTGCCAAAAAAATATTTAAAGCAAGCGTCCAGCCGCCAATGAGTATGGAAACAAATAATATCCGCCATATAAAATAGCCACTCAACAATGGAGTTTTTGGTGGACGCGGCAAGCGTTTCATCGTTCCCTGTTCTAACTTTTCGAATGCCAATGCTAACGAGATGGTGATAGAAGTAACCATATTCACCCACAATATTTGAACCGGAGTAAGCGGTAAAAGCGTTCCGAATAATATGCTTGCTATTATTAAAAATGCCTCTGCTCCGTTTGTCGGCAAAATAAATAAAATAGTTTTTTTCAAATTGTCGTACACACGGCGACCTTCTTCCACAGCAGCAACGATAGTACTGAAATTATCGTCAGCCAGCACAATTTCCGCAGCGTCTTTTGTTACTTCGGTGCCTTTTATACCCATCGCAATGCCGATGTCGGCTTTTTTGAGTGCCGGTGCATCATTGACGCCATCACCTGTCATTGCACAGATAACTCCTTTTGCCTGCAATGCCTTCACCAATCGCAGTTTGTGTTCGGGACTGGTACGTGCAAAAACATCGCAGTGCATTACTGTTTCCTGCATTTGCTTATCTGTCATTTGCTCCAAATCTTTGCCTTGCAGGGCTTTTGTGCCATCTCCAATGCCGAGTTCGCAGGCAATGGTGCGAGCAGTGTCGGCGTGGTCGCCGGTAATCATCTTTACGGTGATTCCCGCTTCTTTGCACTTTTGCACTGCAATAATTACTTCCTCACGCGGCGGGTCAATAATTCCGGCAAGTCCAAGGAAAACAATGCCATCGTGTATATCACTATGGTCAATTTTCTTAATATTTTTATCAACAATTTTATAAGCGGCACCTATTGTGCGCTGTCCGCGTATTGCGATAGCAGAAATTTGCCTTTCCCAATGTTCTTTTACAAATGGCTCTTCTTCTGTTATTGTTCGTTCAAAATCAGCCATTTCCATCAGTTTGTCGGGAGCGCCTTTTATATAAATAATATTGTGGTCAGGATTTTCCACCAATGTTGCCATATATTTATATTGAGAATCAAAAGGAATGGTTGAAATTCTATTCAAAAGCGTGTGGTCAATGTCTGCCTTGTGAAAAAGCGTAACCAAAGCGCCTTCTGTTGGGTCGCCATTAATCTGCCAAAAGCCCTCCTCGTCTTTGTTGAGCGATGCCTCATTGCAGATATTAAACGCCTGAATAAGTTCTTTTAAAATTATTTCTTTAGAAAAATCAACTTTAATATTATTGCAAAGAATATCGCCTTCGGGAGCGTATCCCGTTCCTGTAACATCGTATTCGCTGTCTTTGGTTTCCAATGTTTTAACGGTCATTTCATTTTTGGTAAGCGTTCCCGTTTTGTCGGAACAAATCACCGACACCGCTCCGAGCGTTTCAACCGAAGGCAATGTGCGCACAACACTTTTGCGTTTTGCCATATTTTGTACTCCTATTGCAAGTATAATCGAAAGGATTGCAGGTAGCCCTTCGGGGATAGCGGCAATAGCCAACCCGATAACCGACATCAAAAGCGATTGTGTTTGGTAATGCCTGAAGATATATCCGAAAAAGAAAATCAATACTGCACCTGCTAAAATCACAATAGAAATCATTTTACCGAATTGTGCAGTTTGTTGCAAAAGCGGCGTAGTGAGTTCTTCTACCTCCGACATCATTTGGTTAATTTTGCCTAATTCAGTATTTCCACCTGTTGCCACAACAATACCGATACCCGTTCCTGCGCTTACAGTAGTACCTGAGAAAGCCATGTTAATACGGTCACCGAGCATAGTATCTTCCGGCAAAACATCAATTCGTTTTTCGCTTGGCAGCGACTCACCCGTTAGCGGCGACTCTTCAACTCTTAAATTATCCGTTCTGATAAGCCGTAAATCGGCAGGAACTTTATCCCCCGGACTTAACATCACAATATCGCCGAGAGTCAATTCCGATGCATCAATTTCCAAGCGTTTTCCGCTGCGTATTACCTGCGCTTTGAGCGAAAGCATCTTTTTTATATCTTGCAATGCTTTTTCCGCTTTATTTTCTTGGAAAAAACCTATTGAGGCATTAATAACAGCAACAGCCACAATGACAACTGTATCAACATAATGTTGCAGAAAAAACGTTATCACCGCTGCCGCAAAAAGAACGTAAATAAGTATATCATTGAAATGTTTTAGAAACTTGATAACGATGCTTTGTTTTTTTTTCCCCGGCAGCAGGTTTTTGCCGTAAGTTTGCAGTCGGGTAATAGATTCGGCTTCCGATAAACCTTTCGTACTGCTACTGTGCAACAAATTTATGGTTTCATCTGCATTATGGGCGTACCATTTTTGGTAATAAAAATCCTTTTGCATAAAATCAATATAATTTTTGAATAATGTTTTTTGCAAAAATACTAAATTTCTTTTACAAAAAATCCAAAGCAAAAAATATTCTTGATTTACAACAACTTATAAAAAAAATCGCAATAAGGCGCGAGAATTGAGTTTATGATTGCAGATATAATATATTTTACAAATAGCTTATAATCAATGAATTACTTGATATTTTGTAATTTTCTATAACAAATTTATTTTCAAAATAGTTAAAACGATTTCAGGTTATTAATTCGAGATTCATTAAATATTTTTTTTACACATTCGTTATTTCTTGATTTCTGGAAACAGTCTTAATGTAGGAGTTTTTTTTGATTTGTCGGCAAAGTTCATTTATCTCATTTTTGTCGTGGACATAAACAAAAATGTTGCCTGTAAAAATTCCGTCATTAGTAATAAAATCTACTTTATTAATGTTAAAACCGTATGTTTGTGAAATAACCTGTAAAATTTCGATAACTACTCCTTGTTTGTCAATTCCTTGAATTTCAATATGTTCGAGGAATGAATTTAATTTGTGAGTTGTAAATTTAGCAGACACAATTCTGTCTCCAAAGTTTGATTTTAATTTATCGGCAACCGGGCATTCTCGTTTGTGAATAGTTACCCCCGTTTCCTCATCAACATAACCAAGCACATCGTCTCCGGGAATCGGATGACAACAGGGTGCAAGTTTGTAGAGCTTGTCAGCCGTTTCATCGGTAACAATCAAAGTTTTTTTCATATCAATTTGAAACGGTTCACTGTTCGCAATATTCTGTTTTTTTACGTTTTTATTATTATTTGAGTTTGAAAACGGCTTTTTTAGATAACGAAATAAAATATTTTCCTTATTCCCCTTGTCATCTTTGTCATCTTTAAAAATATCTTTATTAATTTGATTAATGTCTAATGTCGATTCTCCGATTTTCAAAAAAAGTTTGTCTTGCGAATCAATATCGAAAAACTTCATTATCTTAACAATATTTTTATCTTGACTGCTGATATTTATCGAATTAAGCGCTTCTTCCAATTTTTTGCGTCCTTCTACAATAATTGCTCTGTTTTCTTTTCTAAAAAATAATTGCAATTTTTGTTTTGCCCTTGCTGTTGTAACATAATCAATCCATTCCTGTTGCGGAAACTGTTTTTTTGAAGTTAAAATTTCAATTTGGTCTCCACTTTGGAGTTTGTAACTAAGCGGAACAAGTTTGTGATTCACCTTTGCTCCGATGCAATGTTCTCCGAGTGCAGAGTGAATAGCAAATGCAAAATCGAGTGCAGATGCTCCCTTGACTATTGTTTTTATTTCCCCTTTAGGAGTAAAAACAAAAATTTCGGAGGCATACAGGTTGAGTTTAATAGTATCAATAAAATCAATAGCGTTCGGGCTTGGTTGTTCGAGCAATTCGCTGATTTGTTTGAGCCACTTGTCGAGTTCCGATTCGCTTTGTTTTTCTTTAATATTCTCCTTATTGTTTTGTCCTTTGTTGATTTTATTGGATTTTTTTTCTATTAATTCTTTGTATTTCCAATGAGCGGCAAGTCCATGCTCGGCAATTTCGTTCATTCGCTCGCTTCGGATTTGTACTTCAACCCATTCGCCTTTTGGACCCATAACAGTAATGTGTAATGCCTCATAACCGTTGGTTTTTGGCGTACTTACCCAGTCTCGAATACGTTCGGGATGGGGTTTGTAAATTGTTGTAATTGCCGAATATAACATCCAGCACTGTTCTTTTTCGCTTAAATTATCTTTTGGATTAAAAACAATACGAAAAGCGAGAATATCATAAATTTCGTCAATAGAAGAAATATTTTCTGTTTTCATTTTGTTCCAAACAGAATATGGCGACTTGATGCGCCATTGAATCGTAAATTCGTATCCGAGTTTGTTAAGTTTATTTTCAATTTGTTGCTTAAATTCATTGATAAAATCAACATGTTCAATTTCCAATCGTTCCAATTGTTTGGTAAGTTGATAATAATCGTTCGGATGTTCATATTTAAAACTCAAATCTTCAAATTCTGTTTTAATATTAAAAAACCCTAAACGCAAGGCAAGCGGAGCGTAAATAAACATTGTTTCTCCGGCAATTTTGTATTGTTTAGCGGGCAAAAGAGACGAAAGTGTGCGCATATTGTGAAGGCGGTCGGCAATTTTAATCAACACCACACGAATATCTTGAGACATTGTAAGCAGTAAATGACGAAAATTTTCTGCCTGAGCAGAGTCGTGTGTGCCGAAAACGCCGCCGGAAATTTTGGTTAGACCATTAACAATTTGTGCAATTTTTTTCCCAAAAACCGTCTCAATATCATCAATAGTATAGTCTGTATCTTCGACCACATCGTGCAACAATGCTGCGCAAATAGAAGTAGAGCCAAGCCCCATTTCACTAACAGCAATTTTTGCCACAGCAATAGGGTGCAAAATGTACGGCTCGCCCGATTGACGCCTGATGCCTTGATGAGCCATGTTTGCAAAATTGAATGCACTGCGAATAATATCAAACTTTTTGCGATGATTCGAATTATCGTATTCTTTTACAAGTTCTTCAAATGCTTGATTTATAAGTAATTCGTCTCGTTCTTCCCGTATTTGTTGCTCGGTTTTCATACTATTTGAAAAAAGAGTACAAATTTACTTGATTTTTTTATATTTCATACGGACATATTTAAAATTAAAAAAAGCATCAGTTATTTAGTGTTGAAAAATTACTCCGTTTTTTCCCATTTGAACAGTTTATCGTTCCTTCTTATTAATTCTTTGGTTTTAATGGAAAATGGAACACCTTTTTCTACTTTATTAACAGGTTTTAAATCAACGCGGATTTCATCAACCGTATCTTCATAAACTCCTGTGGTATCTCCTGTTACAAGGATTTCGTCTCCGAGCGAAAGATTTTGTGCTTCCAAAATAAATTCGGCAACTCCGATTTTTGAAAAATAATTGGTACATTTTCCGATATAAACTTTTCGATGCGTTGCCGACGAGCCGTAATTTTTTGTCCATTGTCCAAGCCGTTCACCGAGATAATATCCGTTCCAAAATCCGCGATTGAAAACTTTCGCAAGCCGTCCGTCCCAGCGAGTAATTTTTTCTTGTGTAAAATCATCAGAAAGTACTGCATCAATTGCCTCGTTGTAACATTCTACAACGGTTTTTACATATTCGGCGCCGCGCGCCCTGCCCTCAATTTTAAAGACACGAACTCCGGCAGATAACATACGGTCAATAAAATGTATGGTTTTCAAATCTTTGGGCGACATAATATTTTCACCGTCAACTTCAAGTTCTATTTCGGAATCCTTGTCTTGTACAATGTACGAGCGGCGGCAAATTTGATTACACTCGCCCCGATTGGCAGAAAGGTTTTTTTCGTGCAAACTCAAATAACATTTTCCGGAAACAGCCATACATAACGCACCATGACAAAACATTTCTAATCGTAATTTGTCGCCATTGCGTCCTGTAATATTTTCTGTTTCAATAAGTTTGTAAATTTCAGAAACCTGTTTCAGATTCAATTCCCGTGCTAAAACCACCACTTCGGCAAATTGAGCATAAAATTTCAAAGCATCAATGTTGGCAATATTCAGTTGCGTTGAAAGATGAACTTTTACCCCGACAGAATTTGCATACATCATTGCCGAAACATCGGAGGCGATAATTGCCGAAATCTCAACATGAGAGGCAGCATCAATAATTTCTCGCATCAACGGTAAATCATTGTCGTACAATACAGTATTGACAGTCAGATAGGTTTTGACCTTAGAATTTTTGCAAATTTCAACAATTTTTTGCAAATCATTCACCGTAAAATTCATACTTGATTTTGAGCGCATATTCAAATGTTCGATGCCAAAGTACACCGAATCTGCACCCGCTTTTATTGCCGCTGCCAACGACTCCCACGACCCGACAGGAGCCATTAATTCTATTTGCGAACGGAAAATGTTCATTGTAATACTAATGATGTATATTATTATTTTTCTTAAAAATGAATAATTTATTTTATTTAAATATTTTTCGTTTTCTGGATTGCTTCGGCTAACGCCTCGCAATGACGTAACTTGTAACTTCGTAACTTTTCCCAAGGCGTTGCCATGTGCTGAATTAAATTGGGCTTACAGCCCGCAAATACATTTTTTTCTTGTTTCCATTCGTTTATAAACGAGTGGAATTTGGTTTTATGTTTTTAACATAAAATATTCTACGTTAAAAACGCTCTACCATTAGCCCCATCGTTGCAAACGAGGGGCAGCAAAGGATTAATCACTCTATAGCCGTGTGCCATTGACACACGGCTATAATTGCATGAACGCTACGCGTTTTTTTAATTCTCAATTTTTTAGTTTTCTGGATTGCTTCGCCGCTTGCAGCGGCTCGCAATGACGTGTGTTCGCCTTGTTTATCGTCATTGCGAGGCACGAAGTGCCGAAGCAATCCAAAAATCCTAATTCATTAATCATTATTCCTTCACAAACTTCCCTGCCATATTCCCAACCTTGATAAAATAGACGCCGCTTGGCAATGCCGAAACATTAATTATTGCGCCGCCCGTTGTAGGGGCAGGTTTCACACCTGCCCCTACGGAACCTGCCCCTACGACCATTACGATACGTCCTGACAAATCGGTGATTACCACATTTTCAATTGTCAATTCTCCATTCTCGATTGTCAATTCGTCTTTGACTGGATTGGGATAAATTTTCAATTCTCCCGCGTCCATATTCACTTGTTCTATTCCCGTAGTTATCGAATATTTCACAAGTATGGCATCCCAGTAGCCTTTTCCCTCAACGCCCGCCCAGTCGCCGTTGCCGAAAGAATTTGAACCAGAATACCCTGCTGCAACGAAGCCATCCGATACGGCTGTTACGGAATCATAGTAATCACCACCGCTGCCACCGAAATTCTTTTTCCACACCACATTGCCGTTGTTGTCGTATTTTACAAGGATGGCATCAATGCTGCCTTTTCCCGTGATGCCCGTCCAGTCACCGGTTACGAAAGAATCTGGATAAGAAAGCCCTGCGGCAACGATGCCGTCCGATACGGCTGTTACGGAAGTATAGTAACCAATATCGCTGCCGCCGAAATTCTTCTTCCATAACACATTGCAGTTAT
>WQYU01000068.1 GCA_009781075.1 Paludibacter sp. | reverse complement strand
TACACCGCGTTTATATCATTTGCAGTTGCGGTTTCAAAAATAATTTATTGCAAATTTTAATTAAAATTATTTGAAATCGATGCAATATATATTTTATTTTTATATAATTTTATCTTTTTTTATAAATAAATTATACTTGATGTAAGAAGTTTATTTAGTCGTGTTATAAATATTTTCTAAATCTGTTGTTTTTATAAGACATTGATATATATCGACTTTGTAAAATTCAAATTTCCAATTATTGTATTGACATGAATTTCGGATTAGAATAATACCAAAATTTTTTTGAAAAATCAATTTATTGCACTATTATCTTTGCTGTGGTTTGTTCACCTGAAATATTTTCGATTTTTAAAATATAAGTTCCTGAAATTGTAGGTGCATTTATGCTGTTGGTAATACCTGATAATTGATATTGTGCAATTTGGATACCCATAACATTCCATATCGTTACACTTTTACCGCCTGCGAAAATAATTGTAATTGGCTGATTTTGCAGAGCAAGTGTGGGACGAATTGTCAGATTAGCATTTTGATTATAAATTGGGAAATACTCGCAAGTGAAAAGCGTGACTCCATCATCAATTCGGGTAACTTTTGCCCTATAATAAGCAGTTGTATCAAGCACTTCGCCTTTTACGCCAACATAAATGTATGAACTTTGTTCGTTTGGAATTGGTATATCGTTCTTATACCATTGATAATCCGACCAAATGTAACCACCATTGAAATGTTCATTTAGTAAAGCCAGAACATCATTCCATCGCTGTATTATGATTGACGAAGAATACAGTATCTGAAAATTTTCGGTAAATTCAATGGAACTACCATTGTCAAAATTAAATATGATTATTACGGAATAATTATTCGGGCGTACATTCATGGGTATCGGGAATTCGATGCTACTGCCAAATGCAGGTGTAATGGGAATATTTGAAAAACCTGCTTCGACTGACTTGGAATCAAAAACAGCAGAATAACTTATAAGTGTTCCTCTTGTAACCGTGTAATCAACAATAATTTTGTCATCATCGGCACAAATTTCACCGAGCGAGTCAATGTACATTTTGTTACATTCATTATCAACCGAAAGGTTTAACGTTACAATGGTATCGCAACCTGTTACGGAAGAGATTGTATCAGTGTAAGTTCCGGGTTCTGTTAAAATTGTGCCATAAAAATCATAACTATCATCAGTGCAAATAACTGCATTGACAGTTTTTTGATTCAGCGAATTAACGGTCAAATTTAAAGTAATAATACTGTCGCAACCTGTTACGGAAGAGATTGTATCAATGTAAGCTCCGGATTCTGTTAGAATTGTGCCGTAAAAATTATAACTGTCATTTTCACAAATGGTCTTATTTAAAACAATATTTCCAGTATCACAATTTTCTAAACTAAATTCGCATGTTTCACCAATGTTGTTTGTGATAATTAGTTGTAAGTGAACATCGTATGATGAACTTTCAGCAGGTACAACAATATCACCCGTATAATTTGTTCCATTTATTGTCCAGTTATATTGTACATTATTAAATAATATTTCCAAATCGCTGTTATTTATTACGTAAAAGGTGTGGGTTTCACTGTTAAAAACTATTGTCGGTTTTGGCATATCATATTGAACTTTAAGATAAGGATGTCTAGAAGGGATGCTGTTTTCTTTGGTGGCAATCGCCATTCTTCTGTAATATTCAAATAAGTTTTCCGCATACGGCTGGCACATAATACCATGATAATCAGGATATAAATAGTTGCCATTAAGTAAAATATCATTAAGATTGTAAACAGCATCAAAAAAACAATTAGGAGTTGTCATTGTACCCATAATTTCGGGAGTAATAACGCTTGTTGTTCCATCGTTTGGTGGTTGATTATTCCATGTGAGTGTATTTTCATTCCACACTTCTAAAACCCTATGTAGAATATGTTTATTGCTTCTGTCGGATGCATTACATACAATATATCCGCTGCCATTGCCACTGCCAAATAGATATAAATCTGTATTTAAAATTTGAGAATTTGTTGTGCTGTTAAAATCGGATAAATCAAAGTTTATATAAAAACGTTTTATACCTGCGCCTGCATTACCATAATTATATGTCCAAATTGATGATTCTATAGAAGCATCATTTGGGTGGGGAGTTGAACTCACAGGACCATAGTAGTCGCTATCATATTGCAAATATGTAACTACTGCATCATCTGTCGTGTAATATGCTTGTGAGCAGGTAATACGACTCTGTGCCGGTATCACTCCAATATTGAGCAATATAAAAAGCATTGAAATAACAAATGTTTTCATGTTTTTATTAATTTTAATTTTTTTTATTTTACAAAAGTAATCATTTTTTTATAAAAAATTTTATTTGTATAAAAATAAAAAATAAATTAATTTTGCACACTTAAATTTTTTTTAAATAATCAATAACAATAAATAAAAATGAAATATAAATTTTTACCGATGCTTATGATTGCAAGTATGTTTGTCGTTTTGACAAGTTGCGACAAAAAGACAAAAGCCTCAACTGATGACTTTCAGTATTCTGTAGATAAATTTGCAGACATCGAAATTCTGCGTTATCAAGTCCCTGATTTTGAATCGCTGACTTTGCAGCAAAAACAGTACATTTATTACCTTAACGAGGCGGCATTGTCCGGAAGGGACATCCTTTACGACCAAAACTGCCGTTATAATCTTTGTGTACGGCGAACTTTGGAGGCGATATACGAAAACTATAGCGGCAACCGCAACTCTAACGATTTTGCCGCACTTACAACGTATTTGAAACAGGTTTGGATGGGGAATGGAATTCATCACCATTATTCGTATGATAAGTTCACGCCTGAATTTTCGCAAAAATTTTTCAACGACGCAGTTAAAAACATCGACAAAAATAGACTTCCTTTGGAAAATGGACAGACAGTCGACAAATTGCTGGAAGTTTTGGACAAAGTAATTTTTGATGCCGAATTTTTGAAAAAACGTGTAAATCAAGCAGATGGAGCGGATTTGTTGCTTACTTCCGCTCAAAATTATTACGAAAATGTTACTGAAGCAGAAGCGGAAAATTTTTATAATAAAATAAAAAATAAAAATCCAAACGAAACGCAGCCGATTTCTTATGGACTCAATAGCAAATTAGTAAAAGAAAACGACATTTTGACAGAAAAACTCTGGCATATTGGCGGAATGTATTCTGTAGCGATAGAAAAAATCGTTTTCAACCTTGAAAAAGCAAAACAGTTTGCCGAGAACGAACAGCAAAAAGTTGTAATTGACAAATTGATTGACTTTTACACAACTGCCAACCTCAAAACTTTTGATGAATATTGCATTGAATGGGTTAAAGAAACCGCAGGAATGGTTGATTTTATTAACGGATTTACCGAAGTTTATGGCGACCCGCTCGGAATTAAGGCAAGTTGGGAATCGGTTGTTAATTTCAAAAATATCGCTGCTACAAAGCGTACAGAAACCATCAGCGCCAATGCGCAGTGGTTTGAAGACAATTCGCCTATTGACCCGAAATTTCGTAAAGAAGAGGTAAAAGGGATTACTGCAAAAGTCATTACCGTAACTATGCTTGGTGGCGATTGCTATCCTTCTACACCTATCGGAATAAACCTCCCGAATGCTAATTGGATTCGAGCGCAATATGGTTCCAAATCGGTTACGATGGAAAATATTACCGAAGCATACGACCGCGCTTCGCTTAACAGCGGATTTGCAGGTGAATTCTACTGGTCGGATTATGAAAGGAATATTGTGAAAGAATACGGCTCGCTTACAAGCAATTTGCATACCGACTTGCACGAATGTTTGGGACATGCGTCGGGAAAACTTATGTCCGGAATATCAAAAGATAACCTCAAAGCATACGGTTCTACTATTGAAGAGGCACGTGCCGACCTGTTCGCACTTTATTATATTGCCGACCATAAAATGATAGAACTCAATCTTTTACCTAATGATTCTGCATACAAAGCCGAATATTATACTTACATGATGAACGGCTTGATGACCCAACTTACGCGTATTTTACCGGATAATAACATAGAAGAGGCTCATATGCGTAATCGTGCGCTGATTGCAAATTGGGTTTTTGAACGGGGAAAAACTGATAATGTGGTGGAATTTAAAGAAAAAGATGGTAAAACATACGTTGTGATAAACGATTACGCAAGACTCCGAAATCTTTTTGGAGAACTTTTGTATCAAATTCAAACCATAACTTCAACAGGCGATTATCAGGCGGCTCGGCAAATGGTTGAACAATACGGAGTTAAAGTAAATAAGACATTACATGCGGAAGTTTTGAAACGTTACAAAGAACTTAACCTTGCGCCATATAAGGGCTTTGTTAATCCTGTTTTCACTGCAATAACCGACAAAAACGGCAATATTACGGATGTAACTATTTCTTATTCTGAAAATTACGTTGACCAGCAATTACGCTACTCGAAAGATTATTCGTTTTTGGGAAAAAATATGTAACTAAATTATAGATAATTCTTGTACAAAGTATTTTTCATTTTGTAACAAAAAAATTTTAGTTGTATATCTTTATAACAATTATTTTAAAGGTATACAACTTTTTATATGTTTTTTACATAATATACTGCTCGCTGATAGATTTATGGACTTGAACTCTCTGAATAGTATCTGCAAACATTTCGGCTATCGAGAGGATTTTTACTTTTGGGCAACGAGATTTATCAAAAGGAATCGAATCAGTAAAAGTAATTTCCGTAAGGGCGGAATTTTCAATACGCTGACAAGCATCTCCCGACATTACTCCGTGAGAGACAATAGCCCGTACACTCTTTGCACCACTTTTAACCATCAAATCGGCTGCAACGCATAATGTGCCTGCTGTATCTGCCATATCGTCAATTAAAATAACATTATTATCTTTTACATCACCAATCATACGCATATCGCCGATAACATTTGCTTTTTCGCGAGTTTTATAACAAATAACCAAAGGTACTCCAAGATATTTGGAATAAGAACCGACGCGTTTTGAACCGCCTACGTCGGGCGAGGCAACAACCAAATCGTCTAATTTTAACGATTTTATGTATGGGGCAAAAATAGTTGAGGCATAAAGATGGTCAACAGGAACATTAAAAAATCCTTGAATTTGGTCGGCATGCAAATCCATTGTAATCAAACGGTCGATTCCTGCTATTCCGAGCATATCGGCAATAAGTTTTGCGCCTATTGATACGCGAGGTTTATCTTTGCGATCTTGGCGTGCCCAGCCGAAATACGGTACTATAGCGATAACTTTATATGCTGAGGCGCGTTTAGCGGCATCTACCATCAGCAAAAGTTCCATCAAATTGTCGGAATTTGCAAAAGTTGATTGAATCAAATAGACATATTGCCCGCGAATGGACTCATCAAACCATACGGCAAACTCACCGTCAGAAAAATGCTCTATATTAAGTTTACCAAGCGGACAACCTATTGAACTGCAAATCTTTTCAGCCAAATCATGACTTTTTGTACCTGAAAAAATTTTAAACTCATTACCTGAACTGTCAATCATTTTTTTATATTTTTTTAAGTAAAATATTGTGTGCAAAATTAATTAATTAAACTTTACAAAACAAAAATTTTATATCAAAATTTTTTATGTATAGAATATTTTTTTTACTAATTTTGCACTTTTGAATTTAATAACCTGAGTTTTATTATTATTTAGTTAGTATGTCCGACAAAAATATGATAATCGCAGTCGATTTTGGAAGCACACACACTACTATGATTGCAGCGGAAGTTGTTGATGACAGGGTAAAAGTGTTGTCGGTGGTTCATGGCGATGATAAAGAAGAATTAGTACAAAATGCAAACGACACCTTACCGACTTTGCCATTGAAACAAACCACATTATTCCGATCTCGAGTGCAGAACGGAATTGTTGTGCAGGCAACAGATCTGTCTCATCAAATCATAAAAATGACAAAAAGTATGAACGATTCTTTGCACCTGAAAAAAAGTGAAAGAATCAAAAGTATGTATGTTTGCATAAATGCAAAGACAATGAAATGTGTCAAACATACAGTTATGCGTTCGTTCTCACGTTCTTTCGAAATAACTGATGCGTTATTATCAGAAATGGAAAACGAATGCCGTCAGTCACTAACACAGGATACAATAGAGGTTTATCATATTATTGCTGTTGATTATGAACTTGATAATAAACATTTTACAACCCCTCCACAACAAAAAGGGCGCAATTTGCAGGTTACTTACCATGCAGTAACAGGTAGTAAGAAAATTGGGAAAAATATTTATGAGATTTTCAATCGTACTGCTGAAATAGATTTCAAAAACTATAAGCCGCTTTCTATGGAATCTATTGCCGAGGCAGTTCTTTCGCAGGAAGAATGTGACGATGGTGTAGCTCTGATAAATTTTGGGGCTACTACTACAACATTAGCACTTTATTTGAATGGACAATTGGAAACCCTTTTGGTTGTTCCGCTTGGAAGTTATAATATAACAAAAGACCTTCAATCGTTGGAAATTAGCGAATCGTATGCCGAAAAACTTAAAATTAAATTTGGGATTGCAATGGAATCGCTTGTAGAACAGGATCCAACGATTAAAATTCCGTCAATGATACCAAATGACCCTGATGTGGAGGTATTAAAAAGTTATGTGGCAAAAATAATAGAGGCGCGGCTTAACGAAATTTTTGCTCTTATTTTTGAAATTTTGAAAAATAATAAAAATAAAATAGAGACAGGAATTGTGCTTACCGGCGGCGGCTCAAAACTAAGAGGAATAGATGTTTTTATTGAGAAAAAAACGGGAATAAAAACTACATTTGGCAACCATGCCGACAAACTTACCAAAAACACTGATAAAAAATTTGCTGACCCTTTTTACACGCAACTTATTGGAATGTGTTTATTAATAAATAATTACAGAGAAGAAAACCCGTATTCAGATACCGATGTTTTCATTTTATGGAAAGAAAGATTGAAAGAATTAAGGGAAAAAATAAAAAATACTATTGTTGCAAAAATACCTTCACTGCTCTCTAATGATGATAATCCTATATAAAAAATATAATTAGCACTTAGAATTTGAAAATAAAATATTATGTCAAAAAATTTAGTAATCGTTGAGTCGCCGGCTAAGGCAAAAACTATTGAAAAGTTTTTGGGAAAAGATTTTCACGTTTTGTCGAGTATGGGGCATATTCGCGATATTGTTGAAAAAGGTATCGGAATAGATTTTATGCACAATTATACTCCGCTTTATGAAGTTAGTCCGGATAAAAAGAAAATTGTTGCCGAACTGACAAAAGCATCGAAAGATGCTGATATAGTATGGCTTGCCTCCGATGAAGACCGCGAAGGAGAAGCGATAGCGTGGCATTTGTATCAGGTGCTAAAACTCAACGATAATAATACCAAACGCATTGTATTTCACGAAATTACAAAAGATGCAATATTGCAGGCAATTCAAAACCCGCGCAAAATAGACATCAACCTTGTTGATGCTCAACAGGCGAGAAGAGTTTTAGATAGAATTGTAGGTTTTGAACTGTCGCCGGTTCTTTGGCGCAAAGTGAAACCATCGCTTTCGGCAGGACGTGTTCAGTCGGTTGCCGTGCGGCTTATTGTTGAGCGCGAGCGCGAAATAAATAATTTCAACCCTGATATAAACTACAGAGTTACAGCCGTTTTTTCCTCAAAAGATAAAAACGGACAAAAAGTAGAATTGAATTGCGAACTATCGCAGCGCTTTAAAACCAAAGAAGAAGCATACGCCTTTCTTGAACACTGTAAAACAGCCCAATTTGCTGTTGCTGATATTGTTAAAAATCCTGCGAAAAAATCGCCGGCGCCGCCTTTTACAACCTCTACCTTGCAACAGGAGGCAGCACGAAAACTCGGTTTCTCTGTTTCACAAACGATGAGAATCGCACAAATGCTTTACGAATCAGGGCGAATTACTTATATGCGTACCGACTCTGTGCATCTATCCGATTTGGCATTAAACACTTCAAAAACAGAAATTTCAAAGGTTTATGGCGATAAATATTATAAGCGTCGTCAGTTTTCAACTAAAACCAAAGGAGCGCAAGAAGCACACGAGGCAATACGACCAACATATATGAATGTTAATTCTATTGATGGTTCGGCGCAGGAAAAACGTTTGTATGAACTGATTTGGAAACGCACTATTGCCTCGCAAATGGCTGATGCTCAATTAGAAAAAACAGATATTAATATTAAAATTTCGGGCAGTCGGCTAATGTTTACCGCAAGCGGTGAAGTGATTATTTTTGATGGTTTTCTTAAAGTTTATTTAGAATCGACAGACGATGATACATCAAATGAGCAGCAACAACGTTTGCCTGAAATGAAAACAGGTGAAAATGCTGATGCAGAACAAATTACAGCGCAGCAACGTTTTTCTCAACGCCCCCCGCGATATACTGAAGCAAGTCTGGTTCGTAAATTGGAAGAGTTGGGAATTGGTCGCCCGTCGACCTATGCACCAACCATTTCCACTATTCAAAATCGTAATTATGTTGAAAAAGGAGACCGCCCTGCCGAAAAACGTGACTTTGTTGAATTGGAACTTAAAAAAGGTAATATTAACGAAAAAATAAAATCGGAAAATACCGGCGCCGAAAAAGCAAAAATGTTCCCAACTTCAATCGGGTTAGTCGTTACCGATTTTCTTACAGAGTATTTTCCGGATATTATGAATTATAATTTTACTGCAAAAGTAGAAGATGATTTTGACGAAATTGCCAAAGGAAAAGAGAAATGGACGCAAATGATTGATGTTTTTTATAAAAAATTTCATAAAGATGTAGAGAATACGCTTGAAACTTCTGAACGCCAAAGCGGGGAACGCATATTAGGCAAAGACCCAAAAACAGGCAAGCAGGTTTCTGCTCGCATCGGACGCTTTGGTCCGATAGCACAAATCGGAACATCAGAAGATGCCGAAAAACCCGTTTTTGCCTCGCTGCGCCGCGAGCAAACTATTGAAAGTATTACCTTGGAAGAAGCGCTCGAACTTTTCAAACTGCCTCGTGAAGTTGGTGATTATGAAGGCAAACCGATGAAAATTGCTATTGGACGTTTTGGACCGTATATTTTGCACAACTCCTCTTTTTATTCGCTTCAAAAATCTGATGACCCAATGAAAATAACCCAAGAACGCGCAATTGAAATTATTGAGAACAAACGTCAAACCGAACAGAACAAAACTATTCATAATTTCGATGATATTCAAGTGCTTAACGGACGTTTTGGAGCATATATCAAATTCAATAATTCAAATTATAAAATTCCAAAAGGAACGAAGCCGGAAGAACTTACAAAGGAAAAATGTCAGGAAATTATTTCTGCACAACCCGATGTAAAACCCAAAACAGCACGCCGAAAAAATGTTAAGAAAAGTTGAACGATATTTCAGTTGGTTCAGAATAATAATAATTTGAATGGCAACTTTTATTTTTTACAAAATGTATGAATTAATTACGATAATTGGACCTACTGCGTCGGGGAAAACGGCTGTATCTTGTGCGGTGGCTGCACGGTTGCATTCGGCGGTTATTAGCGGAGATTCGCGGCAGGTTTATCGCTCAATGGATATTGGGACAGGCAAAGATTTGAATGAATATTTTGTTGATAATCAACAAATTCCTTATTATTTAATTGATATTTGTCAACCGGGAAGCAGATATAATATTTTTCAATATCAGAGAGATTTTCATAATATTTTTTCGCAATTAAAAAATAAAAATATTGTTCCTGTGCTTTGTGGCGGCTCAGGGCTGTACATTGAGGCAGTTTTGCGCGGGTACAACTTGCCGGATGTGCCTGAAAATAAAATATTACGAAACTCGTTAAAAAACAAAACATTAGAAGAATTGACAGCAATTCTTGCTACTTATAAAACCCTGCACAACACCACCGACACAAGCAGTCCTCAGCGAGTAATTCGCGCTATTGAAATTGCCTGTTTTTCACAAAAAAATAATCTTCAATTATGTGAATTTCAGCCTATTAACAGTTTAATTATTGGTATTGATATTGAGCGGGAAGCACGCCGTGAAAAAATTTCACAACGTCTAAAAAATCGTCTTGAAAGTGGAATGGTTGACGAAATAAAAAACTTACTCGCAAATGGAGTTTCAGCAGACGACTTAATTTATTATGGACTTGAATATAAATATGTTACACAATTTGTACTCGGTCAAATTTCGAACAACGAAATGTTTACACAACTCGAAATTGCTATTCATCAGTTTGCAAAACGGCAAATGACTTGGTTTAGAGGAATGGAACGGCGTGGATTAAAAATTCACTGGCTTGAATGGCAAATGCCTTTGTCTGAAAAGGTCGATTATATTTTAAATTTAAATGGAAGCGGTGGAGATTAAGAAAAATAATTGTACTTTTGCCATAATCTTAAATTTTTGACGGATAATATTTTTATAAACTCTTATAACTCAATGCAGGAAGATTTCGACATCGACATACGGAGCAGCAAAATAAACGAGCGTGAGCGTGAATTTGAAAATGCACTGCGCCCGTTATCGTTCGATGATTTTAGCGGACAGGAAAAAATTGTGGAAAATCTGCGCATTTTTACTCAGGCGGCGCGTATGCGTAGCGAGTCGCTCGACCACGTTTTGCTGCACGGACCGCCGGGATTAGGCAAAACTACACTTTCGAGCATTATTGCCAATGAACTTAATGTTGGTTTTAAAATTACATCCGGTCCCGTTTTAGACAAGCCGGGCGACCTTGCCGGATTGCTAACAAGTTTGGAAACCAATGATGTCCTTTTTATTGACGAAATTCACCGTCTCAGCCCCATTGTAGAAGAATATCTTTATTCTGCAATGGAGGACTATCGTATTGATATTATGATAGATAAAGGTCCAAGTGCGCGCTCAATTCAACTTGACCTCAATCCATTCACTCTTATTGGAGCAACAACCAGAAGCGGATTGCTCACTTCGCCGCTCAGGGCACGTTTTGGAATTAATTGTCATTTTGAATATTATGATAATCAGGTAATTAAACATATCATTTTGCGTTCTGCAAGACTGCTTGACGTAAATTGCAACAACGATGCAGCAACCGAAATTGCCGGACGAAGTCGTGGAACTCCGCGAATTGCCAATGCTCTTCTGCGCCGCGTACGCGACTTTGCTCAGGTCAAAGGAAGTGGTTCTATTGATATTGAAATTGCAAAATATGCACTTGAGGCATTAAATATTGACCGCTACGGACTTGATGAAATTGACAATAAAATTCTTACTACAATTATTGACAAATTTAGCGGCGGACCTGTCGGACTTACAACCATTGCTACTGCACTTGGCGAAGATGCAGGCACATTAGAAGAGGTTTATGAGCCATTTTTAATAAAAGAAGGATTCTTAAAACGCACCCCACGCGGGCGTGAGGTTACTGAATTGGCATATAAGCATTTAGGCAAAATTCGATTCTCAAAAAAAACAAAAGAATTGTTTTAAGAAAAAAAATGCCATTCTTGTTTAGAACGGCATTTCCCTGTTTAAAAATTATATCAATATATCAAAATAAATATTATTTTTCCAAATATGCAACAACGTCTCCTTTTTTAACAACTTTCCCCTGTTCAACGGCATCAACTGCTCTTCCGTCGTAGTTGGAATAGATAAATTCAAGTCCGTTAGTTGTTTGCATTGCACAAAGAAGGTCGCCTTCTTTGAAAAGTTTTCCGTTTTCGGGTTTTATCGAGATGTCGTCAAAATCAAATTCCCACAAAACACGTCCGCCCACAGGAGCAATAATCGCCTCAGCGTTAGGGTGACGGGCTATTGCAAGTTCGGTCAAATTAACCGAAGGCGCTGCCGTACCTCCTACGCTAAAACGTTTGTTTATTTCGTCTTCGAGTTCTTTGTTGAAACGTTTTTTCGCCTCGCCCGATTTATATTCACGATATTGCTTTTCGTGCATTGCAAATTCAAAAAGTTCTTCATCATCCTGTCCGCGCTCCCATCCGAGTTCCTTCATCATCTCAATATATTTCGGCAATTCATCGGGATAATTATCCTGAGGATTATTGGTAGAAAATTCTAAACCCTTTTCTTTTGCAAGTTCAATAATTTCGGGTGCAAGTTGTCCGGGCAAATTTCCTGCTTTGCCAAGAATCATATCCCATGTTGCTTTGTCAATCATTTCGTAACGTTTTCCACCTTTGCTCATAGTGAAAATATTCATCAAGGCAATATTTTTAACATATTGGCTAAAAGGCGTTACAAGCGGTGGATAACCCACTTTGGGCCATACATAATTCACTTCATCAAAAAGTTGAACAAGCAGTTCATCTTCGGTCAGTTCTTTTTGTCCTTTTGCTTTGAGATTGGAATTAATAGCGGCGTGGACACCTTTTAAGTCAGCCATTAACGACCCCATCATTCCGCCCGGAAGTCCGCAGCCAATGAGCAACGAATTCATAAAACGATTCCTATCGTCGATAAAATATCCCAAAAAGTCGTCTATAAAACTTTGCGTCAGTTCGCGCACTTTCATATAGGCATTCATATTGATTTCCGGAACATTAAAGCCGGCATCACGGAGCATTTCAATAATTGTAATTACATCAGGGTGAATCATTCCCCATGCGAGCGGTTCCATTGCCACGTCAATATAATCAATTCCTGCTTTTGCCACTTCAAGCATTGAGGCAACCGAAAATCCTGGTCCTGTATGTCCGTGATATTCAACAGGAATATCAGGATGTTTATCTTTTATTGCCTTAACAATTTTTCCATTTGTAACCGGACGCCCAACACCAGCCATATCTTTCAAACAAATTTCATCGGCGCCTGCTGCAATCAATTCTTCTGCCATTCGGATATAATAATCTGCATTGTGAATCGGTGAATAAGTGATGCACATTGTTGCCTGAGCAATCATTCCTGCGTCTTTTGCCCAGCCGATTGCGGGAATAATATTGCGATTATCATTCAAACCGCAAAAGATGCGCGTAATATCGACGCCCTGTGCTTTCTTAACTTTATACATCAATTTGCGCACGTCAGCCGGAACAGGATTCATCCGAATTCCGTTAAGTCCTCTATCTAACATGTGAGTTTGAATGCCTGCATTATTAAAATATTTGCAAAAAGCGCGAACAGATTCATTAGGATTTTCACCAAACAGCAGATTAACCTGTTCGGAGGCGCCGCCGTTTGTTTCTACGCGGGCAAAACAGCCCATTTCAATAATGTGTGGAGCGACTTTTTCAAGTTGGTCTTTGCGGGGTACATATTTACCCGACGATTGCCACATATCTCTGTAGAGTAATGAAAATTTGATTTCTTTCATATTATTATTAATATTTTTATTAAACTATTGTATATGAGAATTTTATATATATAATTTATTCCCTAAAAAATTACAACAAAAGTACTGCTTTTTTTATTAAAAAAAATACTTATAAGTAGATTCAAGTATCAAATGCAACTTTTTTTGCTGTTTTTTTATGAGAAAATATTTTTTATTCGGCTGTAACTATATTTTTTTATATATTTGCAGCCGAATAAAGGAGTATTATTATGATTGGCAGAAATTACGAAAAAGCAGAATTACAACGAATTATTGAAAGCGATAAAGCCGAGTTTGTTGTAGTGTTTGGACGCAGACGTGTGGGAAAAACATTTCTTGTGCGCGAGTTTTTTAAGAACGAATTTACATTTTACCACACAGGAATGGCGAAAAGCACAAAGAAAAAGCAACTTCAAGCATTTAATACTTCACTTAACAAGTATGGGAACACTGTATTTCCACAATCAAAAGATTGGTTTAATTCTTTTCAACAACTTGAAAAACTGATTATTACCAACCGT
>WQYU01000067.1 GCA_009781075.1 Paludibacter sp. | reverse complement strand
TACATACCGAAAAAAACGGATTTTGATACACTTAACTATCATCAAATAAAATAGATACAGTATAACATTAACAATATACCGCGAGCAAAATTAAATTTTTATTCACCGAAACAAATTTTTTTCATACTTTTGCAAAATGAATAGTTGCATTTAGTGGTTGAAACTACCGTATCCTATCGTAACCATCTTTAGTTAATTTGTAAAGTCTATCATTGACTAATTCTATGAAATTTCCCTCTATCAAATTTTGAAAAGCCAAACCATAATTATCAAAATGAAACCTTTCCATATCTTGCTGTAAACTTAAAAAACTATTCGACATAATCGGTTCTCCTATGCCCTTTTTGTGCTTTCTAAACACACTCATTATTAGCTCTTCGGTATCTTTTACCGTATAATTTTTGTAAATATACTCATATCCTTGCTCTGTAAGAATATACCATCTGTCGTCTTTTGTAGAAACAAAACCGTCATCAATTAATCCTTGCATAGCATTCGGAAATTCATCTTGTGAACGTCTGTCCCAAGATAAGTAATTTATTGGATGGAATTTAATATCCCTTCTTTTGCTGTTTTGAACTGTTTAAAAACATCCAATATTTTTTCTTGTGTACTTGTCATATTCTAATAATTTATAATTTGGTATTGTTAATTTAGTATAGTTTTATATATAATTTGAGAAGATAAAGTGTTGATTTTCAAAGATATTTTTTTGTAAAATATACACCAAATTAACAAAACCGTAAAAAAAGATACGGGTGCAACACATACCATAATATATCGCACCCGTATTTCTCTTAACATATTGACAAAAATTTATTTTTCAGTAATTGTAAATTCAACCCGACGGTTTTTTGCGCGGCATTCTTCGCTGTCGTCTTCTGTACAAACAGGTACTCGTTTGCCTTTGCCTTCAAAGGTCATACGCGATTTGTCAATACCACGTCTTACCATTTCATTATAAACGGATTCTGCACGGTGCAACGACAAATTATCGTTGTAAGCATCGGTGCCTCTGTCGTCTGTATGACCCACGATATGAATCTTAATTGTCGGATTATCTGTCAATAAATCATGCAATTTCTGCAATTCCGGTTCACTCTCAGGTCTTATGGTCCATTTATCAAAGTCAAAGAAAAGATTTTCCAATACGATAGGAACTTCTGGTTTTATAGCATCGAGTTGGATTACTGTTGATGTTTTTCCTGAAGCAGTTATGTTAGCAGAATTTGAAATATAACCCTGTGCGGAAGCCAAAACTATATAATTGCCTTTTTCAATTGTTTTTGAGGTTTCGCCTGTTGTTTTGTCGGCTGTAGCACGGAAAATCTGCTTACCTTCTACCTCGTCATTAACCGTAATATCTGCTGCAAGCGGTAACTGAGTTTCAGAATCAATAACTTTCACAGTCAGCACGGGCTTATGTATAAGTTGGATAAGTATAGTATCTGGTTTTACTGATGGTGCTGCATCCGAGTTATACGGTTCGTAGTCGTTCATAGTTACATCAAGCGAATAAGTTCCCGCTGCAAGCAAACGCGAGGCGACGCCTGTTTTGCGATTTGCAGTAAGTTTCCCAACTTGACGTCCCTGTGAATTTTTTAACAAAAGTTGTGCAGCAATTCCATTTCCTGTTTCTGAATCAACAACTTTTGCAGAAAAACGCGGACGAACCGGACGTACATATTCCTTATCTGGCGTCAGGTCGAACAGCATAGTAAATTTAACGCCCAAAAGCATTGAATGTACAGCCTTGCCCCACGATTCCTTTGCCTGAAAAGCTTGATTTATCTTAATATCAGGATTTAAACCCATATTAACATTATTTTGGGTAATTATTGTCGGTGCGGTAATTAAGCCACTACTCACCTGAGGAATATTACTAAGATATCCAGGGTCAATCGTATAAGAAGATATATCATATTTATGAATATCAGCAAAACCATAGTCGAGAAACAGTCCTACGCGGTACGAATTCCTTTTTTCGTAATTTCCTTGACGGTCGCGCCGTTGCATTGTGCCGTAAATCCATTTATCAAGATAAACGCCAAATTCAACTGAGCCGATTACATTGGGATTAAATTTTAATCCTTTTGACATCGTACCTGTTGTTCTGTCATTAACAATTCCATGATTCGGAAGATTAATCATTGTCTCATCTTCGATAAATTGAGGGTCTTGCGCCTCAGTAGAGAAAGTGCCTTTTGACGAAGAAAAGCCAATCAAATTTATTCCAAATTTTGCTCCAATCATACCATAAAATAAATCATCAAAACGATAGCCAATATTGACTGGAATATTAACATATCCTGCATTTTGAACATCGGTAACTTTGCTGAATTTATAATTATAAACAATGTTAATATCCTCATTCAAATAAGGATATTGATACGCAATATGCTGATTAAAATTGTTAAATGTAGTTTTGGAATTTAAAAAATTTAATTCCACACCACCTCCAAACATAAATTTATTGATACTACCCTGATATCCAACGCCAAGCAATCCGCCGAAACCACCGGGAATTTTTCTGTTCAACGGCATATCAACCACGTTTGTCAGTTGATAATAAGGAGGTACATTGTTGTCTGTACGTGTAAAAACATAGTCGGTTGTTTGATTAATGTTATGCCCCAAACGCGAATAACCGGCACCAAGCCACACTGCCAAATTGTGTCTGTAACCTTCAAGGATATAATCCTGTGCTTGTAGTTTGCCAATTTGAGCGCCACAAAGCAACAATACTACAAATGCCGAAATTTTAATCTTTTTTCTCATTATTTTTAAATATTTTTAAAATATTAATACAAAAAAATTCATAATGTACTGAATGATTATGTCTTCAAGATTGTATATGTTAAATTTTCTTTTTCAATTTTATTTTAAAATTGTTATACAAAAATGCAAAATTAATATATTTTTTCCTTTTTGCAATTTTTTTTTAAAATATTTTAAAAATCAATTTATTTATTCAATTTATTTATTCCCAAATTCCACATAATAAACGAATAAACGTCAGCCTGTTCGTCAATGGCTTTGGAAATCGGCTTGCCGCCGCCGTGTCCTGCTTTGGTATCAATTCTGATTATTTTCGGAGCGTCTCCAGTGTTTGCTGCCTGCAATGTTGCTGCATATTTAAAAGAATGTGCAGGCACAACGCGGTCATCGTGGTCGGCAGTGGTAATCAAAATAGCAGGGTAGGGGGTACCGTCATTTTTGATATTGTGCAAAGGTGAATATGATTTCAAATATTCAAACATTTCTTTGCTGTCCTCACTTGTGCCGTAATCGGAAGCCCAATTCCAGCCGATAGTAAATTTGTGATAGCGCAACATATCCATCACTCCCACTTCCGGTATAGCAACTTTAAACAGGTCCGGACGTTGATTCACTACTGCTCCTATTAGCAGTCCGCCGTTTGAGCCGCCGAGAACTGCAAGTTTCTCTTTGGAAGTAAATTTTTCGGAAATCAAATATTCGCCTGCGGCAATAAAATCATCAAAAACATTCTGTTTCTGCATTTTAGTGCCTGCAATATGCCATTCTTCACCATATTCGCCACCGCCGCGTATATTTGCAATTGCATAAACGCCGCCGTTGTCCAAAAATGGAATCCTGAAAGTTGAAAATGTCGGTCTGTAAGTAATGTTAAAACCGCCGTAGCCGTAGAGTAGAGTAGGGTTGTTGCCGTTTTTTTTCAGCCCCTTCTTATAAACGAGGTACATAGACACTTTTGTTCCGTCTTTTGAAGTATAAAAATGCTGTTCGGTAATGTAATTTTCGGGAACAAAATCGACTTTCGGTTCAATATAAATTTCTGATTTATTGTTGGTTATATCATATTTATAAATTGTATTAGGGAATGAAAAAGAATTAAAAGAATAGAAAATATTTTTTTCTTTTTTATCATAACTAAAACTTGCTGAGCCGAAGGTTGGAAACAGAATTTCATTCAATTGTTTGCCGTCTGTCGACAGGACATAAGCACGTGTTGTGGCATCCTGGTCGTATGTTGCAATGATTTTGCCATTTGTAAAGCCCGCCGAAGTAAGCACGTGTTCACTTTCGGGAATTACATCAACCCAATTTTCTATTTTCGGATTTTTAATATCACCCATCATCAAACGATATTTCGGAGCATTATAATTTGTAAAAATATAAAAATTATCTCCTGTCATTTCAACCACACTATATTCGTATTGGTCATCGGAGGCAATTTCGATAATGGGAGCATTTTGTTTTGTTAAAGATTTTACGAACATCCTGTTTCCATTATTAAAGCCGCTTTCAAAGAAAAATATTGCATTTTCTTCATCGGGAACATTTGCCCCGTAAAAACGTTTTGGAAAATTTTTATTTTGATAAACAAGCATGTCGGATTTTTGGGTTGTACCGATTTTATGATAATAAACTTTCTGATTTTCATTTACATTTGAAAATTCTTTACCCTTTGCAGTTGGTGCATCGTATGCAGAATAGAAGAAGCCGTCTTTGTACCACGAAACGGATGGAAATTTTGCCCATTCGATTTTATCGTCGGCAAGTTTTTTTGTTGCCAAATCCATCACATAAATCTCCTCCCAGTCGCTTCCTGAGCGGGAAATTGAGTACGACATATATTTTCCGTCATTAGAAAAACCAATGCCTTTGAGAGCCACAGTGCCGTCATCCGAAAGTACATTGGGGTCTAAAAGCAGTTGTGCATCGCCGTCAAGGGTATTTTTTTCATACAAAACGTTCTGATTTTGCAGTCCGTCATTTTTGAAAAAATAATATTTTCCGTTTTTTACAAACGGCGTACCGAATTTTTCGTAATTAACGAGGTCTGTCATTCGTTTTTTCAACTCTTCGCGGTAAGGGATTTGCGCTAAATAATTTTGTGTAACTACGTTTTGCGCTGTTACCCATTGTTCTGTTTGTGGCGAAGTGTCATCTTCGAGCCATGCGTATGGCTCGGCAATGCTATCCCCAAAATAGACATTGAAACAAGTGTCGCATTTAGCGGTTTCGGGATAGTTAATCGGCTGATTTTGAGCCGTCTTCTGATTGTTACAAGCAAACATAAATGTTGTTGCAATTAATGAAATTAAAATTATGTTTTTCATAAATATTAAGGATATTTTTTAAATATTTTCTGATTTTATAAAATTAAGGTGTATTAAAAACACACCGGAAAAACTTTGACAAAAGTAGTAAAATTATTTGGCAAATTAAAAATTAAAAAATGATAGATTCAATCTTTGAATGCAACTTTATTTCTAAATTTGCAAAACAGTAGAGTAATTGAAAAAAGAATTATTAAACTTTATATATAATGGAAAATGATGGTTGCGGCACATTAACTCTCCTCGTGCAATAAAGCGTAGATTACAAAATATAAGGAAACCGAACAAAAAAGTTCGGTTTCCTTTTGAAATAATATTTAATTTAATTTAATTACATCATTCCACCCATTCCACCACCCATTGGCATTGCAGGAGCAGGGTTTTCTTCTTTCTTTTCGGTAACAACTGCCTCGGTGGTAAGGAACATTCCGGCTATTGAAGCAGCGTTTTCCAAAGCAACACGAGCCACTTTTGCAGGGTCAACCACGCCTGCCTTAAAGAAATTTTCGTACTTGTTAGTGCGTGCATTGTAACCAAAATCACCTTTGCCTTCGCTCACTTTTTGTACAACAACAGCGCCTTCTTTGCCTGCATTGATAACAATCTGGCGCAAAGGCTCTTCAATTGCCCGTTTTACAATCTCAATGCCAAATGCCTCATCATCGTTATCGGCTTTAACTTTTGCCAGTGCGTCAATAGCACGAATATAAGCCACGCCGCCTCCGGGAACAATCCCTTCTTCTATTGCGGCACGGGTTGCGCTCAAAGCGTCATCAACGCGGTCTTTCTTTTCTTTCATCTCAACTTCCGAAGGTGCGCCAACATAAAGTACAGCCACTCCGCCGGCAAGTTTGGCAAGACGTTCCTGAAGTTTTTCGCGGTCATAATCGCTTGTAGTTGAGGCAATTTGCGCCTTAATCTGATGAATTCGCGATTGTATTGCATCTTTGCTGCCAGCGCCATTTACAATAACGGTATTATCCTTATCTACCGTAATTTTTTCGGCAGTACCAAGCATATCAAGCGTAGCGTTTTCAAGGGTTGTTCCTGTTTCTTCGGAAATAACTGCTCCTCCTGTCAAAATGGCAATGTCTTGCAACATTTCTTTCCTTCTGTCGCCAAAGCCGGGCGCTTTAACGGCACATATCTTCAATTGTGCGCGTAACCTGTTGATAACTAAAGTTGTAAGTGCTTCGCTATCAACATCTTCGGCAATAATTAACAAAGGACGCCCCGACTGCACAGCAGGTTCGAGAACAGGAAGTAATTCTTTGAGATTGGAAATTTTTTTGTCATAAATCAAAATGTATGGTTTTTCCATCTGGCATTCCATTTTTTCGGTATCTGTAACAAAATACGCCGAAATATATCCTCTGTCGAACTGCATACCTTCAACCACATCAATATGTGTATCTGTGCCTTTTGATTCTTCTATTGTAATTACACCTTCTTTTGATACTTTTCTCATTGCATCGGCAATCAGTTTTCCGATTTCCGCATCATTATTAGCCGAAACGCTCGCAACCTGCTCTATTTTGTCGTAGTTGTCTCCTACCTTTTCCGATTGCGCTGCTATGCTTTCTACAACGCTTGCAACCGCCTTATCTATTCCGCGTTTTAAATCCATAGGATTTGCGCCTGCGGTAACATATTTAAGTCCCACATTTATAATTGATTGTGCAAGAACCGTAGCGGTTGTTGTACCATCGCCTGCGTCATCGCCTGTTTTAGATGCAACTTCCTTAACTAATTGTGCGCCAAGATTTTGAAACGCATCCGTTAATTCTATTTCCTTTGCTACCGTAACGCCGTCTTTGGTAATTGTGGGGGCACCGAATTTTTTTTCTAAAATCACATTACGACCCTTTGGTCCAAGGGTAACTTTCACTGCATTAGTGAGTTCGTCCACGCCTTTTTTTAACTGTTCGCGTGCTTCAACATTATAAAGAATTTCTTTTGACATAAAAATTTTTATTAAAAAATTAAGATTTAAAAATTAATAAGATATTTACCATAAATAATAAACTTGTTTGTTTTGAATGAAAAAAATCAATTTCAAAAGCGAATATTAAATGGTTAAAATTAAAATTTAGATTATTGCCAGAATATCACTTTGCCTCATAATCAGTAATTTTTCGCCTTCCCACTCGAGTTCGGTTCCTGCATATTTGCCGTAGAGAACTGAATCGCCGGTTTTTACGACCATAGTTTCATCTTTGGTTCCGCCGCCTGTGGCAAGTATCTCGCCTTTAAGGGGCTTTTCTTTTGCCGTGTCGGGAATGATTATTCCGCTTGCTGTTTTCTCTTCTGCCGCTGCCGGACGTACCAACACGCGGTCTGCCAATGGTTTGATATTTACTTTCATATTTTAAAATTTTATTTATTAAAAATTATATTTCGCCTTATTGCATAATTTGTGCCAACAAAAAAGTATGACAAAACTGTCATAATTATTTGTAAAAAAAGTCATTTTGTCATTTAATACCGTTATTTTATTTTTTTATTTTATATTTTAAATAATTTATTGTACTTTTGCGCTCATATAATAAACAACATAATGTCTAACTTTTAATTTATAAAAAATTATATTCAATGGAAGAAATCCAAAATGTTCCCGAAATGGAGAACGAGAGCACAAATGAAGTTCCTCAAAATGAGGAGATTACAAATGAAATTGAAATTCCTCAAAATGAGGATATCATCGATGAAACAGAAATTCCTCAAAACGAGGAAATTATTGAAGAAGTACCAAATACCTCATCCGAAAAACCCGAAATACAACTTTCTCCTGCCAAACCAGATGCAGATTTTGATTGGGATGCCTACGAAGAAGGAGATTTAATGTCTCAGCAGGATAAGGAAAAACTTGCAAACGAATACGACAAAACGCTTACCTCTGTTAAAGACCACGAAGTTGTTGAAGGGGTAATTACTGCGATGAACAAACGCGAAGTTGTAGTTAATATTGGAGCAAAACAGGAAGGTGTTGTCTCTATTAGCGAATTTCGCTACGACCCCGACCTCAAAGTCGGCGACAAAGTAGAAGTTTTTGTTGAAACACAGGAAGATAAAAAAGGACAACTCGTCATTTCACATCGTCTCGCCCGTCAGGCACGCTCGTGGGATAGAGTAAACGAGGCGCTTGAAAGTCATGAAATTGTGAAGGGTTATATTAAATGCCGTACAAAAGGCGGTATGATTGTAGATATTTTCAGCATTGAGGCGTTTTTGCCAGGCTCTCAAATTGATGTTAAGCCAATCCGCGATTACGATATGTATGTAGGCAAAACAATGGAATTTAAGGTTGTGAAAATCAATCAGGAATATAGAAACGTTGTTGTGTCGCACAAAGCGTTGATAGAGGCTGAAATAGAATTGCAAAAAGCCGAAATAATGAGACACCTGCAAAAAGGTCAGGTACTCGAAGGAATAGTCAAAAACGTTACAACTTATGGCGTATTTATTGACTTGGGTGGAGTAGATGGCTTAATTCATATAACCGACCTCAGTTGGGGACGTGTTACTCACCCCGAAGAAATTGTTCATTTGGACGAAAAACTCAATGTTGTTATCCTTGATTTTGATGAAGAGAAAAAACGTATTGCCTTAGGACTAAAACAACTTTCACCACATCCATGGGATGCACTTGATCCGGAACTGAAAGTTGGAGATAAGATTAAGGGAAAAGTTGTTGTGATGGCTGATTATGGCGCATTTCTTGAAGTCGCTCCCGGCGTCGAAGGATTAATTCACGTTTCGGAAATGAGTTGGTCTCAACATTTGCGTTCAGCACAAGATTTTCTAAAAGTTGGTGATGAGGTTGAAACAGAGATACTTACACTGAACCGCGATGAACGCAAAATGTCGCTTGGAATAAAACAACTTTATCCTGATCCGTGGCAAAATATCGAAGAAAAATATATTGTCGGAAGCAAACATATTGCAAAAGTTCGAAACTTTACAAATTTCGGAGTATTTGTTGAAATAGAAGAAGGAGTCGATGGACTGATTCATATATCCGACCTTAGTTGGACAAAGAAAATCAAACATCCGTCAGAATTTACCAAAGTCGGTGAAAATATAGAAGTTGTAGTTTTGGAAATAGACAAGGAAAATCGGCGTTTATCGCTCGGACACAAGCAATTGGAAGACAACCCTTGGAACAATCTTGAAACCGTCTTTACCGAAGGCAGCGTTCATCAGGGGCATATTGTTGAAATTACCGAGAAAGGTGCAATAGTGGCATTACCATACGGAGTAGAAGGATTTGTTTTGTCTCGCCAAATGGTCAAAGAAGACGGCTCGCAGGCACAAGTTGGCGAAAATTTGGATTTGAAAATTATTGAATTTAATAAAGACACAAAGCGTATTCTTGTTTCTCACACTAAAACTTTTGAAATAGAGCCAGCGCCGCAAGAAGAAACTGTTGAGGAAAAACCTGCAAAGGGCAGACGCAGCAAAAAACAAGTAGAAGAGATTTCCGAAGAATTACCAAATCAGGTATTGGAAAAAACAACTTTGGGCGACATTCAGCAACTTGCCGACCTAAAAGAGCAACTTGAAAAACCTGTGGAAAAAGTGAAAAAAACTGCTAAAAAGTCAACGAAAAAATCTGAGGAAGCAGTAGATGTTATCGAAGTAAAAGTTGAGGAAAAAACAGAAGAAGCAGTTAAAGAAGTGAAAGAAAAAGTAAAAAGAACAAGAAAATCTTCAAAAAAAGAAGAGATTAGCAAAGATGATATTAATACAGAAGGATAAAAATTTTCATAATATTTAAGTATTAAATTAAATGACGAAAATACACCTTCGCACAAGAGCGGAGGTGTATTTTCGTTTTTCACTTTCGCAGGATTTTGGGAGTTTTGCTCCCGTCTGAGCCTTACCGATACCCCCGCCTGACGCCAAGCTGCTAAAACGCTGTAGGTGCTATTCGTGAATTTTCGCTCGGATTAATTTTACAAATCGTCAAGCGGACTTTTGACTTTTCCTAACTGACGATTGGTTACTTTGGCATAAATTTCTGTGGTTTTTATATCTTTATGTCCTAATAATTTTTGAATAAAAACCATATCTGTGCCGCATTCCAACAGGTGTGTGGCGTAACTGTGTCGTAATCCGTGTATTCCAACCGCTTTATTGATTTTTGCTTTTCGCATAGCATTTTTAAAAACCGCCTGCACGCTGCGAACGGAATATTGCCCGCCATACTGACCCTCAAAAAGATACATTTTTGGTCGATAATTTTTGTAATAATTGCGCAAATCTTCAAGTACAGACGAAGGCAGAGTTACATAACGGTCTTTTTTGCCTTTGGCGGCTTCAATATGTACAAGCATTCGGTTGCTGTCGATGCCGGCAACTTTCAGATTTACAATTTCGCTCACGCGCAAACCCATTCCGTAACATAATTTGAGCATTAGTAAATGCTTGGGATTATCAACTTTGGCAAAAATTTTGACAATATCATTTTTACTGAACACTTTGGGCAGAGATGATTTCTTTTTTGGACGCGGGATTTCTTCAAAAAAAATCTTTTCGTGGTGCAGCGCCTGTTCAAAGTAAAATTTTATAGCATTCAGACGGCTGTGGATAATGTTTTCCGAAAGTTTGAGTTTTGTAACACAATATAAAAGATATGAACGCAAACGTTCCGGTGTCAGCGTATCCACGTTTGTGTCTTTGAGCAGGTAGAGCAGTTGTGCAAATTCGGTGCAGTACGTTTTGATGGTGTTTGGGCTGTATGCTTTGAGCAAAAGCAGTTCGTGCATTTTTTTGAGCGCTGCAAGATTTATCGGATGAATTTTGCCGACAACGGCTTTTCCTATTTCCGTTCGAGGTTTTATACCGAGTTCATTTCTAATGGAATTGACATCGGGCAGATACCAGCAACTTTTGGACATACTCCATTTGGCGGTTGAAAATCTTTGTTTCAATTCATTTTTCAACAACAGATTATATGGAAAATGCACAAAAATAACATTTTTATTATGATGTTCGCCTGTGGAAAATTGATAGTTTTGATAATTGAAAGACATAACGCATTTTGAATATATATTTTTGCAAAGGTACGAAAAATAATATTATAAAATATTGCCAAATTCGGAAATAAAACAGTGCCAAATGGGGAAATGAAATGCTGCCAAATTCAGAAATAAAATACTGCCAAATAGGGAAATGAAAGTTTGCCAAATTCGGAAATAAGTATTACCTTTGCAGTGTAAAAATATTTTAATTATGGCACAAAATAATTATATATCAAGGATTTGCGATAATGAATTGCAGGATGCACTTTCTTCGGCAGGAGCAGTGTTAATAGAGGGTGCAAAATGGTGTGGAAAAACAAGCACTGCCGAAAATCTTGCCAAAAGCGCTTTACTGATGCAAGACCCTGACAGCACAAAGTCGTATCAGCAAATGGCAGACACAAAACCATCGTTGTTGCTCAGAGGGGCTACGCCTCGACTGCTCGATGAGTGGCAAGAGACACCTGTGCTTTGGGACGCTGTTCGTTTTGAGGTGGATAAGCGGCAAAAAACAGGGCAATTTATTTTGACAGGTTCCGCTACTCCGATAGATAACGCAACAAGACACACAGGAACCGGTCGCATTGCGCGAATGATGATGCGGACAATGAGTTTGTATGAGTCGGGCGAATCGAACGGCGATATTTCGTTGATAAATTTATTTAACGATGTGCAGGATATTGAAAGTGTTTCAAACTTGAGCATTGAGCAAATTGCCTTTTGTATTTGTCGAGGAGGTTTTCCCGCATCTATTGGAAAAGCAGACAGGACGGCGTTGAGAATGCCTGTTGATTATGTTGAGGCAATAGTAAATAATGATGTTTCGAGAGTGGATGGCGTGGATAAAAATCCGAACAAAGTGAGATTGCTGCTCCGCTCACTTGCACGAAACATTGCAACAACAGCGTCATTTCAAACAATTTTGGACGATGTGGAAGCAACGGGAGAAAGCATTTCGGATAAAACAATTTCAACATATTACAATGCTTTAAGAAGAATCTTTGTGGCAGAACCGCTACCGGCTTGGTTGCCAAGGTTGCGTTCAAAAACGGCTATCAGAACTTCACCAAAGCACCATTTTGTTGACCCTGCCATTGCAACCTCAGTGATGAGGATAAATCAGGGAATGATTTTGAAAGATTTTGAATATTTCGGACTGCTCTTTGAAGCGCTTTGTACGCGGGATATCCGTATTTATGCACAGCATAACGATGGCGATGTTTTTCATTATCGTGACAAAAGCGGACTGGAAGCAGATTTGATAGTGCAACTTCGGGACGGACGATGGGGAGCAATAGAGGTAAAAATGGGAAGCAGGGAAATTGAAAAAGCCGCAGAAAATTTGATAAAATTAACAGAAAAAATTAACACGGAGAAAATGCGGAAACCATCTTTTTTAATGGTTGTAACGGGCGGACAATTTGCATTCAAAAGGAAAGACGGGGTATATATTGTTCCTTTGGGATGTTTGAAACCGTAATTGTGAAAAATAATATTGCAGGAGTATTACTTTTGTTTATAAAAATAAAAAATTATAACAATGTGTAAACAAAAGATTAAATACAAAATGAGAAAAGTGAAAATACATATAATATTCTTAATTTATAACAATTTATAACATATTTTTTTGTTTCAAATAAAAGTTTTTTCATTTTACATGCTTGAAATTATTAAATGTTTTTTATATCTTTGCATTTTATAATGCAATATTTTTAAATAAACTGAAATATGGAAATAGCAAATCCCATTTATGATGTAGTATTTAAGTATATGATGGAAGACAATACGGTAGCAAAATTGTTAGTTTCGTCTATTATTGGAGAAGATGTTGTCAGTTTGGAACCTAAACCGCAGGAACACACCCGTGAAAAGGACAAAGACAAAAATATGGGCGGAATACCCAATTTGACCGTTTATCGGCTTGATTTTTCAGCCAAAATTAAACTGCCTGACGGACAACACAAGGTGATTATCATTGAAATGCAAAAAGCGGACTTGCCTACGGATATTATGCGTTTTCGGCGTTATCTTGGCGAACAGTATATTGATTCCGAAAATCGTATAGCCGAAGAAGACGAAGTTGATGCCATGCAAATTTATGCTATTTATTTTCTTGGAAAAGAATTGGGCATATACGACACTCCCGTTTTGAGCATTTCGCCTGAAGTAAAAGATGTTTCCACAGGAGAGATTGTAGGCGAGAGCAGCAAATTTATAGACGGGTTGAATCACAAATCGTGGATTGTTCAAATTAGTTGTTTGAAGGAACGCCGCCGCAATGAACTGGAACAACTTTTGTCTGTTTTTGACCAAAGTAACCGCACTTCCGATAACCATATACTGAATGTTAAGGAAGAATATTTTCCCGAGAAATTTCGTCCGATAATTCGTCGTTTGAAAGGTGCTGCAGGCAATTCAACAGTAAAAAAACAGATGAAAGAGGAGGATGAAATTTTTAAATATCTCCGTGATGTTGCGCGTATTGAGATAAATAAAATGCTCAAAGAAAAAGATAAAACAATAGAAGAAAATAGAAGAACAATGGAAGCAAACAAAAAAACGATAGAAGCAAACAAAAAAACGATGGAAGAAAATAGAAAATCGATGGAAGCAAACAGAAAAACAATAGAAGAAAATAGAAAATCACTTGCCGAACAAGAAAAATCGCTTGTTGAAAACAGAAAAATGCTTGCTGAACAAGAAAAATATCTTGCCGAAAAAGAAAAATCTATTGCCGAAAAAGAAAAGGAAATAGAAGAATTAAAAAGACAATTGAGAAATAAATGAAAAGAATGGCGGCATATACTATGCGTATTTTGTATATATAAAAACAGGTAATAAATAGAGTAAAAAGCAGAAACATCAAATGAAAAATATTAAAAATACGCACACAAAAAACACAGAACGCGCATATATTTTTATTTTCTAAGATATTTATTTTCAATATTTTTACGAAAAAAGTAAAAAAAAGTGCAAAATTGTTTTTTTATTACAAAAAAAGTTTATACCTTTGCGCATATTTATGAGTTAGGTGCAATGTGGGGCAGAGCAAGCGAAAGCTGACAGAGTAAGATTAAACATTACACACATTTGACTGTTGACAACTTTTTTCGATTTTATTTTTTTAATTCAAATCTTTATCGTAATT
>WQYU01000066.1 GCA_009781075.1 Paludibacter sp. | reverse complement strand
GGTTTTTGACAAAACCCCAATACGACAACTCCTAACTGAGCAACGTCAATTCAATCAAAATGTCAAAGAACTTAATTTATTTTAATGTTAATCTTTGTTAAAACTTAACGCAACAGCAGTAATAATAATAAATAAAATGTTGAATTTTTAGTAAGGCAGAAAAATTTATGTAAACGACTAAAATTATTAATAGTAATTTGTTTTTTGTACTTTTGCAGCCTTTTTTATACTAAAATAAAAAAAATAATGGAATTTACATTTGCAATAAATGACTGAAGCTCAACATTTTAACGACAAAAAATTATATATAGAAACTTATGGCTGTCAAATGAATGTTGCTGATAGTGAGGTTGTTGCAGCAATTATGGAACTTGACGGGTTTACTCTTATAGACAATTATCAACAGGCGGATGCGGTATTTATTAACACTTGTTCTGTGCGCGACAATGCCGAACAAAAGGTGCTGCAAAGACTTAAATTTTTTCAGTCGGTCAAACGCAAAGAAAATCGAAATTTGATTATCGGTGTTATTGGCTGTATGGCTGAACGCGTTAAAGATGAGTTGATTAGCGAACATAAAGTTGATATTGTTGTCGGACCTGACGCATATCTTGATATTCCGAATCTGATAAATACGGTTGAAAGAGGTGAAAAGGCAATAAATGTAACTCTCTCAAAAACAGAAACATATAAAGACGTAATTCCATTTCGGCTTGGGAATCCGCTTACTGCTTTCGTTTCAATTATGCGCGGCTGCAACAAATTTTGTTCCTATTGCGTTGTGCCTTACACGCGCGGGCGCGAGCGCAGTCGCGAAGTAGAAAGCATTCTATCCGAAATTAACAATTTGAAAGAAAATCGCTGTAAAGAAATCACTTTGTTAGGTCAAAGCGTAAATTCGTATCATTCTATTTGGCAAAATAAGGAAATTTATTTTTCTGACTTGCTTAAAATTGTGGCGGAAAATTTTCCCGACATTCGCATTCGTTTCACAACTTCGTATCCAAGTGATTTAGATAATGATACAATTAACGTAATTGCCTCATATCCAAATCTTTGCAAATATATTCATCTGCCGGTGCAGAGCGGAAGCAACAGAATTTTAAAACTTATGAATCGTCGTTATACGAGTGAACAATATGTTGAGCGAATTGAGGCAATTCGTCAAATTATACCTGATGCGGCTATTGGAACAGACATTTTTTGCGGATTTAGCAGTGAGACCGAGGACGACCACGCGCAAACACTTTCTCTGATGCAGCAGGCGGCATTTGATATGGCTTTTATGTTCAAATATTCTGAACGTCCCGGAACGGCGGCTGCAAAAAAATTGCCTGATGATATTTCGGAAGATATTAAAATTCAAAGACTTAATGAAATAATTGCGCTGCAAAACAAACTTTCGCATCAAAGTAATCTCAGTGATGTTGGCAAAACGTTTGAAGTACTTGTAGAGGGTTTTTCAAAACGCTCAAAAGAGCAGTTTTTCGGACGGACTTCGCAAAATAAAGTGATAATTTTCCCACGCGCAGGACGAAAAATCGGAGAATTGGTAAGTGTAAAAGTTACGAGTGCAACTTCGGCAACCTTGATGGGAGGAGAAGCGATAAATACAATAATTTTATAAAAATTTAACATTTTGAAACGTTTATATATTTCTACATTTAAAAATTTGTTGATTGCGGTGATATTGACCGCCACGCTTTTTGGCGCAATGAAGGTCTTAAAAGTAGATTTTGTATTTGATAAAGCGCTATTGTTAAGTGTTTTAGCAACAATTTTTGGCGTTTGTTATATCCTCACAATTCGTAATCCGCAAAATTATGTCGGTTTCTATTTTGGAATTATTTCCTCTGTGTGTCTAGGAGTTCAATTCGCATTTTTAGGCAATTTTGACCTGACTTTTTTGTATTTTTTTGTGTTTATTCCGTTTCAAATTTCGGCAATTGTTTCGTGGGAAAAGAAATCCGTACAAAATACTGATAATGAAATTTTTACACCAAAATTTTTAAATCTTAAAAGGCGAATATTTTTCATTTTATTATTTATTTTAATAATAATAATTGATTATGTTTTCGCTTCTTTTTATTTGAATTTGCATAAAAACGGTCTGTTTTTTGACAATTTTATAATAAAAACTATCTTTGCTATAATGATTTCATCAAGTATTTTGGCAAATTTTTTGATGATAGGAAAATGGCTTGAAACGTGGATTTACTGGCTGATATACAGTGTGGCGGCAATTTTTTCCGCTATTATGCTTAAAAACAATTTTAATTTATTACTATTCGTTTTTTTCCTTATAATCAATGCAATATCATTTTATTCGTGGTTAAAAATAAGAAAACGAACCGATTAATCAGTTCGTTTTCAATTAGTTGCGGGGACACGATTCGAACGTGCGACCTTCAGGTTATGAGCATTTTTTTGCCACTTTATTTTCAATATTTTACAATTTCTCTGTAAAATTATACAGAGTTGCATCTTGTTACGCCGAAACAGCATCATCATTTTTGGTTTTATTGTTTTAGGAAAAAATTTGTACTTTTGTAAAAGAATAAATTATGATAACTGCATAAAAAATTTATTATTCTTATTTAAAAAAATGACAAAATATTTTCGCCTTGTTCGTTTGCCAAACCTGATATTTTTGGCTGCAATACAAATTCTAATATATTTTGCTGTAATACAGCCAATTATGCAAATCCACGGATTTGAATCTGCACAACAAAACAGCACTTACTTTTGGTTACTTGTTGCTGCCAGTGTTTTGATTTGCGCCGGTGGATATGTGCTCAACGATTATTTTGATGTAAAAATCGACAGCATAAATAAACCTGATAAACTTATGATTACCAATGTTATAAGTAAAAAATCGGCAATGTTCATTTATCAAATTCTATCGGGTGCAGGACTTATTGCCGGTTTGATTTTGGCAGTTCTGTTAAAAAGTTTTACGCTTGGGTTTATTTTTATTGTTACAGTCGGACTATTGTGGTTTTACTCAGCAAGTTACAAACGGCAATTTATCATCGGCAATCTGATTGTTGCATTTTTATCGGCTATTAGCGTACTTTCAGTCGGCATTTTGAAAATGGCTATTTTGCAAAAAATTTTCGGAAATTTGATTTTTGAAACACACATTCCTCCAATGACTTATCTGTACGTTGGTGGTTTTGCTGTATTTGCGTTTCTGACCACGTGGCTGCGAGAAATTATTAAAGATATTGAAGATGAACCCGGAGACCGCGAAATGGAGTGCCACACGATGGCAATAAAATGGGGCATTACACGTACAAAAATTTTTATTTACATGCTTATTATTCTGATTATAATTGCTTTATTTGTTTGTGCAAAATTAATTTCATTTCAAGGCACACTCACTTTTCGTTATATACTTATCGGTATAATTATTCCGCTACTCGTGTTGGCATATATGATTTTTTCCGCCAAAGAGAAAAAAGAATTTCATCAGGCGGCGACATTTGCAAAAGTAATTATGCTTGTTGGAATACTTTACAGTCTGATTTTTTATTTTGAAATTGCCAAAATGTTCAAAATCCCTTTTTTTGATTTGTTTTTTGTAAAATAAAAAATCATTACCCAATCGTATGATTTATAATAAGTTCCTTCATTAACTCATTAATATCAGAGTCGATGGCTGTAAGTTTTTTGCTTTCTTTTGCAGAGAAAACTACACTTTCAATCTGCTTAACTTTCGTAGGCGAGCCGGTCAACCCAAGATATTTCTCTTCGTAATCAATTTGAGCAACGCTCCATTCTTCAATATTCAGATAAGGTCGCGCTGTTAGCATTTCGGTGTAATCATTGTCGATTGCCGCACGTTCGGAAGGAATCATTGCGTTTTTGTATTTGATTGCCAGTTTTGCGTGGCGTGGTCGGCAAGGTGCAGCCGTACCATTGACGGTAACAACAGCAGGCAACTTTCCACGTACGGTCTCAATGCCTCGTTCAAGTCGCCGCCGAACTGTAATTTTATCATTTGCAATCTCTGTAATCTCTTCTGCATAGGTAATTTGCGGCAATCCAAGTTTTTCGGCAACCTGCGGACCAACCTGGGCGGTATCGCCATCAATTGCTTGACGCCCGCAAATAATCATATCCACCCCACCGAGTTTTTTAATTGCGCACGAGAGGGCATACGAAGTAGCCAGTGTATCCGAACCTGCAAATTCGCGTCCGCTAAGCACTATTCCTCCATCTGCTCCACGATATAAACTTTCGCGCACAATTTCTGCTGCACGAACAGGACCCATTGTAAGCACGGTAATTTTACTTTCGGGGAATTTATCTTTCACACGCAATGCCTGTTCAAGGGCGTTAAGGTCTTCGGGATTAAAAATTGCCGGCAAAGCAGCACGATTGACAGTGCCGTCTTCTTTCATCGCATCTTTGCCAACATTGCGAGTATCAGGTACTTGCTTTGCCAAAACTACAATATTATACATAATTTATTTTATTAATTATTATAAATAAAATGCAAAAGTAAGTAAATTAAACTTTTGTAAAGAAAATGAGAACTTACAATTATGTTTTTTTAACAAAAAAAGGACAAACTTTTTTCAAGACGAGACAGTGGTTGGGTTTGGGCTTTGCTGCCGCTTTTGCCGCTTTTAATTTGTCGCTGCCTGTAGCGGCGGGTATTAAATTTTACGCATTCGGCGAACATTTTTTGTTGTTTTCATATAAAAAAATGACTTTTTTTGCCGTCATTGCGAGGGCATTAGCCCGAAGCAATCCAAATATTGAGTTCAATTTGCCGTTTTCTCGTCTGTTTTTTGCTTGTTTTTAGTTAAATTTTGTTAAGTCTTTACTTTTATAAAAATGTCTCGTCCTAAAAAAAGTGTAAACTTTTTTTAGGACGAGACATTTTTTTTACCACTTTTTTTGCCTTTCCTTTGTATTCAATTTTTAATTTTTAAAACCAATATTTATATGCAGAATTTAACAATTCATAAACAAAATTTTATCACTTTTGCCGATGAGCGTTTTTCGATTGACGTGCTTGGCAGAGTTGATTTGCAGCAGGTCGAAAAAATGATTTGCAATTTACGCATTGCCCACAGGGAGTTATCGCCGATGCGTTACACGCTTGATTTGTACATTGACAATCAAGTATCCGCACCCTTTGCGACAAGTAAAGTTTGACGCTCTTTGACGTTTCAAAGTCGATTCACGAGTTTATCCGCCAATTGGAAACCTACAAAAGAAATTTTTTTCATACTTTTGCAAAAAGAATAGTTGTATTTAGTGGTTGAAACTACACTGCTTATTTTTCCTTCTTTCCGACTTTGTAATTCGGAAAGATTGAGTATCAGCATTTTTAATGCGAATAATAAATTCGGCGGGACGGGCGAATTTTGCTGTATTCGTTCTTAATAAGCACAAATATCATCAGTTCTTTTTTTTGATAACTTGTTGAAAACATTTTAAAAAGAATATTTTTTTTATTGAAAAATATATTGTAAATTTGTATTTTGAAATTTTTATAGAATAAATAACGTAAAATATTAATAATATGAAATTTACAGTATCAAGTACCGACCTTTTGAACCATTTGCAGGCAATTTATCGCGTAATAAACACGAAAAATTCTTTGCCTATTTTAGACAATTTTTTGTTTGAGGTCAACGGCACACAACTAACGATGACCGCTTCCGACCTCGAAACAACGCTTGTAACAACGATGGAACTCGTTTCTGCGGAAGGAGAAGGCAAAGTTGCGGTGGCTTCAAAACTGCTATTAGACACATTGAAAGAATTTTCCGAACAGCCACTCAATTTTGAAATCAACGATAGTAATTTGGCTATGGTTATAACTTCCGTTAATGGCGAATTTAATTTCATTGGGTTGGAAGGAGACGAATATCCTATGTTGCCCGAATTGAAAAAAGACGCAAAGTCAATTGTTGTTGAGGCTGGAATACTATCGTCAGGCATTAACAACACGGTTTTTTGCACTGCGGACGATGACTTGCGCCCGGTAATGAATGGCGTATTGTTCGATATGAGCGATAAACTGACTTTGGTTGCTACCGATGCACATAAACTTGTTCGCCTTATAACCACTTATGTATCAGCAAGTTCAACTGCCGATGATATGCTTTCATTTATTTTGCCTAAAAAGGCTGCAAATACACTAAAATCTATTTTGGTAAAGGAAAGCGGAAACGTGGAAATCCTTTTTGACGAGAGAAATATTCGTTTTAAACTTGACAATTATACGATGGTATGTCGCAAAATTGAAGGAAATTTCCCGAACTACAATGGGGTAATTCCACAAAACAATGAGTATAAAATAACAGCAGACCGTCTGTCGTTGCTTGGTGCCTTGAAGCGTGTTTCCGTATTTTCCAATCAGGCGAGCAATTTGATTAAACTCGAATTTGATAATAATCGTCTAAAAGTTTCGGCACAGGATATTGATTTTTCAATTTCAGGTGAAGAAACAATTGATTGTCAATATGCTGAAGAAGCGGTAAAAATTGGGTTTAAATCGTCTTTTCTTATCGAAATGTTAAATAATCTTTCGTCAACAGATGTGGTTTTTGAATTTGCAGATCCATCACGTGCAGGATTAATTTTGCCGGGTGAGAACATTGAAGGGGAAGAAATTTTGATGTTACTTATGCCAATGATGTTGAATGACTAATTTTATTTTTGAAAAAATAATGAATAAAAAACTCACAAAATATTGTTTGTGAGTTTTTTTATTGAAATTTTATTAGGAGGGAACAATGAAATGTCACAAAATTAATTATATTTATATAGAAAAATACCAAATCAGACGTTTTCAAATGATTAAATCAACAGCATGCTATGCTTTTTAACAAAACAAGATACTTTACAACAAATTATTTTTTAGTTTGTTTGTAATATTTTCCATAATTGTATGAATCGGTTTTTGTATCTCCATTGAGTAACAAAGACATATTGTTAAGTTTCTTATTATCATACATTTCACCGATATTAGTTAGCATTGCTTTAGGTGTATAGTCGGTTCGAACCACAAAAACGGTCATATCTACATTTTTATTAATAATAAAAGTATCTGAAACTATTCCCACTGGCGCAGAATCAACCACAATATAATCATATTTTTGCTTCAACTGTTCAAAGAAGAGGTCTGTTCGCTCACCCATTAGCAATTCGGCAGGATTTGGAGGTATAGTTCCGCAAGGAACAATGTGCAGTTCTGGGGTTTGTTTCGGACAATAAATAATGTCGTCCAAAGTACATGAATCGTCGGAAAGGAAATGTGAAAGACCTGTTACATTTCTTCCCATTCCTATATATTCGGTAAGTTTAGGGTTACGAATATCCATTCCAAGCAAGACGGTTTTTTTCTTTGTCAGAGCCAGCGACATTGCCAAATTTATTGCACAGAATGATTTTCCTTCTCCGCTTATGCTTGAAGTAACCAAAATTACATTTGGAGTCGGTTTGTTCATTAATATGAATTCCATGTTGGTGCGAATAAGACGGAACTGTTCAGCGACAGGCGATATTTCATTTGCACGAACAACAATATTGTCTGTTTTGGGATATTGACCAATGCCTCCGAGCAAAGGAATATTAAGCACTTTTTTCAACTCTTCCTTCCCTGTGAGTTTATTATTTAATAAATTTTTAATGTAAAGTACTAACGCAGGAATTAACACACCAATTATCAGCGCCAAACATAGAATAACTAATTTGTGCGGGGAAACAGGTGCCGACAATGGCGCTGCCTTGTCGAGTGTTTTTGCCGAAGGTACAGTGCTTGCAAGCGTCATTTCCATCTCTTCCTGCTTTTGAAGCAAAAATAGATAAAGTGTCTCTTTAATTTTTTGTTGACGCTCAACCTCACGATATTGACGCACCTGTGATGGTATATTTTTTATTTTTGATTTGAACAAATTATCTTTTGATATAACATCATTTAGAGATATTTCTATCCCTTTTTTTGTGCTTTCTATTGACAATAAAATATTTGATTTGAGTGCTTGTAGTTTTTGATTTTTTTCAGTTACCACTGGATTGTTCTCATTAGTTGAACGAACAAGTTGCATCCTGTCGAGAGCAAGGTCATTGTATTGTTTAATTAATAAATTCAACGTGGCATCGTTAATTCCCACTCCTGAAGGAATCAGCAAATCGCCGTTACCGGTCGCCTGAAACTGATTATTTCCTGAAAAATTTGTTTGTTTTGATTTTTGTGTGTCCATAACAATGCCGGTTGGCAAAAGAGAATATTTGTTTTCATCATCTTTTACAAACTCATTCATATAATTAATCATGCTTAACTGCGACTGCAACGCTACTCTCGACCTTTCATAATCACTACCAAGTTGCAGGTAAAGTTTTGCATCTGTTGCCAAATCGGTAAGGTTGTTCGCCCGCATATATTCCTCTTCGTTGTGTTCAACGTTAAAAAGATCTTTTTCAACAATCTTTATACGCCCTTCAACAAAATTTTTAGTATTTAATGCTATTAAATTTTTATCGGCAACGACATCGTTATCATACAGAGAAACAAGAGTATTCAATTCGTCAACCGCCTTTTCTGTACATGCGGATTCCATGCTAATTTTTACTGCGTTTGAGCGTTTGTTTGTTTGCATCACGGTAATTTTATTATTCAAAATATCTATCAGTTCATCGACTTTATTGGCAACAATTTGATATTTTGCATTTTCATCATAAGGATTTCCAGTGAGAACGATATGAAAATTACCTGCAAAAGTTTGAAAAGCATCAGTAATATTTATTATTGTAAGCGTTTGACTTTTGTTTGGAGACGATACCGTGATTTTAAATTTATCTTTATCTTTTTTAATAATAAAAGTTATTTTCGTCTGAAGGTTTGCATTAAAATCGGATATAGAAGACATCAAAATGAAAGGCGTATTTCTATAAAGTTCAAACCATTTCCATCCTTGCCGAATATAATATTCGTTTTGAACCCCCAGCGAATCTATCATTGCCGCTGTCAGCGTTTTTGAAGTAATGATTTCCATTTCATCCAGAACATCTTTTGAAGCCCCGCCGAAACCAATTGCCTGCAACATTGCAACCTCGTCTATCGGACCGTTGAGTTTATCTGTTTGGCGCAACAGAATTGCCGTTTCCACTTTAAAAACATAGGGGGTTGTTTTAACATAAATTATTGATATTATTACACATACAACTATTGAAATTGCAAACCAATACCAATGTGTGATAACATTTGTAATAATTTCTCGCAGGTCAACAACAGAGATTTGTTTGCTGTTATTCTGTTTTTGAGTATTGTTATTATTAGTATCCATTCCAAAAAATCAAATTACTTATTTTGTTGATTTACTAAAACTATTGTTGTAATAGCCGAAACAAGAGCGGCTACAGTACTTATCGACTGCAAATACAATCCAATATTTTGAGAACCGATAATTTTATTCCTGTTCGTTTCTATATAAATTACGTCGTTCTGTTGCAGGTAATAATATGGAGAGCGAAAAAGTTCTTTATCATTCATATTTATTCTACCGAATTGGAGTTTTCCGTCATTTTCTCTGATAACCAGGAGATTGTTCCGCTTTGCAAAAATTGTCATATCTCCAGCCAAAGCCAGAGCATCAAGCACTGAAACGCGCTCATTATCAATGGTATATTGACCTGGATGCATCACTTCACCCAAAATGTTTATTTTGAAATTTTGAAATCGTAAAGTTACGGTTGCATCTTTTATATACGGAATTAATTTTGCTTGAATCATGGAAATTGCATCCTCTCGAGTTTTGCCAAGTAAATTAATTTTGCCTAAAATAGGCATTGTAATATTTCCATCTTCGTCAACCAAATACGCCTGCATAGTTTGCGCATTGTAAACCTGATTGCTGCCTGGGGACATATAGCTAACGTAAGGCAAATTGAACGGCAACGCTGCCTCCGGAACAAGCGCCGAAACTGTTATGCCAAGCATATCTCCCTTGCAGATAGTAGCAATAGGAACAGAATGAAAATCACGATTGATTATTGCTGCATCGTCGGAAGACAAATGGTTAAAATATGTAACTTTCTGTTGCGAAGTACAACCGGAAAGTATTGATATAATTACTATTAGTAAAAAAAATGATTTAATTTTTTTCATTTGGTTATTAAAAATACTGAATTACTATTGAAACAATTTTTATTAATCAAAGATGAATTTGTTTTAAAAAAAGTTTGCAAAGATACAAAATTTATGTAAAAAACCCTTTATTATAACGAAATAATGTCAAAGATATTATTTTATTTATTATAGAGGGAAATTATGCATCCATTGATAAAGCCAAAAGTTTTTGTGGTGTTCAGTTAATTTTCTTCGATAAAATCTTTTAGCATTAAAAAAGCCATTTGGGTTGCCCGCTCAATGTTTTGTTCGCGCAGGTTGCCGAATTGAAAAACCTTGCTTACTACTTTGTCTTTGTTGCATACCGCAATCCAAACCGTTCCTACAGGCTTTTCGGCTGTTCCGCCACTTGGTCCTGCAATACCGGAAGTAGCAATTCCGAAATTGGAATTTGTAATATGGAAAACTCCCTGCGCCATTTGCTCAACTACTTGTTGGCTCACAGCACCATAGGTTTCAATATCATCCGACTTAACACCTAAAATACTGATTTTTAATTTATTAGAATATGCAACAATTCCGCCGTTAAAAATATCGGAACTGCCTGCCAATAGTGTCAGACGATGTGCGATATTGCCGCCGGTGCAACTTTCTGCAACAGCGACAGTTTTGTCATTGTTTCTCAAAAGCATACTGATTATTTGCTCAACCGAAATATCTTCATAGGCAATTATTGATTTGCCCAGTATTTCAGTCAAGGCGGCAATTTGTTGATTTATAATAAATTCTAACGAGAGTGAATTATCGGAAACGCCACTCAAACGCAGTTTTACGATACCATATTGCGGCAAATAGGCAAGATGAATATTGGGAGGTAAGGCATTTTCCCAATTGGCAATTTTGAGTGCGAGTTGTGATTCCGGAATCCCTGCAACAAGTATATTTTTCGACACATTCGCTTGAATATCAAAACGTTGATGCAGTTGTGGAATAATATCACTTTCCATTGCCATTTTCATTTCGTAAGGTACTCCCGGCATTGAGACGGCAATTTTCCCATCTTTCCGTTCGAACCACAAAATCGGTGCAGTGCCTGCGTGATTCTGAAAAATTACAGCATTTTCGGGTACAAACGCTTGCTGGCGAGTGAGTTCGTTCATTACGAATGAGCGAGTTTTGAATAATTCCAAAATATTTTGGTAAACCAAATTGCTGTAAATAAGGCGCATACCAAAATATTCTGCAAGCGTCTGTTTGGTTATATCGTCTTTTGTGGGTCCAATTCCACCTGTTATCAGTACAACATCTGCACGCAAAAAAGCTGAATTTAACGCACTTATAATTTGCTGCTTCTCATCGTGAATTGAGGTAATCTGCACAACATCAAAGCCGTTGGCATTCATTCGGGCTGCAATGTATTCCGAATTTGTATCAGTAATTTGCCCTATGAGAATTTCATCTCCTATTGTAATTATTTCCGTTTTCATTGTTTGTAACATTTATTTAATTTATATTCTTGGGCTGCAATCTGAAGTTCCTCAAACCATTTTTCTCCAAAGCGGCGAATTAACGGCTCTCTAAGGAATTGATATACAGCAATTTGTTTTTGTTTTCCTAAGTTTCTGGCACATTGACAAACCGACCATTGATGATAGTTTACAGCGATAAAATCGTTATATTTTTGCAGGCGCACAGGGTACAAATGGCACGAAATCGGTTTGTAAAAATCAATTTTCCCTGCTCTATACGCCATCTCAATACCACATTTGGCACAGCCGTCAGTATCACGATAAACAAAAGCACATTCTTTGCCGTCAACAAGTGTGGTAACTGCCTCTCCCTCACGGTCGGTGTAGCAAATTCCTTGTTTTTCAATAGTTTGACGTGCACTTTCGGGCAGAAATTCTAAAACATCAGATACAACGCTTCTCAAAATTTCAACTTCCTCAGCAGTCAAAGGCGCTCCGTCATCGCCGTCAACGCAACATTGACCTTTGCACGAAAGCAAGTCGCACATAAAAAATTCGTCAAAGAGGTCAAAACTGATAAGAGTTTTGTCTATTTCTAACATAAAAAAAGTTATTAGGACACAAAAATACGTCATTTTTGAAACAATTATTTACATTCAAAAAAATTTAGCATTTTGATTTCATATTATTATTTGAAATACAATCATAAATTAACAGCTTCATATTTATATTATTAATACCAATTATCTGTTTAAATCATATCGAAAATATTTTATAAAACATTGATTATCAATATTATTAACAACAATAAATAATATATGAAATAATTATAAATTGTATAGCATATAAAAATATATTTCATATTAATTCCAATAAAATCTAAAGAAAATAAGAAAAAATGTGAGTTTTATATGATCATTATCATACATAATTAAAGATAATCTGTAAAATTTGATTAGTAATCAATTTTTCTCACTACTTTTTTTTCATTTCGGCAACTGCTTTTTTAACGACCTCATCATTGAGATAAAAGACAGGATAAAAACCGCTGTCGCCAAAAATATTCCGTACAATATAAGACTGTAAAGTATTTATTATTAAATTTTTAGAGATATTTAACTCTTTTGGAGTGGCTTTCAGATTTTTCGTTGCCGTAAAATCTGAAAATTGATTTTGAAGCGGTTGTTTGTCAAGATATTCTTTCAATTGTTCCCACGAATTAAATTTTGTGAGCATCTTACGGTTTTCATCTGTATATTTGAATGCAAATTGGTATAAATAGCCCAAATTAATAGCACGATTAAGGTAAGGCGTGTACTGCGATGTATCTCGTGGAACAAAAATATCGGGCATAATTCCGCCGCCGCCATAAACCGTCCGTCCGCCAATGGTTTTATAAACAAGTGAATCTTTAATTTTCACACTATCAGCATTATCAAATTCGCCATGCAGATATCTGTCCATCAATTCGTGATCATAATCTGAACTTTTACCACGTGTGTATGATTTTTGGATACTTCTTCCCGAAGGGGTATAATAGCGTGCAACGGTCATTCTGAAAGCCGAGCCGTCGGAAAGTAAAAATTGCTGTTGCACAAGTCCTTTGCCAAACGAGCGGCGACCGACAATCTGTGCGCGGTCATTATCTTGCATTGCTCCTGCAAAAATTTCGCTTGCCGAAGCCGAAAAATCGTCAATCAGCACTGTCAGAGGCAAGTCAATGCAAGTCCCTTTGCCATCGGCCCGTGCCTCAAAATACGGATATGAACGTCCTTTGGCATAAACAATCATTTGCCCGGCAGATAAAAATTCGTTTGCCATATCAATTGCTGCATCCATATAACCACCAGAATTTTCGCGCAAATCGATAATAAATTTTCTGGCTCCCTGCCTGTAAAGTGTTGCCAAAGAATTAAGAAATTCGGAATAAGTATGCGCTCCAAATTTATCAACGCGAATAAAACCTATTTCAGGAGCAATAATATAACTTGCTACCACCGAATTTACGGGAATATCACCGCGAGTAACCGAAAAATTAAGATTTTCGGATGTGCCATTACGCCGAACGGTGAGTTTTACCTGACTTCCTTTTTTGCCGCGCAAATTGCGCATAACGCGCTCATTGTTAATAGTTTTACCTGTAAAATTTGAATCATTAACGGCAATAATTCTGTCGCCTGCAAGCAGTCCGACCTTTTCTGAAGGACCACCGCTAAAAACAGACACAATCATAACCGTATCTTGCTGAATATTAAACTCTATACCCACACCAGAAAATGTACCTTCGAGGTCGTTGTTGACATCGGCAAGGGTACTGGCGGGAATATATACCGAATGCGGGTCGAGTGAGGAAGCAAGGTCTACGGCAAGTTCTTCGGCAAGTAGCCCTGCATTAATGGTATCAACGTACTCTTTGTTGATAAGCCCAAGCATTTCGCCGATTTTGTTGTTTTGACTGCGTAAAAAACGCGGCATGGTAAGATAGGAACTACCATTTAATTTACTATATGCTAACAAATTACCGATAAAAAGTCCAAACAAAACCGATAGAAAAATTACCGTAACCCAAACCCATATTTTTTTATTCATAAATGTAAAAAATCAGTTATTCAATTTTTTTGCAAAGGTAATATTAAATTTTCGATTACATGAAATTAGTCGAAGTAAAAAATTTTTTTTTACAAAAAGTATTATTAATAAAAAAAAATATTATTTTTGTTGGCTGTAAATATATTTAAAATAGTTTAAATATTTGATTTACAGCCACAAAAGTTACAAATATTCTTTAATTATTC
>WQYU01000065.1 GCA_009781075.1 Paludibacter sp. | reverse complement strand
TTTAGATTGTGGTTCATACTTAACGTCTGTCCTTTGTGGAACAATTGCTGTGTTGATAAAATCTTTGAAAATTCCGGCATCATTGCTCAATCTATCAATTAAAACGTTAACTGCCTGCTTTTCTATATCAATGCCAATCCATTTTCTGCCAAGTTGTTGGGCGGCTACACAAGTTGTTGCACAACCGCAAAACGGGTCAAGCACAATATCACCCTCGTTTGATGATGCTTTTATTATTCTATGCAAAAGAGCAAGCGGTTTTTGGGTCGGGTAGCCGGTTCCTTCTTTTGAGGTAATATTTACTATTGGGATATTCCAATAGTCAGGCATTAGTTTACCATCTTCTTTCATATAAGTAGTTGTTATTCTACCATCTTTTAGTTGATTTATTTTATATTTTCGTCCATCTTCATCTGTTTTATTAAAACGTTTTACTGTATTTTTACTAAATGGAGCATAACAAGGATTTAAAATATAATTATCCGTTTTGGTATAAAAATATATTGTATCGTGTTTTTTTTGCCAAGTTTTTTTTGTATCTGTTCCACCTGTATAGCACCATATTATCTCATTCCTAAAATTATTTTTGCCAAAAATTTCGTCCAATAATATTTTTAAATAATGGCTTGCAGTAGGGTCGCAATGCAGATATAAACTGCCTGTATCTTTCAAAACGCGGTGCATTTCTATGATACGTTGCGTCATATAAGTTAAATATGCCTTCATCGCTTTGCTATGAACAGTACCGATTGATGCAATAAAATCAGGCAATGCAGGATATTTCTCTGCTAATGTTTCAAGATACGCCTTATTAACATCGTCCCAAGTCCACATATCTTTAAAACTTGCCCCCGCTGCCTTGCTGCCTATCGGCGCAGAATAAAACCTTTTAGAGTTGAACGGCGGGTCTAAATATATCAAATCAACAAAATTGCAGTTCATTCCGGTTAGTATAAACAGATTATCGTTAGTGTAGAGGGTATTTTGAAATTTCTGTTCTGCCATAATTTATTTTCCAAAAATTATTTGTTTTTCTAACATTTCTGTCCGCGTTTTTACTACCAATCGTACATATTCCATTGTTCTGTCGCCTTTTAATCTATTGCAATGACTGCATAATAATTGGTAATTTTCGTAATAACTACCGCCGCCTTTCGACTTTGGAACAATATGGTCAATTTCCATATTCCAAATGTCAAAATGTTTTTTGCAAGCATTGCACAATCCTTCTTGCTCTTTATACAAACGCTCTTTCACTGATTTTGTAGGCTCAACTTTGTATATATCTGTCCTTTGTGGGACAATAGTCGTATTTATAAAGTCCTTGAATATTCCGGCATCATTACTTAATCGTTCAACCAATACATCTGCGGCTTGTTCGGCAATATCAATGCCAATCCATTTCCTGCCAAGTTGTTGGGCTGCTACGCAAGTAGTAGCACAACCGCAAAATGGGTCAAGCACAATATCATTTTCGTTTGACGATGCTTTAATTATTCGGTGCAAAAGTGCAAGCGGTTTTTGAGTTGGGTAGCCGGTGCGCTCTTTAGCCGCTCTGTTAATAAATGGAATTTCCCACCAATCACGCGGCAAAATTCCTCCGCTTTTATCTAAATAATCTCTATATACCAACTCAGGATTTGTTCTTTCCAATTCCATGTCAAGCCCCTGTTTGCCGATGTATTCTCCTCCTTTTCCCCGTATTTGAAATTTTCGACCATCAACGTCAGTATAATTGAATTTTTTGACAGTTCCTTCACTATACGGTTCCAACAATCTCTCAGGATTAAACGAATATTTTTGCGATTTTACATAAAAGAAAATGACGTCGTGCTTTCTGTTAAAATGTCTTTTTGATAATTCTCGCTCCTTGTAACACCACACTATCTCATTTTTAAAATTATTTTTACCGAAAATTTCGTCCAATACTATTTTCAAATAATGACTTGCCGTCGGGTCGCAATGCAAATACAAACTGCCCGTATCTTTTAAAATGCGGTGCATCTCTATGATACGTTGAGCCATATAGGTTAAATATGCTTTCATCGCATCGCTGTGTATAGCACCAATAGACGCAATAAATGCCGTTAATGCGGGAAAGTCCTTTGCCAAAGTATTAAGATATTCTTCATTAACGTCTTCCCAAGTCCACATATCTTTAAAACTTGCCCCCGCTGCACGGCTTCCTATCGGCGCAGAATAAAACCTTTTTGAATTAAACGGCGGGTCTAAATATATTAAATCAACAAAATTGCTGTTCATACCTGTTAGTATAAACAGATTATCGTTAGTGTAAAGGGTATTTGTAAAATCCATTTTATTTTATAAAAAAAATTTTAATTACTACAAAGGTACAATTATTATTTTAATTTTTCATTTTTTTACATTTCGGTTTTTAAAAATTTTCCGGTAATACTTTTTGGATTATTGCAAATTTCACGTGGTGTTCCTTTTGCAATTATTTCCCCACCTGCTCGTCCGCCTTCTGGTCCCATATCTATCACATAATCGCAAACTTTTACAATATCGAGGTTATGCTCAATAATAATAACGGTATTTCCTCTGTCAACAAGTTTATTTAACACACCGAGCAGCACGCGAATATCTTCAAAATGCAGCCCCGTTGTTGGTTCATCGAGAATATAAATAGTTTTGCCCGTGTCTCGTTTGGAAAGTTCGGTAGCCAACTTAACGCGCTGACTTTCACCGCCCGAAAGGGTTGTGCTGCTTTGTCCAAGTTTGATATAACCCAATCCAACATCCTGTAAGGTTTTTATTTTATTTAAAATAGATTGTTGATTTTCAAAAAATTCCACCGCCATATTGATAGTCATATCAAGAACATCAGCAATAGATTTTCCCTTAAATCGCACTTCAAGCGTTTCGCGGTTGTAGCGTTTGCCGCCACAGGCTTGACAAGGCACATAAACATCGGGCAAAAAATTCATTTCAATAGTTTTATACCCGTTTCCACTGCATTCAGGGCAGCGACCTCCCGAAGTGTTAAACGAAAATCTCCCTGCTTTGTAGCCGCGAATTTTTGCTTCGGGCAATGTAGTAAAAAGATTTCTAATATCCTGAAATACACCAACATAAGTTGCCGGATTTGAACGGGGAGTACGTCCTATCGGGGCTTGGTCAACTTCTACAACTTTATCTACATTTTCCAAACCTGAAATTTCATCAAAGGGTAGGGGGTCTTGCAACGAACGATAGAAACGCTGCGAAAGAATCGGCTGCAAAGTGTCTGTTATCAAACTTGATTTGCCGCTACCGGAAACGCCGCAAACACAAATCATTGTTCCCAAAGGAAATTCCACGTCAATATTTTTTAAATTATTTCCACGCGCACCTTTGAGAATTAGCGTTTTACCATTGCCTTTGCGTACTTTTTGTGGTACTTCAATTTTCTTTATCCCATTCAAATAATCGGCAGTAAGAGTATCTGTTTTAATTAAGTGTGCAGGCGTTCCTGCGAAGACAACCTCACCGCCTTTGCGCCCTGCAAACGGACCTAAATCAATCACATAATCGGCGGAGAGCATCATTTCTTTATCGTGTTCTACAACAATTACCGAATTTCCAACATCACGCAGATTTTTAAGTGAATTTATAAGTCGTTTATTATCACGCTGATGAAGCCCGATACTTGGTTCGTCTAAAATATAAAGGACATTTACAAGTTGCGAACCGATGTGTGTAGCAAGACGTATGCGCTGCCCTTCGCCACCGGAAAGCGATTGTGAACTGCGTGAAAGCGACAGATAACCAAGCCCGACATTTAATAAAAACTCCAAACGTGTAAGTATTTCCTTCAATATTTCGGATGCAATAATTCGCTGTTTTTCAGTCATTTGTTTGTCGGAAGTTCTTAGCCAGTCGTACAATTCGGATAAATCCATTTTTGCTAATTCGTCAATATTTTTATTATTTATTTTAAAAAATAAACTCTCTTTTCTCAGTCGCGCACCATTACATTCCGGACAAACGGAAGTTTTTGAAAATTGATTTGCCCACTTTTGTTCGGTTGCCGATGTAGCATTATCCTGTTGAATTTCAATATATTTCAAAATTCCTTCATAATCAAGATAATAATTAGAATTTCCTAATGCAGTATTTCTAATGTTCAATCGTTCTGTCGTTCCGTTCATTATTTCGTCAATTGCCTCTTCGGGCAAGTCATTGAATGCCTGTTTAATATTGGCTTCATATTTTTCTAATATCGCATTTATTTGCCAAAAAATTGTAGAATTTTTAAATTTTCCCAAAGGTAAAATTGCCCCGTCGTAAATAGATTTATTTTTATCCGGAACAATTTTATCCATATCTATTTGATTAATAAAGCCTAATCCCTTGCATTTGTAGCATGCACCCTGCGGCGAATTGAATGAAAAATGATGAGGCGCAGGCTCTTCGTATGAAATCCCTGTTGTAGGACACATTAACATTCGCGAAAAATAACGTACTTTATCTTGTGTTTCATTGGATTGCGAAGCGTTCTTTGAAATATTTTGTTGAACTATCATCACAATTCCATTTCCCTGATTCATTGCTTTTTGCAACGATTCCATTAAACGTTTTCTGTCATTTTCTCTAACTTGCAGTCGGTCAATCACAACCTCAATATTATGGACTTTGTAGCGGTCGAGGCGCATACCCATTCTTATTTCCTGAATTTGCCCGTCAACGCGTACATTGATATATCCTTTTTTTCGTATTTGTTCAAAAAGTTCTTTGTAATGTCCTTTTCGCGCTTTGACACGAGGTGCAAGCAACACAATTTTTTGTGCGTCATAATCTTTTAAAATAATATTAACAATTTGCTCATCGGTATATTTTACCATCGGCTCGCCTGTAATATATGAATGAGCAATGCCTGCACGGGCATACAAAAGACGCAGAAAATCATATACTTCGGTTGTTGTGCCAACGGTAGAGCGCGGATTTCTGTTTGTAGTTTTTTGCTCGATAGAAATGACGGGACTTAATCCCGAAATCTCATCTACATTAGGTCGCTCCAGATTGCCCAAAAAGGAACGTGCATACGCAGAAAAGGTCTCAATATATCGCCGTTGTCCTTCTGCATAAATCGTATCGAAGGCGAGGGACGATTTACCGCTTCCACTCAAGCCGGTAATCACCGTGAGCGAATCGCGCGGAATTGCAGTGTTAATATTTTTTAAATTATGCTCACGCGCCCCTGTAATTTCAATAATTTCGTCAGTATGCGGCGGGAAAATATGATAATTTGTTGTTTCCAAAACAATTTTTTGCTGTAAATAAATTTTGCAAAAATAATGAAAAGTTTGGAGTTATAACTTTATCGTATGATGGTACCATTGTAACCTCATCAAAGTTATTTTAAACGATTAGAGAAATAAAAGGTGGATACAATAGGAGACTCGTTATTACATTAGTAATGAAAATGTACCCAGTCTGGCCCATCAATCTTGCTCTTTCAAGGGGACACTGGATAATAGAAAATAAATGTTTTGTTGGATAGAATAACAACCTATTCGTAGCGCATTGTTTTGGCAGGGGATATTTTGGTAACTAAATAAGACGGAACAAGCATCACAAGCAGCGACGCAATAAGCGTTCCAACATTTAAAAGAATGATTAACAGCCAGTTGAAACGCACAGGCACAAAATTGACATAATATGCCTGAGGGTTGAGTGGAATGATGTGAAAAATATACTGTAAAGCGCAGACTATTAGCCCAATAACATTTCCCCAAATCATTCCTTTTCCAATAAGAAAAAATGAATGATAAAGGAAAATTTTTCGTATCGACCAGTCGGTGCAGCCAAGCGCTTTGAGCAGCCCAATCATTGATGTGCGTTCCAAAATCAATATTAGCAGTCCGGAAATCATACTAAAACCTGCAACGGCAAACATTAGCACTAAAATCACCCAAACGTTCATATCGAGCAGCGCTAACCAACTGAAAATCTGCGGATTTAATTGCTCTATTGTGCGTGTCAAATAAGTTGCTCCTGCATCATTAAAACGGTTGGCTGTTAGCAAATAGACCTTATCTCCAATGCTTTCAAGGTCATTAAAATTGTTGATTAAAATTTCCAGACCTCCAAACTGCTTTTCTGTCCAGTTGTTGAGCCGCTGAACTTGACGTATATCGCATATTATAAACATTTTATCGTAGTCGGTAAAATTTGTGGAATAAATTCCGGCGATAGTAAATTTGCGAGCGCGAACATCATTTTCAATAAAATACGTAAAAAATGAATCGCCAAGTTTAAGATTCAACAAATTACATAATGTTTTGGAAATCAATATATTATTAGAAATTGTATCGCTTGTATTAATTAAACTTCCTTCGATGAGATTTCTTTTGAAAAAATTCCAGTCAAAATCACTTCCAACGCCTTTTAAAATGATACCTTGAAATTCATTATCGGTTTTTATAATTCCGGGTTTGGTTGCAAAACTTTGTACGCAACGCACACCTGTTGTTGCTTTAATTTGTTCAATAACAGCGCTTTCCATTTCAATCGGCTGCATTTGGTAAGTATTATTATTATCAAAATTTGTGATTTGAATATGTCCGCCAAAGCCAATAACTTTTGAGCGAATTTCGTTTTTAAAGCCAACAACAATAGCGATAGACAGCAACATTACAATCAATCCGACCGCAATTCCAATCGTTGCGATGCGCACCGCAGGGCGAGCAACATTTTTTTCGGCTTTTTTAGAAAAATGAATTTTTCTCGCTATATAATATTCAAAGCTCATTTTGACAAATAAAAGAGAGTACAAAAGTAAGGAAATTCTGTAAAAATAAAAAAAAGCACTACTTTTGCAGTCGCAATGATAGAATTTTTCGACATTTTTATTAAAGGAATAATTGTAGGTCTTTGTGTTTCAGTGCCTTTGGGACCTATTGGAATGCTTTGTGTTCAGCGTACATTACATCGCGGCAGGCGGCACGGTATTATTACCGGACTTGGCGCCTCTGCTTCAGATTTGGTTTACACTATCATTTCGTTATTTTTTCTGTCGTTTATTATTAATTTTATAAGTAAAAATGAAATAATAATACAAATTATCGGCAGTTTAATTGTTTGCGCTTTCGGATGGTTCATTTTTCGTAACAATCCTTCGATGCAACCGAAGCCCGATGAAAAGCCGAACAGCAGTGTGTTGCGCGATTTTTTTTCGTCTTTTGCTCTTACACTCTCCAACCCGCTGATTATGTTTGTTTTAATCGCACTTTTTGCGCGTTTCAACTTTCTTTCCGATAAACACTCCTTGCCCGGTATTGCACTCGGTTTATTAGGAATTGTAGCAGGAGCAACATCGTGGTGGGCATTTTTAACTTTGGTGGTAAGCCGTTTTCGCAACAAATTCAACATCAAAGGGCTTAAAATGATTAACAGAATAACCGGATTGATTATTATTATTACGGGAATTGTCGGAATTTTCACCGCTTTTAAAATTATTTAAAAAAATAAAATTTTCTATTCATTTTTTTTTAATACCTTTGCACACAAATTCAGGTATCAATCTTTATATTTCATAAAGTGTTGATTAAAAGGGAATTCCGTGAAAATCGGAAACAGTCGCGCTGCTGTGAATTTTATTCAATTACAAAAATTTAAATTTTGTTTTTGAAAATAAACGAAACAATCACTTCTGCCACTGAGAAATCGGGAAGGCGTTTCGTTAAAAAACAAGTCAGAAGACCTGCCTGATAAATTACTTAAATATAATGTATTGCTTTCGCGAAAAAGGTTTTTACGTTTATACTTAAAATATTAAAATTTAACGTTTTAATTTATAATGATTTCATTGTCAATATGCAGTTATTGCCTTTGTTGATTATGTATAAAATATTTTTCACTAATTTATTTAATTTTTAATATAAAATGAAAAGAATTATTAATTTATTAATTATCAGCAGTTTGCTGATAGCGCTAACAATTACTTCGTGTAGTCCTGTTGAGCCGCAACCGGAACAAACAGTGCAGTCTGTAACAAGTTTTTACCTGTTAAATGAGGGTATGATGGGTGCAAACAACGCATCGCTCGATTATTACAACTATCAGAGCGGAATTTATCAAAAGAATTTCTTTACGCAAGTGAACCCGAACATTATTGGCGGACTTGGCGATGTGGGAAATGATTTACAGATTTACGGAAGCAAAATGTATGCTGTGATAAACCTTTCGGGGCTTGTGGAGGTGATGGACGCAAAAACGGCGAAACACATTGGCACAATTGAAATTCCAAACTGCCGCAAAATCAATTTTTACAGCGGAAAGGCGTATGTTTCCTCCTTTGCGGGGGCAACCTACAATAATGGAAATCAAATTGGGTTTGTGGCTGAAATTGATACCACAACGCTGCAAGTTTTGCAAAAAGTAAATGTCGGTTTTCAGCCCGAAGAGATTGAGTTTATCAATGGCAAAATGTATGTCGCAAATTCGGGAGGCTACAATACTCCGCCAAATGACAACACTATTTCAGTAGTTGATTTACAGATATTTACGGAAATAAAAAAGATTGATGTTGCAGTCAATTTGAGTGTCTTACGCAAAGCGGGCAATAAACTTTTTGCGCTTTCGCTCGGAAATTATGCCGACATTAACCCCGATATTTATGTTATTGAAAATGAAATGATGACAAAAAAACTTGGTATTGAAAATGCCTCAAATTTTTGTATCTCCGGAGATTCAATTTATATTTTAAGCGCTCAAACCGACTGGATAACAAATACTACGTTTGCAAAATATATTATATATAATATTAAAAATCAGGAAATTATTACTGAGAATTTCATTACCGACGGAACAAATTCAGAAATTGAAATTCCTTATGGTATTGCGATAAATCCCATTTCAAAAGATATTTTTATTACAGATGCACAACAATATTTCACATCAGGAAAATTATTTTGTTTTTCACACGGTGGGAAGAAACTTTGGAGCGTTGAAACCGGAATTTGCCCCAAATATATTGCATTTTTGAGGGAATAAAAATTTTATCAAAGTAAATTTCTTACCTGTTCAGCCACTTTTTCCATTAGCCAGCGTGGGGTAGAAGTGGCTCCGCAAATTCCGATTGCTTTGGTTAAATCGATATGTAAATCGGCAATTTCATCGGGCGAAGAGATGAAAAAACTGTTGGAATTGACCGCTTTGCAGCACTCGAAAAGTTGTTTGCCGTTACTGCTTTTCGGGTCGCTGACAAAGAGAATGATGTCTTTTGCCGCAGCAAATTTTTTGATGTTAGGAATACGATTGGCTACTTGCCGACAAATTGTATCAAAAAAATGAAATTCGGCAGGTTCAATAATTTTATTTTCAATAATTTTAACTAATGAATTGAACCCTTCAAGCGATTTTGTTGTTTGAGAAAAAAGATAGATATCTTTCTTTAAATCAAGTAATTGCAAGTCGTTTTCGTTTTCAATAACGATAGCCGTATTTTGCGTTTGCCCAACAAGCCCATTTACTTCTGCATGTCCTTTTTTGCCATAAATAACAATTTGTGCAGTTGAATTTTTGATATTTTCGTAAGTAGTTTTTATTCTGTTTTGCAACTTTAAAACCACCGGACACGAAGCGTCTATTAACTTGATATTGTTATCATTAGCAAGTTTGTAAGTTGAAGGAGGTTCACCGTGAGCGCGCAACAACACATTTGTATTGTGCATTTGTGCAAATTGGTTGTGGTCAATAGTTTGCAAACCTAATTGCTGCAAACGCGCCACCTCGCGTCCATTATGCACAATGTCGCCAAGACAATGGAGCGTATTGCCGCCCGATAAATGTTCTTCGGCTTTCTCGATGGCATTGATAACTCCAAAGCAAAACCCTGATTTATTGTCTATTTCTATGTCAATCATTTTGTTTGTTATTCAGCATTAAATAAATAAATAAATGCAATATCCTTCTTTGTAATATTTTGATAATCACAAAGTTACATAAAATATTTGGTAAGGTAAATACTTGTTTGATGTATTCCTTAACAAATAATCAAACCTTGTTGTTTCGGCTGCGAAGGTACGAGTATTATATCTAAATACAAAAGATAATATATACCTGTAAGAATATTTTTGATTGGTGTATAAAAAATATTACATACATATAATCGGAAAAATGAAATGTTACCATTTTACCTGAATTTTTACAAAAGTACAGCATCTTTTCTAAACTGCAAAATTTTTTATTTATGGGTTGGTAGTTTCAACCACTAAATGCAACTATTCATTTTGCAAAAGTATGAAAAAAATTTCTTTTGGTGAATAAAAATTTAATTTTGCTCGCGGTATATTATTAATGTTATACTGTATCTGTTTGATTTAATGATAGTTATGTGTGTCAAAATTTATTTTTTTCGGTATGTATTCTCTGACAAGTTTGTTATTATTTTCTATTGCTCCTTTCTCCCACGAAGAATGCGGATGCGTGAAAAAGAAACTGGTTTCCAACATTTTAGCGATATTTTGGTGGTCGACAAAGTCGGTTCCATTATCCCCTGTTATCGTATGAACGTGTTTTTTGTATGCAATAAGCAGCCGGAATACTGTTTTAGTCAATTCTTGGGCATTTTTACTGTGTCCCAATTGTTCTGTTATCATAAAATTTGTTTTCCTTTCTGTTAAAGATAAAATTGCGCCACTGTTATTTTTTCCCACAATAGTATCAATTTCTCAATCTCCAAAACGCTCTTTTGAGTTGATAATTTCAGGTCTTTTATCTATTGTAATGCGATTTTTGATTGATATTTTTTTGCCGACAGGTCGCCTCCTGTGCTTTAATTTATGCCTTAAATGTTTGTACAAATCGCCTCCGTCTGCCTTGTCTTTTCTGATGATTTTTTAAATAGTTTCGTGGCTGACAAACGACTTGTTTTCAAGTTTTAATCTGCCCTTAATTTGTTGCAGCAACCAATTCATCTTAATTAAGTTTAACAATTTCTTTTTTGAGATTTGATGTTAATTTTCGAGGTATTTTCATACGCTCTTTTCTCATTTCTACCGTTTCCTGCACATACTCAAAATAGTATTTGCCTTTTGGAGTGGCATTATGTTTCAACTCTCGGCTTATAACCGATTTGTCCTTGCCGATTGTTTCGGCAATAAATTTTTGTGTACATCCTTGCTTGTGTAAGCAATAAATTGTGATTGAAATCAATTGCAATAAACCTATTAGAACTATCTGATATACAAAACTTATACTATATTTTATAAACCATTCTTGGCATATATATATAATTTACAAAAAACATATTCCATGTAGAATGGAATTATTCAATAAATGCACAAAAATGTATCAGTTAAGAATGGACAACCTCTAACAAATTCTTTTAAAATTGCATTATGTCTCAATTTCACATCTTATAATTTTTCACCAAAAGCCAAATCTCCTGCATCGCCCAAGCCGGGAACGATGTACGAATGCTCGTTGAGTTCGGGGTCGATGGCGGCTGTCCAAAGAGTAGTGTTTTCATGCGGGAAATGGATTGTCAGATAATCTATTGCCTGTTGAGAGGCAATTATACTCGCTAAAAAAACCTGCTTCGGCTTTCCTTTGGTAAGCAAGGCGCCATAAGTTAACTCCATTGAACCGCCAGTGGCAAGCATCGGGTCGGTGATTATCAGCGTTTTACCTGTTAAATCGGGCGAGGCGATATATTCAATAAAGATGTCGAATTTAAGAGAATCCTTATATTTTCGATATGCCGAAACAAAAGCATTCTGAGCATTGTCGAAAAAATTAAGAAACCCGTTATGGAACGGAAGTCCTGCGCGTAAAATTGTAGATAAAACTATTTTATCTACAATTATATCGACAGGAGCAATACCCAACACCGTTTTCACATCTTCGGTCTTGTAATTGAGCGATTTACTTAGTTCATAAGCCATAATTTCCCCTACGCGTTCCAAATTTTTACGAAAACGCATTGCATCGCATTGAATTTCCTCGCTGCGAATTTCTCTTAAAAACTGATTTAGAATTGAGTTTTTTTCAGAGAGATTAATGGTATTCATGCTTGATGTTTATTAGTAGTAATATCTGAAAGATTAAAAATATCAATTATCTAATTATTAATTATATATTGAAACTTTAAAACTCTATATTAATTATTTGTTGCTTTTTCCAATCGTTTCATAATGGAAAAGATAAAGGATGCAGATAGAATACAACATGCCACTAATACTCCCCAGAATGCGATTAAAGGTAATTTATCCCAAAACGACCCCATTACGCCTACTAAAAGATTCCCTGTTGCCGTAGCCGCTAACCATCCACCCTGCATCATCCCTTTATATTGAGGCGGCGCTACTTTAGCAACAAAAGACAATCCAATAGGACTTAAAAATAATTCAGCCATAGTAAGTACTAAATACGTTCCAATCAACCAATTGGGCGAAACCAATGTACTTGAAATACCGTCGTCAATTTCTGAGGGAGCAGGCAATCCTATCGAACCAATCAACAGAATAATAAACCCTATGGCGGCAATAATCATACCAAACCCTATTTTACGGGGATCTGACGGCTCTTTTTTCTTATTTGCCAAATGGGTGAACAATGCAACAGACAAAGGCGTAAGAAGCACAATAAATAAAGGATTAAACTGTTGAAAAATTTGAGGCGTAATCTTTACCATATCTGTCATATTATGTACATTAGAAAAGTAATAGGCAACCATACCTGCAAGTCCAATCAGTGTAACAATAATGCCTTGTAATGGTTTCTTTTCCCCTCCAAACAATCCCATCACAGCAAGATATATTCCATAAACAACAACTGCAAATGGAAGCAAGGATAAAAGTGCAAAGGCGATATTATGAACAGGACTAATATCACTTACAGTATAATCTCGTGCAAAAAACGTCATACATAATCCGTTTTGATGGAATGACATCCAGAAAAATATAACCACAACAAAAACCAAACACAAGGCAATCATACGTTCACGGACTTGATGTTTCGTTAAAACAACCACATCTTCAATCACGCCTGTTTTAGCGGCTTCTTTTAATTGCTGTTTATGGGTTTTGTCTATGGGTTTCCACGTTTTTCTGAAAAGCAAGAAAATCAACAAAGAAATTATCAAACTAATACATGCTACTCCAAAAGCAAGGTTGTACGATTTGCTTAACGATTTGGAAACATAACTTTGAGCAAAATTTGTAGCAAATTTTTCAGGATGTTCCGAATCGCCGTATAATGCAGCATTTGTAATACTGATAGCGTTAATTTTTTCTTTAATTTCTTTAATTGCATTGGTATCTTTTGCTTCTCGACTTGATAATAATTGGTATTCAGATTTTGAAATAGTCATTGAAGGGTCGCTTATTTTCCCCGATGCAGTTAATTGTTGCAATCCGGCTGCTTTTAAGTTAAATAAATATCTGTCTACATCTTCCTGAAAAATAACACCTTCTTTTTTCTTTGCCGCTTTTATAATATCTGTTTTTATTTTCGATTGTTTTACAGTATCTTTTTCCTTGTTTATAGCAGATTCATTATCTTTAATCGCTTTGACAATAAACGTTTCTTTTTCCGCAGTGGTCAAGATTCTGTCATTCAATGCCACATAATTTTTCGGAATAGTGGCATCGTATGTAAAATCTTCTTTTTGCAAGAAGGTATTGTTAATACTATTTGCCGCACTGGGGGCAAAAAAAGCACCTACATTGATGAACATATAGAAAATCGAAAAAGCAATTGTTTGTTTTCCTTTATATTCCGCTACTTCATAGAGATTTCCGACCAATGCCTGCAAGTTTCCCTTAAAAAAACCTGTACCCATGGCAATCAAAGCCAAGGCACCAAACATCATAATTTTTCCAACAAGATTGGGTTCGCTGGGGACGGCTAACAAAAGATAGCCCGCAAACATGACAAAAACGCCCATTAAAATGGTTTTTCCATATCCTAACGCTTTATCCGCTACAATTCCTCCAAAGAAAGGAAGAAAATAAACGAGTGCAAGGAAAGTTCCATAAATGAGACTTGTTGTGGAAGACGATAATCCAAATTTTGCTTGCATGTACAACGTCAAAATGGCTAACATTGTGTAATATCCAAACCTTTCTCCCATGTTGGTAAGGGCAAGTACTAACAATCCTTTCGGATGATTTTTAAACATAATAATATTATTTTTATAAGAATTTATAAGAAATTAATTGGCACAAAAATAGTAAATATTTTGAAAAATAACAATAATAACAATATTTAGCGAACGTAGTTTCAGCCTCAGAATGCAACTATTCGTTTTGCAAATGTAGGAAAAAAAATCTTTTGGTGAATAAAAATTTAATTTTAACATCTTTATATTTGACTGCAAAAAATACTATTAACCTGAGTTTTGGATAAGCGATAGCCCGTTAGGGCTTGCATATCAATAGAATACAATTCCAGACGACAAATCTTGTCCGTTAGGACATTCACAATGAAAGCCCTACGGGCTAAATATG
>WQYU01000064.1 GCA_009781075.1 Paludibacter sp. | reverse complement strand
CGATTTGAACCTGTTTGAGTGTTACGGGAGCAGATATTGTAAATATATTACCTACTTTATAGCCGAGACCACTGGGAGTACTGCCACCATATCCTACGCCACCTGAAGTAATGGTGCTTGGAACATTATCCAATGCGTAGATATCTTTGGTTATGCTAAAATTGCGAGTTACAGTGTTATCAGTAGGGTTAGCATCTGTTTCCGTCTGTGCTACCGTATATACAACATCATTTGTTCCCAATGTTGTTGGGAAAACGGTGCCTGCCGGTGGGATAACTGTCATTGCTGCTGACGTTGCTCCCGCAGCAAGTGTTGCTATCGGAGTAGATGTTCCCAAAGATGTACCATTATACGCAGCCGAAAGAGTAACATTGGTTTGTGCTGATGTACCATTATTTATTGCAGTAGCGCTGAGATTCGGGAAAGGCAAATCCCCTGCTATTGATTGTGGTATCTGAGCATAAGGGAAACCCGTTGTCGGCGTAATTGCAATATCATTTGGTTGAAGGTCAACCATCAAGTGAATGAAAACAGCATTTGCCCCATACGACAAAGCAGTACCAGTGGCATTTGTACTGCATATTGGACTTCTGCCTGGTAACGTTGAGGCCTCCGAAAGAATGTAATTAGCCGCCGTAGTACAGGAAAAAGACACAAAATAACTGCCTGCAGGTACTGTCAGAGGAGATGAAAGGGTATAATTTTGCCATTGAAAATTGGTTGTGTTGACTGCCATGGTGAAAGTTTGAGAATATAATGCTGTTGCACTTGCGGTATTTGGATCCGTAAGTGCCTGTATCCTTAAAGTATAACCATTAGTGGCAGTGTTATGCCCATTATAAAAATATCCTTGAACTTGATTTATAGTGGTCTGTTGTGTAAATGTGAAAACAGTTCCATACCTATAATTGGCATTTCCTGATGTATACTGAAGTGAAGTAGCGTTGTCATCAGTTGCAAAAAGGTGCGGAGTTCCTGTAAATGTAGTTGTAAATGAATTATCACCCGGATCATCATCTGCTGCGTCTGCGCTCACATTATAAGTTAACGTATTATTTCCAACTACAACAGGTTCGTTATTAGTGGTAACGGTTAAAGTTGCCGTTTCTCCCGGATCTAACGAAATAGGATCAGACGTTCCGATTACTGTTCCATTATGGCTAACAGTAGCTTTCACATTAGTTTGAGCCGATGACCCCCAGTTTGTTACATCAGTGCTAAGCGTTGGCAACAAGGTTTGAGTTGTAGCAACTTGTGAGAAAGGATACGCAGGAGCAGTAAGTGCCAAATCGTTCTGTTTTAGATTCCTTTCTGTAATGTTGACATCGTCAATTCTAATATTACCGCCTCTATAGCCGGTAACTCCAAACGAAGCCAAATTTCCAGCCGTACAGAGTAAGTAATAATCGCTTCCTGTTTCATTAATAATAAAAGTTACAGTAAATTGCGTCCATGTCCCCTGCGGCATAGACGTTTGACCGACAAAAGGTCCTGCATCCATTACAGTTGCTATTATCGGATCAGTTGCAGGGTCGCTTCCTTTGAGCAGATATACCTCCAAGTCATCAACCTGACTGGTACCTGTTCCTGTTCCCCAATACATCCACAACGAAATTGTATATGCCTTACCTGCTGTAAGCGTGAGATTAGGAGAAAAAAGGTCTCCCCAATTCTGAGTAGGACTAGCCGCGTTAAGGTTAATCAAAGCAGCTCTGCTTCCTGTATGAACATTTGTACCAGTCGTCATCCAAGCGCCGTTAGTGGTAGCAGTTATAGTACCGGTAAAACTATTGTTCATAGTCCAACCTACAGGAATAGCAACGCCGGTTGTACTCTCAAATCCTTCCGAAAAAGATGTAGTTCCCGGATCTGGAACCATCCAAGGAGATTGTACAGAACCACGCTCACCGCTAACAGTTCCGGTCTCGTTAACAACAGGAGACAATGTATTAACTACCTGCCCTTGTGAAGACAATGTTCTCCCCGTAGAAAATGCACGTCTTTGCATGTTTTGCGCACTTACGGCGGAAAAAATCAACGCCAGCGCAATCAATAAAGTAAACTTTTTTTTCATACTAATAAATATTAATTATAAATTATTTATATCCTTATTTTCTCAAATCTTATTGCAAACAAAAAAATTGATTAAAAATTCCCTTACCTAACTAAAATAAAAATTTGAGACCGCAAATATATACAATAATTTTTACATGCAAATTTTTTTTGTAAAAAAATTGATTAAATGTTTTTCTATTGAAATAAATCACATGAGGCGAAAAACAAATTGAATTTTAGTAGATTTTAAAAATTCTTACCCAAAACTCAGGTTATTAAAAAAATTAAATGTAATTTTGTAATAATTTTTGCGTTTTAAAAAAAAAATCAAAGAAAAAATTTGTTTAGATGAAATATTTATTTTCAATAATAATACTGTTTTTTTATATGTCTCTTGCAGGGCAAGAGCTCAATTGTAACGTTCAAGTTAATTCCGAGCAGGTTCAAGGTACAAACAAGCAAGTTTTTGATGCATTGCAAAGCGCCGCTGCCGACTATGTCAACAACACACGCTGGACAAGTTTGCCTTTTTCCACATCGGAGCGTATCGAATGCAATATGTCGATTGTAGTAAAAGCACTTGATGGAGATAATTTTACTGCCGAAATTGTAGTGCAAAGCCGCCGCCCGGTATATAATACAAATTACAGTAGCCCAATACTCAACACGCGGGACCAAAATTTTAATTTTAATTTCAATCAATTTGATCGGCTCGAGAATGTTGCTGGAACTTTAACTTCCAATATTACAGCTGTTTTGTCGTTTTATGCTTATCTGATTATCGGTTATGACATGGATTCTTTCAGTTCGCTGGGCGGTACGCCATATTTTCAGCAGGCGGAAAACATTGTAAATATGGCTCAAAGTACCGATTGGAAGGGCTGGCGTGCTTTTGAAGACAGTAAAAATCGCTATGCAATTATCAGCAATTTGTTAGACGAACGATTTTCCTCTTTTCGTAATTATTTTTATGAATATCATCGTCTTGGGCTTGATGTGATGTCAGAAAATATTGCAAATGGACGTGCAAAAATTGCCTCAGGACTTCCCATTATACGTTCCACCAATCGCTCCAGTCCACAGGCAGTTGTGGTAAATATTTTTATGGACACAAAAACCGATGAACTGATTAATATTTTAAAAGGTGGAACAGATAAGGAAAAACTTGATGCGGTAGAAATTCTTACTGATGTAAACCCTTCATTGTCAAATAGATATAATGAAATTTTGAACGACAAAAAATAATAAACATTTCAATTCAAATTGTTGTCTATAAATTGCTGCGCATTAACATTCACTTCTTCAATAAGTTGAGTTAAATTATCTTTTTTCGCAATTGTAGTTTCTCCTTTTTCTATTTTGTGTAAAATATCTACAATTTCCAGATTATTAATCATTCGCATACGTGGTAAAATCTTATGTGCAAGATTTTGAATTAATACCTTGTTGCCTTTTATGATTGCTCGCTCAATTTGCTGAGCAATTTTTGTGTTTTCTGAGATGAATGTTTCCAAAATCATTTTCGATGCTGAATTATCACCTTGTGCATATGCAATCAAGGAAGTAAAATCAATGTCATGATGTAATTCTATCGATTGATTTTCACGTTTTTTCTCATTTTTTTTATTTAGTATTAATTGAGAAATTATTGACTCCAAATCACTGATATTTAATGGTTTTTGCAAAAATCCGCCAAATCCATTTTGTTTTAATTCCTTTTCAGAATATGTTGCAGAAGCCGAAAGTGCTACAACCAGCGGAGGATTCTCAATATTATTCTTAATATTGTTAATCATTAAAAAACCGTTTGTTTCGGACATTTTTAAATCGCAAAAAATAATATCTATTCTATTGTTATTTAGTATATTAAACATATCATTGACATTATCGGTTGTGTATGCATTAAAATTTAATTGTTCTGCCATTTGTTGGCAAACTTTTAACATCAGCAAATCATCGTCGATAAATAGCAGTTTTTTATTTGAAGTTTTTTGTTTATTTCTTTGAGAAATATTTTTATGTAAAATAACATCTTGTACAGCCACACAAAGGGTAAAAGTGCTTCCCTGCCCTTTGGTAGAAGTTACGGAAATTTTTCCGTCTATAAGTTCGGCTAATTTTTTGGAAATAGACAAACCCAATCCCGAACCCTCAATATGTTGAATTTCAGAAGATTGTGCGCGCTCAAATTCATTAAAAAGTTTCTTTATGTCATCTGGGGCAATTCCTATTCCCGTATCACGCACCGAAATTATTAATTCATTCCTATTTTCGTTATGCCCTAATTGACCCGAAATTTCAACTTCTCCATTTGATGTAAATTTTAAAGCATTGAAAACCAAATTGTTAACTATTTGATTTACAAATATAAAATCTGTTTGACAAAGTAAATTTTCGGGAAATGCATTTTTTAAAATAAGATTAAGATTTTTTGCTTTAGCAATCGGTTTGAAACTAGTAAAAATCTCATTAACAATATTATATGGAGATACTTCAGAAAAATTTGCCGATAACTTTCCCTGTTCCATTTTATGAAAATTAATCAGATTATTCACAAGTTCAATTACTTGGAGTGAAGAGTTTTTTAGATTTACGATATATTTTTTTTCTTTTTCGTTCAAATTACTTTTTTCGAGCATGTCGGCATAGCCGATAATCGAACTTATGGGTGCTTTTATATCGTGAGACATTGCTAACATCAGCCATTCGCGCGTTTTTAACAATTTCTCTATTTCTTCGTTTTGATTTTCTAGTTTCTTGCGATAATTTTGTTGCTGGTTGATAAGTCGTAAAGTGATTATAATAAAAGAAATAGCTATTATAATCGCAACAAATGCAATTATATATCCAATTCTATTGGATATCAATAGCATTTCCTTTTCTTTCTGAGCTATTTGTTCTTTTGTTTGCAATTCATGTTCTTCCAACGAGCGTAAAATCTGATTTATTTTATTAAATAGCATTTCGTTTGTGCTTTGAAGTTCTAATTGCCGCGCTGAAAGGGCTGCGGTCATTTTAAAAACTTCGCGTTTGCGCTCAAAAATATAGTCAGTAATAAATTCTGAAATAGTATCTAACGTAATATCTATAGGTATAATGCCGGTAACAGTATCAGACTGTTGGGATTTTTGTATATGTACTGAGTCGGTTGTATGGCGGCGAAAAAGGTCCCCGAATTTTTCTCCAAATGATTTAGTTTTGGTAACAACGTGTGTAGAGTCCATCAGGCGCATATCGCGATTCTTTATTACGCTTGATAAATTATCCAATTCTTTCTTCGACAGCACGGTAGTATGCATACGCTTTTGCATTGGCAAGTTCATTATAGAATCTACTAATTGCATTATTTTCTGTTCGTTGTCGGTCTTTAATACAAGTAAAACATCAACAGAATCAAGTTTTTGACTAAACTCTTGATTTTCAGAATGATATTTTAGGTATGTTATCCCTTTTTTTACGATGGAAATTAACGAATCACTTTGGTTATAGGCACGATAATTTGTTTGTTCATTTGATGCATAGGCAATATTCCTGAAACTCTCTGCCTTATAAAGCGTTGCAAGAACATAACTTACGGTTATCAAATTTTCGCTCTCATCTTTTTCCTTTTTTATAACAGATAACTTTTTTACTTGGTATGTAATGCTGGTTATTCCAACTAAAAGTAATACTATCAGCAAAATATAACCTAATACAATCGTTATTTTAGTTTTAATTTCATCATATTTCATTGTTGTTGTAAATTATATTTTTGCAAAATTAAATCTTTTTATAATAAAAATTATATTTTTAATCGTTTTTTTTTAATTTTGCCGTTATAATTTTTTGAAATTAATTTCTTATTGTCAAATAAAGTGCTGAAAATGAAAACAATTTGCGTGGTAGAAGACGACTTGACCTTAAGTTTAATGTTGAAAACATGGCTTAGCAAAAAAAACTTTTCTGTTGTTTCTGCGACAAGCATAAAGGAGGCAAAACGGCGACTGAAGAAAAAACTGCCCGACCTTGTTCTGTCAGATATGAGATTACCAGACGGAGATGGAATTTCACTTTTAAAATGGGTAAAAGAGATTCATTTTTCGCTACCCTTTATTGTTATGACAAGTTATACCGAAATTTCGGGAGCGGTCAATTCCATCAAACTTGGTGCATTCGATTATGTGCCAAAACCGTTAAATATAGAAGAGTTGTTTGTGAAAATTACACAGGCAATAGACGCGAATTCCGACAATTCACAATCGGAAAGCACTCAAATCTCCCCAATTATTAATGAAGTTGAATTGGCAACAAACGATTTTGCAGATATGCAGAATTATGTTGTTGGTTCTTCACCAATGTATCAGCATTTGTACAAATATGTAGATTTGGTTGCTCCGACCATGATGTCGGTATTTATATTAGGTGAAAGTGGAGTAGGCAAAGAGCGTATTGCCCGTTTGATACATCAAAAAAGTGAACGCAGTCAGGGTACATTTGTAGCTGTGGATTGCGGCGTCCTTTCTCAAGAATTGGCCGCAAGCGAATTTTTCGGACATATAAAAGGGTCATTTACAGGGGCTATCAACAATAAAAAGGGATTTTTTCTCACTGCCGATGGCGGTACAATTTTTCTTGATGAAGTAGGGAATCTGCTACCCGATGTTCAAGTACAACTTTTGCGTGTTTTACAAGAGAAAAAAATTCGTCCTGTAGGAAGTGAAAATTATATTCCTGTTGATGTGCGCGTCATTGCCGCTACAAACGAAAAAATCGATATCAATGTTCCAAATCCTTCTTTTCGCCTCGACCTGTTTCATCGTCTGAGCGAATTTGTGCTTTACGTGCCTGCACTTAGAGAGTGCAGTGAAGATATTCCACTATATCTGGATTATTTCCTTAACAAGTCGAACTGCGAATTGAAAAAAAATATTAAAGGTTTCACACCAACAGCGGTAAACATTTTGAGTCATAACAAGTGGCTCGGAAATCTGCGTGAAATGAAAAATATCATCAACAGAATGGTTTTAGTGTGTGAAAATGAACAAATTACCGAAGATGATATTCCGGAAAATATTAAAAATGGTTTTTAGAGAAAAATCATTTTATTTTACAAAAACCTTATAAATAACTGAAGTATAGGGTTTTATGTTTGCGTTTCCTTTTATTCCAAAAGCCAGATACCACGGAACTACAAACACCGCCGAATCGCCGCTGTGCATCAGCAGTAAGCCCTGCTCAAGTGCAGTTGTCATTTGCTTTTTCCCAAAATACGCAACAAATTTTTCAGATTTAATGTGTTGATTATTAAGGTCATATAATTCATATCGCACGAGTACAGTGTCGGTTTTTACAATTTTTTTGCCCGATTTTCCCGAAATAATTTTATACCAAAAACCGTCGTTTGTTTTTTTTAAATCAGGGTAATTGTGTTCCACAAAATCACTCAAAATACTGTCGTAATGTGTAATAATTTCACTGTTAAGTTGTGCAAAATAAAAATCGGCACTGTCTGCAATGTTACCTTTATTTGAAGGCAATTGCGGTACAACAGGTTTTTTACAGGCAGAGGAAAAGCAAATAATCAAAGCAACACAAATTATCGAAAAATTTTTCATAATAAAAAAAATTTAAAGATTTTCAATCCAAATTTTCGCATTAACAAATGCCTGAAGCCATGTTGTAACTTTATCAGTTCGTTTGCGCTCAAGAGGATAATATGCCCATTGCCATGGAAAAATTGCACGTTCCAAGTGCGGCATCATAATCAAATGACGCCCGTCGGCAGAACAAATTCCCGCCACGTCATAATCAGAGCCATTAGGATTGGCAGGATAGTCACTATAAGCATATTTGAGAACAATATTGTAGTCGCTTTCTTTGTCCGACAAATGGAATTTCCCTTCGCCATGCGCAACCCAAATTCCTAATTTTGAGCCACTTAACGAGCCGAACATTACGGAATTATTTTGCGGGATTTCTACCGAAATAAATCCGCTTTCAAATTTTTGGCTGTCGTTATGCAGCATTTTCAATTTTCCGAACAGATTTTTAAAAGACGTATTTTGCTCAAAAGCAGCGAGTTGAACCATCAACTGACAGCCGTTGCATACGCCCAAACTCAAAGTATCGACACGGCGGTAAAAATTTTCAATTGCCGTTTTTGCCTTTTGGTTAAATAAAATTCCGCCAGCCCAGCCCTTTGCCGAGCCAAAGACATCGGAATTTGAAAATCCGCCGCAAAAAACGATAAAATTTACATTTTCAAGGGTTTCCCTACCTGAAATTAAGTCCGAAAGATGTACATCTTTTACATCAAATCCCGATAGGAACAGCGAATATGCCATTTCGCGCTCGCCGTTAGTGCCTTTGTCGCGCAAAATTGCAGCAACCGGTTTTTTGGAAGATTTATTTTTTGAATTTGTCTCAATCATCAAATTTGAGTTTTCAAATGCGGGAAATGTAAAATTCAGCGGCTGTTTTTTATAATTTTCAAAACGTGCACCGGCACAAATTTCTCCACTTTGTTTTTTATCAAAGAAATATGACTTCTCGTACCAAACATCACGTAATTCATTGATAGAAAAAGAAAAACATTCTTTTTTCTTTTTAATATCAATGCGGCGTTCGGCAATGGGTTTCCCTATTTTTATATAACGTATTTTATTGACTTTAAATATTTTATCAACTTCTTTGCAATTTTTTACTTGAATAACAACCGCAGGATTTTCGGCAAAAAGAATTTTTAATAAATTTTTTTCATTAAAATATTCAAAATCAATACTTAAACCGCAGTTTTGATTGGCAAAACACATTTCAAGCAAAGTAGTAATAAGCCCTCCTGCGGAAACATCATGTCCTGCAAGTATCAAATCGTTGCGAATTAATTTTTGAATTGTTTCAAAAATATTTTTAAAATATTGAGAATTAATAATTTGCGGACATTCATTGCCAATTTTCCCCAGAGTTTGGTACAACACCGAGCCACCTAATTTCAATTTATCACCCGAAAAATCAATGTAATAAATCACTGTATCACAATCATTTACTATTGGAGGTGAGATTGTTTTTTTCACATCTTCAACTTCAGCGGCGGCAGAAATAATTACCGTTCCGGGCGCAATAACTTTTTTCCCATCGGGGTAATTTTGACTCATCGACAAACTGTCTTTTCCTGTGGGAATATTTATTCCGAGTTCGCAGGCAAATTTGCTGCACGCCTGAACAGCGCTATACAAACGCGCATCTTCGCCCTCGTTTTTGCTTGCCCACATCCAGTTTGCCGAAAGCGAAATGCTTTGCAATCCCTTTTTTAGCGGAATCCAAATAATATTGGTAAGCGCCTCGGCAATAGATAATTGCGAACCGAATTCGGGATTTATCATTGCCGCCAAAGGAGCGTGTCCAATAGAAGTGGCGATACCCGAAGCGCCGCTATAATCAAGGGCTACAACCCCGCAATCGTTCAAAGGCAACTGAATTTCGCCCGTACATTGTTGCAACGCAACTTTACCTGTAACCGAGCGGTCAACTTTGTTGGTGAGCCAGTCCTTACAGGCTACCGACTCCATTTGCAATACTTTTTTCAAATATTCATACAAATTGTCGAGAGAGAGTGCAGGATTGTCAAACATTTCTACAATCGTTTTATCTCTGATAACCGTTTGCGGCGGATTGCCGAACAAATCTGAGAGCGATAAATCAAAAGGAATTTCGATATTGGAATTTACAAGTGTTTCCATTATTTTTTTCACAAAAGTAAGAATTTTTTTTGCTTTTTAAAAATTAGAGTGAATGCTATATAACCTGCATTATTCATGTGATGTGATGTACTGCTTTCCATTATTTTCTTTGCCTGTTTTGTTTGTTTGAACATTTATGAGACATAAGTTTTCGGAAGAGTTGTATCTGTATTTTTAATGCGAAAAATAAAAGGAAAAAGTATAAAAATTTATAATTATACTATACTCTGCTTAAAAATAAGTTTGTTAAATTGTATAAATAACTGATGTACAATTAATTAAAACAATAAAAAATAATTTATAACCGAGTAAAGTCTGCATTACAACTTTTTTTAAATACCCATATCTCCTTATAGCAAACCAAAGAAGTTTTTTGTTTGTGAAAATTGTATTACTTTTGCAGTCGATAATATTATTTTTAATAAATTACTCAAAATGAAAAAAATCAGTACAACATTTATTGTTATTATTTTATTAGTAATCATTGTTTTAGTTGGGTTCGGAATGTATAACGGACTTGTAACATCGCGCAACGATGCCGAAAAGGAATGGTCGAATGTACAGACGCAGTATCAGCAGCGCGCTGACCTTATTCCAAACCTTGTATCAACAGTTAAGGGCTATGCAACTCACGAACAGGAAACACTCGAAGGAGTAATCGAGGCACGTGCTAAGGCAACACAAATTACTATTGATCCAACAAATCTTACTCCCGAAAAATTACAGGAATTTCAAGCAGCACAAGGCGATATTACTTCTGCACTTGGAAAAATTCTTGCTTTGCGTGAGGCATACCCCGATTTGAAGGCAAATCAGAACTTTTTGGAATTGCAATCACAACTCGAAGGAATGGAACACCGTATTGCCACAGCACGCACACGTTACAACGAATCCGCCACTGCCTACAAAAATAAGGTAGAAAAAATGCCTACGGCACTAATTGCCGGTTTGTTCGGGTTTGAAGCAAAGCCATTATTTGAGTCGGCACCAGGTGCGGATGTTGCGCCAAAGGTGGAATTTTAAGAAATATTAATGCTAAAAAAATATTCTAAATATTTAATAGTCGGAGTTGTTGCGATTCTGACTTATAGTTGTAGAGACAATCAACGTTCACCTATTCCCTATTATCCTGTGAATTTAAGACTTGACCTTACAGGTGAGTATAGTACTTTCAGAGGCAGCACTTGCGAATCACATACATTCATAACTCCAATTCTCGCAACCGACCGTTTGGGCTTTGGCGGCATACTTGTTTGTACTGATTTTTGGGGAAATTATTGTGCTTTTGATTTATCTTGCCCTTACGAAGTAAAAAGCAATATACGCGTTCGTCCCGATGTACCCAATGCAATATGTGATTCGTGTGGCTCGCAATTCGACCTTTGTGAAACCGGAATGGGAGTAGTGTCAAAAGGTCCCTCAAAATATCCTTTGAAAAAGTACCAAACCACAATCAGCGGCAATTTTTTAGTGATTTTCAGGTAGAAAAATCTGTTAAAAATACTTTCATTTTTCCGGTGGAAACAGTTTTTTTATTACACACAACTTTTGTATCAAGTAAAACAATGTTTCCTATTTCTGTATCCACAACTATATCTGTTATAATTTTATCATTTATTTTCGGCAAAAATCCGGTAAATTCAAAATTATTAATAGAACCTATCATTCCTATTTTAATAGTCTGATTATCACCTAAATAGCCCATTCTTGCGGCACATGTTTGCGCAACATTTTCCACAATTCCGCTTTGGGTAAAAATTCCGTTTTCTACAAAAATATTATCGTTTTTTATTGTAAATGAAGTTGTTGTTTTTTCAACAGAACAAAAAATTAATTTTTCAACCATAACAAAAGGAGGTTGTTGTGGAATAAGTGTTTGAATATCAATATTTTGAAAATTATTTTCCATTATTCAAACTGTCAATTAATTCTTTTATTTTTTCAATATAATTTTCTTTTTTAATAATAAAAACTTCTCTGGTAGCCCTTATCATAATTTCGATTTCGTTTTTTTCAATACCTTTTGGGCTAACAACCACCCGTAACGGCATTCCGAACAAATCGGCATCGGCAAATTTTATTCCTGCACTCATATTACGGTCGTCAATGACGGTATCAATTCCTAAATTGTTGAGTTGATTATAAATTTCAAAAGAAATATTTTTAACATTTTCATTGTCTATTCGTATCGGACAAATATGAACAGTCCAGGGAGCAACAGAAACGGGTAAAATCATTCCGTTTTCATCATAACTATCTTGAATAATTGAAGCAATCGCTCTCCCAACACCAATCCCATAACAGCCCATAAGCGGATTCATCGGCTCGCCCTTTTCATTTAAAACTGTCATTCCCATCGATTTGGTGTATTTGTCGCCAAGTTGGAAAATATTCCCAATTTCTATTCCATTTTCAATCTTTAATTCGTGGGAACAATTTTTACATTTTTGTCCGTTTTTTACTTTTGCAACATCGTGATATTCTGCGATTTGGATATCTCTATCTATATTAAAATTAATAATATGAAATTCGGGTTTATTTGCACCTGTAACCATTCCATGCCGCCCCTCAATACTTTTATCATAAATTATTCTAACATTTTTGGGCAACGAAATTAAACCTATATTTCCAAAAGCCAGAGTTTGGTCGTTTGAGGCATCAAAAGGCAGTATTTCTTTTTGCACAACTTTTTTCAATTTCGATTCATTAACATCTAAATCGCCGCGGATAAAGACAATAATCGGATTTTTTTCATCTTTTTCAACAAAAACTACTGCTTTTATAATGTCGGTTTGTTGAATGTTCAAAAAAGACGAGATTTCATCTATTGTTTTATATTCACCTGTAAAAACTTCTTCAAAAGACAAATTATTAGTATTAATAAAGGTTTCGGATTCTGCTTCTGCAACTTCCATATTCGATTTATAACCACATTTTTCACAAATTACAAGTTCATCCTCACCATCGGGGGTAAGCAGCATAAACTCGTGCGCAATTTTTCCGCCCATCATTCCCGTATCCGATTTTACAGAAATAAAATTTTTCAAACCAATTCGCCTGAAAATATTTTCATACGCCTTGTATTGCAGGTAATAATATTTTTCCAAATCATCTGCGTTTGTATGAAAAGAATATGCATCTTTCATTGTAAATTCACGCACACGGATTAAACCACCTCTTGAGCGCGGCTCATCGCGAAATTTGGTTTGAATTTGATAAATCATAAACGGCAATTTCTGATAACTGTTCACAGTATTTGTAACAAAATGCACAGCCGCCTCCTCGTGTGTCATTCCCAAAACCATATCATGGTCGGCACGGTCTTTAAATCTTGCCATTTCGGAACCTATACTAAAATATCTGCCGGACAACGCCCAAAGTTCTTTCGGCATAACAACAGGAAATTTCACCTCTTGTCCATCAATTTTGTTCATTTCTTCGCGGATAATGTTCTCTATTTTTAACGCCATTCGCTGGGCTGGCATCCCTAAAGTATAAATCCCGTTTGAAACCTGTTTAATAAAACCTGCTCGTAAAAGTAAAATGTGGCTAATAATTTTTGCTCCAGAAGGTGTGTCTTTGGTTGTTTCAAATACTAAATTGCTTAATTTCATTATTTATCACCAATAATTATAAAAAATTTCTGTTTATTTTTGCGCAAAGATAGTGTTTTTTGTGCAAAATATAATTTTATTGATTATTATATATTTTAAATATTTGAATAATAAATAATTATGTTTTATATATAAATTACTTTAATTTTTTCATTATCTTTGCATTCTAATTGCTTTCCATTTATGAAATATCAAAATATCAGAGAGGAAGAGTTAAAAAACAAAATATCACAGGATTTTTTTGATAAATTCGATTGCACCGAAATTATCAGGGATATTGATTTTGCAGCCAAACACAATGACCAATATTTTCTTTGGGCAGAGGCAAAAAGAGGAAGTTCGGATGTTTATGAGTCCTTTGTTCAACTAATTTTAACTATCGGCAAAGCGCGTACTTTTAACGAAATACTTCCGCCGCCTTTTCTCGGCGCTTTTGACGGTGAGAAAATTGCTTTTGTTCCTTATTCCGATATTCAGGATATTTTTTACCAAAATGATTTTAATTGGAAAGTAACACCTTCTAACCACCAGACAAAAGAATTTAAACTGATTTACGAAAAAGTCAACGGCATTATTGACAAAAAATCGTTGCTTTTTAATTTTGAAAAAGATGATAAGGAACTGAAACAATTTATCCGTGAAAATTTTATTATAGGCAAAACAGAAACATCTAAAATCCGTATTGATAAAAATAATTTTCTCACAATTTACCTTAAATGGCGCGAAATGGTACAGCCAACAATTCAAATAAGCGATTGGAATACGGCAAAAAAACTTGGAATAATTGATGGTGATTTTTACCTTGCCGACCTTTTGTCGGACAAAAATAAAACATTAAAAGAAAAACTGAATGTACTTCTTCTGTCTGACCATTACGAGTTAGAAAAGAAAAAAGGCATAGTTGCCGAGTTTGAATTTATGCAAACAGGTTTTTCCGACAATCAAAAAGCGCACAATATTTTTTGGGCAAAATACGAGCGACCGCCTTTAAGAGAATATTGGGATTTTATTGAAAAAAGACGTGATTTGCTCGTTCCGCAAGATGTTCGTGAGCGAAAGGGCAGTTTTTTTACGCCGCAAATTTGGGTAGAACTTTCGCAAAAATATTTG
>WQYU01000063.1 GCA_009781075.1 Paludibacter sp. | reverse complement strand
ACGATTTGGCGCTTGGCTTGTTCGCTAAATTTATAAGCTTTTGTGAATCTAATTTCCGATTTTAATCCTAACATAAGTTTACTTTTTTAAGTTTTATTTGTAAACCTATTTCAGGACGAGACAGATTATGCCTGTGGTAGGTAAGGTAGCGGGTTTTTTGGGGGATATTGTTAAAAAGGTAATTGAGTTTTATGCGAATTCGCAATTGTTAAAAGACGTTTTTTCTTTCTTACAGTGGATTATAGGTAAAGTTTGGGACGTTTTGGGCTGGATTATTGATAAGTTAAAATGGCTGTTCGATAAAGTCGTAATGCCTATTCTCAATGGTATTGAGACGGTATATCGTTTCTTAAAAGGCGGACAGCCCGCTGCCGCAAAGCCGGTAGTAAAAACAGAGCAGTCCCCCGAAGACAAAAAACAGGGCGAAACTACCAATGATACGCTCAAAAGAATAAAAGATAATAGAAAATAATTTACATTGGACATTGGATATGACCTTTCGTGAGGACGAACAACGAAAAAGAGCTAATCATGCTGCTGCAAACTTCGCTATTGTTAGAAAAATTGCTCTGAATTTGCTTAAAAAAGATACAGGAAAAGAATCGTTACGTTCTAAAAGGCTCAAAGCAGCTTGGAATAAGAATTTATTAATCAAGTTAATTAATTTTTTATGCGTTAACCATGCCATTTCCAAGATGCATTTGTGAGTTCAAATATTTATATATATCTTTGCCGCTCTCTTAGGAAAGGTGCTCGAGTGGTTGAAGAGGCGCGCCTGGAAAGCGTGTATTCCCCCAAAGGGAATCGCAGGTTCGAATCCTGTCCTTTCCGCAAATATTGATTGTCAGCGATTTATGGCAATTTGCTAAAAAAATCGCAACAGATACGCAACAATTTTTTTTCGGGGTTGGTTTGTCAAAAACAGCCATGAAAAAAAATGTCTATAACTATATCAAACAGGGGCGCCTGATCTTTAAATGTGCGAAGGAAAAATGTTATTGCAAAGAAAATCCTTTTGAGGTGATAAAATTCAAGATGAAGCCCCAAAACAGCGCACAATCATACCTCCGGAAGTGCGACAAACAATTAAAAATATCTTGAATCAAATAATCCTAATTTTCTTTGTGTTTGTGAATTGGTTTATTTTGCACTTATAAGGTCAATATAATGCAGGTGATTTGCGCAAATTTAACGCCTGCAATGGAAAATGTAAGATTTTTCCTCGCTGATAAAAGCGGCAAATACCATGCTGCTATCGGGATATTTTTCTCTGATTCTAATAATGATACGGGATACGATACCGACATACCAACGATTGGTGTGGCTGTTGCCAGAACAAAATACAGAAAGAATGATTTGACCGGTATTAGAAGGGCTTTTAGGCAAACTTGCTGTTTTTCTAAAAAACACCTCAATCATTTCAGAGCATTCGATGTGACTTCCTTTTATATTAATTTTGGATTTATTTGATAATAACATATTTTTTTATACACCACAAAAAATAAAAATAGTATATCTCCTAAAAATGTTTTTTGTTTATTTTTCACTTTTTTTTACTACTTTTGCGGTTGTAAAAAAGATACACTTTTGAAAAGAATTTTAGCAATTGATTATGGATTAAAACGCATCGGAGTTGCTGCTAGCGATCCTACACAGACCATTGCAGGCGGGCTTACGACACTCTCAATAAATGAAATTTTTACATTTTTAGAGGAATATTCGAAAAAAAATCCGGTGGAAAAATTTGTTATTGGCTTGCCAAAGCAGATGAACGGTACTGATTCTGAAATTGTTCCTCATATTCGTAAGTTTGCCGAACGATTGAAAAATCATTTTCCTGAAACCGAAATAGTGTTTTTTGATGAACGTTTCACTTCTGTTTTGGCTCAAAGAGCAATGCGTGAAGGAGGTCTGCGACAAAAGTCACGCAGAAATAAAGGGTTAATTGATAAAATCAGTGCAACAATAATTTTAGAAGATTTTTTGTCAAATAAAAATTTCAATATTTCGATTGCCTATAATTCTTAGTTTTAAAAATATTTTTAAATAATTGATAATTATGATTTTACCAATATATACTTATGGAAATTCAGTTTTGCGAAAGAAAAGCGAGCCGATTGACAGCAGTTATCCAAACATTAAAGAATTGGTCGCCGATATGTATGATACGATGCACAATGCAGGAGGCGTGGGGCTTGCTGCTCCTCAGATTGGGCAGGACATTCAAGTAATTGTTATTGATTTTGCAAAAGTTGATGACAAAAAAGATCCTGAACTTTCAAAATTTCGTATTGAGATGCTAAATCCTCAAATACTTGAAATGAGTGAGGAAATATCTACCGAAGAAGAGGGTTGTTTGAGTGTTCCGGGTATTAATGAAAATGTTCCGCGCTCTAAATATATTAAAATCAAATATTTAGATACTGATTTTAATGAACATATTAATGATTTTGCAGATTATCGTGCCAGAGTTATTCAACACGAACACGATCATCTGGAAGGAAAATTATTTACCGATAAAGTGTCGCCGCTGCGCCGCCAATTTATTAAAAGCAAATTGAATAATATTATTAAGGGAAAAACTGATTGCAAATATAAAATTGTCAAATAAACGATTTCGTTATTTATCTACATTGAGACAAAAAATTTTTGATATAAGCTAAACTTTAATATTGATTGTTATACAAAAACAGCAAGTACAAGTATCGAACATATTGCACCACTTGAATCAAGATGCTTGAATTTTGTTAAATGAAAATGTTGTTGATTTAAATATAATTTTGCACAAAAAAGTTAATATATAATATACGGGTAAAATCTATTTAGTAAAGCAGGAAATCAAACTAATTGATAAAACATTTTGTAGAATGAAAAAATTGATTTTTAAAATTTTAATTTTTATGCCTTGTACAGTATTTGCACAAAACGCTCAGAATTATCACCTTACAAATACCGATTGGCAAATGGAGAAAGTATGGACAGGTTTGAACGACCCATATTTGTCGCCATTGCGATATATAGGCAGTGGTGTGGCTGTAAGTTGGAACAATAAAGGTTTTTTTTTAAAAAACTCTGAAAAATTTATTGAAACGTACAATATATCAGCATTCTACAATTATTTATTAAATCCTGCACATACAGCATCAATGTTATATGCAGGTGGTAACGCAAATTATGGTGTGCATTATCGGCTGCAGGCTATAAAAAATCTGTCTTTTTTACTTGGTGCAAGTACAGATATTGATTTGGGATTCAGATATTTAGCACGAAATTCAAACAATCCTTTTAATATGGATTTGGCAGCGAATTTGAATTTCTCTGCGGCAGCACAATTAAAAATATTTCTTTTCAAATATATGTTTCAAGTTGATATGAGTGCGCGTACGCCACTTGTAGGAGCAATGTTTGTTCCCGAACAGGGTGCAAGTTATTACGAAATGGGAACTTTTGATGACGGACTGCGTAATGTACTGCATTTTAGTCATTTAGGAAATAAACACGGACTGCACACAACGCTCGGACTTGACCTCCCGATTTGGAAGCTGACAATTCGTATCTCGGGCAATGCCGAATTACTGAAATTTAAAACAAATGCTGTGGTTTACAACCGCTCAACAATTGGCTTAGGAATTGGTCTTAAATACAGTTTCATTACTTTTGCAGGGAGAAAAAACCTCCCTCCAGAAAATTTTATTAATCCGGAATAACAGCATATTTTTCAATTCAACACGGCAAAAAGGGTCAATTTCAAAAAATCTTCACATACAGTTTTACCGATACAACAGGATAGAGAGAAATGCGTTTTAATACAGCAGATATGTCAGATAACTCATTATCTATAAGTTTTTGAATATTTGCACTGCTGCTTATAAGTTTTGGTGTTCCTTGATAGATTGCTCCAATTTCAAAATTTACACCAACACGTCTAACAGGTATTGCCCGACCAAATCCAAGTCCTATATAAGGTTTTACGGGATTAACTTTAAGTTTGCCTTGTAAGTCCATAATATCTTTTCCAGACAGTTGATATCCCTTAGATTCATCAATAACATAAGTTTCATTGAAGTAATCTACATCGGCATAATCTTTCAGTACATTAAGGACATTAGTTGCCTCATCCATTTTCCCTTTTACTTTCAGAATATCGCCTGAACCAAAATAAACGCCGGCAGATATATGAAAAGAACTTTTGATTGAAGGATAATAATCAACTAAAAGTTTACCATTTGCCATTTTCAATGAGGCATTAGTATTAATGTCTCTACTGATATTTTCTGCTCTTGTTGGCAATCCTTTCTGTTGCAAAATATCCACGATGTCAGGGTGTTCAATCACCGCTTCATCAATTTTATCAAGAATACTCTGCGAAACATTTAGTTCAAATGAAGCATTGTACTTGTATGGCAAAATCGAAAAACCACCTCTAATAATAAAATTGGGACTTAACGGAGTTGCTACCTCCAACCCAAAACCGGTTGTACTAATCTCTATTCCTGTTGAAAAATGATTAAAAGCAGAAAATGTTTGTTGAGCATAACTCCCTGAATATAAGGTAGCTATACATAGTAAAACTACAAAAGTTTTCTTTTTCATCTATTAAAAATATTAATCTTTAATTTTTTTGCAAAAGTAATAAAAGCTTTACATATTTTATAAAAAAACAAATATTTTACAAAAATTTATTCCTGTTTCTGTGTAAATTTTTCTTTTTTCAAATCTTCGAGTTTAATCATCTCGTCTCGCAGTTGCGCAGCCTGCAAAAATTCCATTTTGCGGGCGGCTTCGCGCATCGCTTTCCTTGTTTTTTCGATTGCTTTTTCAAGTGCAGGAAGTGTCATATTTTTTACAACAGGGTCGTCTGCAATATTTGTGGTTTCATTTTCAATATAAGTATAAGGTGTTAATTTAGTGATAGTTGCGCGGTCGCCTTTGATAATTTGTTGAGGAGTAATATTATTTATTTCATTATATTTCATTTGCTTTGCCCTGCGGCGGTTAGTCTCATCTATTGTCAATTGCATACTTTGGGTAATTTTATCGGCATACATAATTACTTTTCCGTTCAAATTGCGTGCAGCGCGACCTGCTGTTTGTGTCAGCGAGCGGTGTGAGCGCAAAAAACCTTCCTTGTCGGCATCGAGAATTGCCACCAGCGAAACTTCGGGCAAATCCAATCCTTCGCGAAGTAAATTTACGCCGATAAGTACATCAAAATAGCCATGCCGCAGATTTTCAAGAATTTCAACACGTTTCAAAGTTTCAACATCCGAATGAATATAAGCACATTTTACTCCAACTTTTGTCAAATATTCCGACAGTTCTTCTGCCATACGTTTTGTCAGTGTTGTCACCAAAACCCTTTCCTTGCGCTCGGTGCGCAAAACAATTTCTTCTAAAAGGTCATCAATTTGATTCATCGAAGGACGTACATCAATTTGGGGGTCAAGCAGTCCGGTCGGGCGAATAAGTTGGTCAACAACCACTCCGCCCGATTTTTCAAGTTCGTAATCGGCAGGCGTGGCACTAACATAAATCGTGTCGTGTGTCAGTTTTTCAAATTCCTCAAATTTTAATGGGCGGTTATCACGTGCGGCAGGCAATCGGAAACCATAATCCACCAAATTTTGCTTGCGCGAGGCATCCCCACCATACATTCCTCGCACCTGCGGAATTGTAACGTGGCTTTCGTCAACTATTAATAAAAAATCTTTTGGAAAAAAATCGAGTAAACAAAACGGACGACTACCTTGTGGTCGCCCGTCAAAATAGCGCGAATAGTTTTCAATACCCGAACAATAGCCTAATTCGCGAATCATTTCAATATCATAACATACACGTTCATAAATCCTTTTTGCCTCAAAATCTTTATGATTTTCTTTAAAAAATTCTACCTGTAAATCGCGGTCATGTTCGATAAGTGCTATCGCAGCATCGATTCGCTCTTTTGTTGTGATAAAAATACTTGCAGGATAAACTTTGTACATCTGATAATGTGCAACTGTATGATAATTAACAGGTTCAAGTGTTGTAATTTCTTCAATTTCATCTCCCCAAAATGAAATTCTTAAAATAGAGTCGGCATCAGCCTGAAAAATATCAATGGTATCACCTTTTACTCTAAAATTTCCGCGTTTCAAATCAATTTCATTTCTAACATATTGGCTGTTAATAAGTTTTCGTAAAAAATTATTTCGTTCAATTTTCATTCCAATTTTAACCTCAATCATATTTGCGGCAAAATCTTCGGGATTTCCCATTCCAAACAAACACGAAACAGATGAAACTACTATCACATCGCGCCTGCCCGAAAGCAGGGCAGAAGTGCTTGACAGGCGCAATTTCTCAATTTCATCATTTATCATCAAATCTTTTTCAATATAGGTGTCGGTGGCTGGCAAATATGCCTCAGGTTGATAATAATCGTAGTACGAAACGAAATATTCAACAGCATTTTCAGGGAAAAATGTTTTAAATTCGCTGTATAACTGTGCAGCAAGCGTTTTATTGTGGCTGAGAACCAAAGTTGGACGTTGAATTTGCTCGATAACATTTGCCACTGTAAAAGTTTTACCCGACCCCGTAACGCCAAGCAAAGTTTGATATTGTGCACCGGCACTCAACCCGTCTACAAGTTGTGTGATGGCTTCCGGCTGGTCACCGGTGGGGCGATATGGTGAAATAAGTTTAAAAGGCATATATTTATGCAAAGGTACTGCAAAAAATATTTAATTACATTAATTCAAGGAGTATATATTGAAATTAATTTTGATTTAATTTATAAAAGTTTTATTATTAATTAGTTACAAAATATTTTTTCAGATTGACACTTTTTTTGTAAAAAAATAAATTTGCATGTAATATCAAAAAACTTTATCTTTGCACAATATTTATTTAATTTATGAAAATATGCTTTAATACATATATTAAGTGGATTTTCGCCCTTGTAACAGGACAAATATCTCTTTTATTTCTTACAGAAAAGCACAAAAATTCTGCAAAAATTTATTCTTTTGCTTTTTTTATTCCTTCTGTTATTAATTTTGACACAAATTTTATTCCACATACTTACAATTACGGAATGAACTACCCACGCTCCGGCAGTCATCTTGTGTTCCCGCCGCTCTTGCGCCTTGCTGCCCCTCGTTTACAAACGAATGAAAACAGGAGCGGTGAAAAAATGCCGTTGTTTTTAAAATTATACTGCAAAAACGCCGGCACGGAACTAAAAAACGGAAAAAAACAGTATAAAAAATAAATCTTTCCCTGTTTTATTTGTTTTAGTGCGGGGGATATAAAAAATTAAATTATATAATTTACAAAAAATATTTACACAAATAAATGTCATAAAGTATTAATATTCAATAAAATACAAATACACTATGTGTAACTTTCAATTACGATTTATATAATAAATAAAATAGTAATAACAATAAATTTAAATTAAAAAAAATGGATAAAAGAAATTTAATAAAATTAATGATACCCGCCTTGTTCATAGCAATGGCAAGTTTTAGTGGGTGCGAAAAAGAAAATACAGAACAACTCGATGCAACTGTAGTTGTACCTACAACTGAATTTGTATTGGAAAGTTGTTATTGGGATTGGGATAACATCAGTATTGATACACTGTATGTAATAAATAGCAACGAGAAATTAGCAAACTATACCAAATGTGATAACGATTTTCCTGAAATTGATTTCTCAAGGCAAACGTTATTAGTGGTGCATGGAGGTACTTCAAATACAAACACTGTTACATCAAAATTAAAATATAATGGAGAAGAATATACTCTGGATGTTGATATTAATGTTGGTAATTTTTGTTATCCTCAACGTTGGTATGTAATTTTATCAACAGATAAATTGCCTACAGATTATGTTGAATTAAATTTAATGTATCATTATTAATTATGGAGAATGATAAAATGAAAACAATAAAAGTAATGTTAGTATTTTATTTGGTATGTTTTTATGCTTTTATACAGGCACAAAACAGTTTTTATTATTATCAGGGGAACAAAATAAATTTAATACAAACAACTGACAAAATGTATGTTAAATTTATTCCAAATGCTGATAACACACAAATTATTTCACTAATTAATGGAAATAACAGTGTGAAATTGGTCAGTTCTGTCGACAGTACAAATAGCAAAATTGAATTTTTGTTATTTGAAAATAATAACAACTTAACCATTCCGGAAAGTGCGTTTGTTGATTTTAAAGCAAATGCGAATGTTGTGTCTGTTACACCAATTTTTGAGTATAACGGAACATTACAAGGTTTGACAGATGAATTTGTTGTAAAACTTAAATCTACAACATCGTATTCACAACTTCAAACTCTTGCAACAGCAAATAATTGTGTTATCAAAGAAGAAAGCCCATTTGTGGAACTGCAGTATATGATGTCTGTTTCAAAAACATCAAATTTGAATGCTTTACAGACGGCAAATCTTTTCTTTGAAACAGGATTATTTGAATTTGCCGAACCTGATTTTGTCATTTTGAATGCTTTTAATTCCAATGATCCATATTTTGCACAACAATGGGCATTAAAAAATACAGGACAATATGGCGGAGTATCAGGAATAGACATTAAGGCGGAACAAGCATGGAGTGTCACGCAGGGCAATAATATTAAAATTGCAATTATTGATAGTGGGGTTGAATTGAACCATCCTGACCTCACTAATATTATTGCAGGTTATGACGCTTCAGGTAATAATTCTGGTGGTGCTCCCGTATGGAGTAGCGATATGCACGGAACTGCATGTGCAGGTATATTCGGAGCGAAAAAGGACAATGGAATAGGAATTGCAGGAGTAGCACCTGATTGTAAAATAATGACTGCTCATGTAAGTATCCAATCTAACAATAACAACGAATCACTAAACAGTTCCTGGGCTGCGAATGGAATTAATTGGGCTTGGCAGAATGGAGCAGATGTAATAAGTAATTCGTGGAGAAGTGGGGCGCCATACGAACCTATTACCAATGCTATCAATGCCGCTGTTACAAAAGGTAGAAACGGGAAAGGTTGTGTTGTTGTATTTGCAGCAGGCAATGAAAATAGAAGTGTCTCATACCCTGCTACCTTAGCTAATGTAATTGCAGTCGGTGCTATATCTCCTTGTGGAGAACGGAAACGCAGTAGCAATAATGCTTCAGAAGTAAATCAGGATGTTACCCCAGACCCGGCTGGCGTATCATGCGACAGAGATAAATCGTGGGGGAGCAATTATGGTGCAGAACTTGATATTGTAGCACCAGGTGTACTAATTGCTACAACCGATAGACAAGGAAGCGCAGGATATAACACTGCAAGTGGAACAGCAGGAAATTATACTTCTGGATTTGGTGGTACTTCTGCTGCCTGTCCCTACGTTGCAGGCGTTGCAGCCCTGGTTTTATCTGTAAACCCGAATTTAACATGGCAGCAGGTTCGGAATACTATTGAAAGAACTGCACAAAAGGTAAGATCTGATTTATACACTTATTATACCATATCAGATAGACCTAACGGTACTTGGAATTATCAGACGGGTTATGGTTTAGTTAATGCTTATGCCGCAGTTCAGGCCGCAGTACCTCATATCGACCTCTTTATCCGTGATAACGACCAGGATGTTGGTTTCGAGCCTAATCCATTACCTAATTCTGTTAATTCGAGTCCTGATATTATGTTAGTCGATTTATTTGGGAATGTGATAACAAATTTAAGTTCATACACTAATCCATCCTGTTATATCAAAGTAAACATAAAAAATATAGGAAATATTGATATAAGCGGTACAGAGAGGTTGCATTTGTTTTGGAACGAACTCGCGTTAGTTTCCAATCAAAGTCAATTGCCTTTAAACCCACTATCCGTAGGGGAGAGTCCTTCTGTGTCGCGTTACAGTTGCACCCGCATCACTCCACCTGAAGGTTTGCCCATTTTTTATCCATACTCAAATCATTCAAATCAAGTAGTTACGGCTGGCAATGTTCAGTTTGCTGTGCCGGATAATACAGAATATAGACAATTACTTAACAGTTCTTTTACAGTACCATTAACACCTTGCAATTGGGGTTTCAGTATTATTGCAGTAGCAGACGAAAACAATGGTACTACTCCTGATTTTTCAAATAACGAACCATTGATAAACAGTATGGCGAGCCTTGCCCGCAATTATAATAGCATAGCAGTCAGCGATGGCAGCCAAATATTGATTGCTCAAGATTACAGTAATGTATTTGCAGTTGCACCTGCAATGAATACACCTTTCAGTATAAGGATTAATCAAATTCCGACAGGTAATAATTTTGTACTCAATGATTTTGCAGAACTTAATGTATTGCTAAGCAATGATTTGATAAAAAATCTGGATTTTCAAAAAAGCGGCATAAAACAGGTTAATGAAAATACGGTACGTTTGCCCTCAGCCGATACCGAACTCTTTTTCAATCCGGTGTCTGACGAAAATGGTTTGTATTTTGCAGGTGCAGAAGTTCATTTTATATCCGATAAAATGCCTGAACTCAATGAGTTTGACTTTGATATGACGCTTGTAACTGATGGTGAAGCAGATCAATCAATGCGTATCACTGCCGTTCGCGATGAAAATATATATTTCAAAGCGCACGCAGAAGTTAACAATCCGAAAGTAGTGAAGGCAAAAGAGGAAGTTACTCTTACAGCAAATCAAATCATTGCTGACGCTGAATATATTTGGTATGATGAAGTCGGGAATGTAGTAGGCAAGGGTTACCAAATAACGCTAATGCCCGACTATTCACAAACTTACAAAATCGAGATTGAGCAGAAAGACAATGGCTACAAGTCGTACGATGAGGTTCAGGTTATTGCTGTTGATGGGGTAATAAAATCGCTTGCCCCAAATCCTGCAAACGATTATGTTACAGTTTCTTATTTACTATCGGACAATGCAACGGACGCAAGTATTCAAGTATCTGATATGTATGGCAATATTTCTGCCTCATACCCGCTTCAAATTAGCATGACCAAGCAGCAAATTTCTCTTTCGGGCTTAATGCCGGGGACTTATCTTGTAAAATTGCTAATCAGCGGCACCGCTGTTGATTCTAAGAACCTTTTAAAGCAATAAATTACAAAAAAACAAATTCCCCCGCGCAAAACAAATAACAGGGAAACACTCACACCAAAGCCGCCGAGATGGCGGCTTTGGTGGTTTTGTAAAAAATCAAAAATAATGAACAATATTGTAAAATTTGGCAATAATGAATAAATTAAAAAAAAAGCAGTACTTTTGCGGCGATTAATTTTTTGCTTTTATTTTTGAAAAAACATTTAAAAATAAAAGTTTTCTTCATTACAAAAAATAATAAATAATTATAGGATATTGTTTTATGACAAACGTTAAGCGTGTATATCTCTTTGGCAATGGAAAAGCCGAAGGGAAAGCCGAGATGAAAAATTTACTCGGTGGAAAAGGGGCTAATTTAGCCGAAATGAATTTGATTGGAATTCCTGTACCTCCGGGATTTACAATTACTACCGACACCTGCAACGAATATTATTCTGTGGGAAAAGAAAAAGTTATTGAATTGCTGCGTCCCGATGTGGAAAGCGCAATCAAACATGTAGAAACGCTGATGAACAGTAAATTTGGCAGCGTAGAAAATCCGTTATTAGTTTCGGTACGCTCAGGTGCGCGAGCATCGATGCCCGGAATGATGGATACCATTTTAAACCTTGGTTTGAACGACCGCGTAGTGGAAGGTTTGACAAAAAAAACCGGTAATCCACGTTTTGTTTGGGATTCTTATCGCCGCTTTGTTCAAATGTACGGTGATGTGGTTTTGGATATGAAACCGACCACAAAAGACGGCATTGACCCGTTTGAGGCGATTATCGAAGAGGTTAAAGAGAAAAAAGGCGTAAAACTTGACACCGAACTTGAGGTTGATGATTTAAAAGAACTTGTTGTTAAATTTAAAGCCGCTGTAAAAAAACAGACAGGTAAAGATTTTCCTGACGATAGTTACGAACAACTTTGGGGTGCAATTTGTGCAGTGTTCGACTCTTGGATGAACGAACGTGCAATTCTCTACCGTAAAATGGAAGGAATTCCTGCCGAATGGGGAACGGCTGTGACTGTTCAGTCAATGGTTTTTGGAAATATGGGTAATACCTCAGCAACGGGAGTTGCTTTTAGTCGCGATGCGGCAACGGGCGAAAACCAGTTTGTAGGTGAATATTTAATTAACGCTCAGGGAGAAGATGTTGTAGCAGGAATTCGTACTCCGCAACAAATAACAAAAATAGGTTCACAGCGTTGGGCGCAGTTGCAGGGAGTTTCGGAAGACGAGCGTATATCAAAATATCCTTCAATGGAAGAGTCGATGCCCGAAATTTATAAAGAACTTGATGCCTTGCAAGAAAAATTGGAATTGCATTATAAAGATATGCAAGATATGGAATTTACCGTTCAGGAAGGTAAATTGTGGTTTTTGCAAACGAGAAATGCAAAACGTACAGGAGCAGCGATGGTAAAAGTTGCGATGGATTTGTTACATGAAGGAATTATTGATGAAAAAACGACTGTATTGCGCGTTGACCCAAATAAACTTGATGAACTTTTACATCCTGTTTTTGATAAAGATGCTTTAAAGCAGGCAACTGTTATTACCAAAGGTTTGGCAGCCTCTCCCGGCGCAGCAACAGGAAGAATTGTTTTCAATGCCTCTGACGCTGAGCAATGGGCAGAGAGGGGAGAAAAGGTAATTATGGTAAGGTTAGAGACATCGCCCGAAGACCTGGCAGGAATGGCTGCCGCTCAGGGGATTCTTACCGCTCGCGGAGGAATGACATCACATGCGGCGGTTGTTGCTCGTGGTATGGGTAAATGTTGCGTTTCGGGGGCTGGCGCTTTGCAAATTGATTATGCTAAAAAAATTGTTGCTGTAGGTGATTTAATGCTAAAAGAAGGAGATTATATTTCGTTGAACGGCTCAACAGGAGATATTTACAAAGGTCAAGTGGCTACCAAAGAAGCGGAAATTGACGATGATTTTCGTGAAATTATGAATTTGGCAGATAAATTTTCCCGTATGTATGTCCGCACTAATGCTGATACGCCGCATGATGCTCTTGTTGCAAGAAAATTTGGCGCTAAAGGTATCGGACTTTGCCGTACCGAACACATGTTTTTTGAAGGCGAAAAAATTAAAGCAATGCGCGAAATGATTTTGGCTACCGATACTGACGGAAGGCGCAAAGCATTAGATAAGATTTTGCCCTATCAACAGAAAGATTTTGAAGGAATTTTTGAGGCAATGCACGATTTGCCCGTTACTGTCCGTCTGCTCGACCCGCCTTTGCATGAATTTTTACCAAATGATGACAAAGGGCAGCAAGAGATGGCACAATCAATGGGATTGCCATTTGAAACTATCAAACAGCGCGTTATTTCGTTGCACGAACAAAATCCTATGCTCGGACATCGCGGGGCAAGACTTGGCAATACTTATCCGGAAATTACAGAAATGCAGACACGCGCAATTTTGGGCGCTGCTCTTAATTTGAAAAAACGTGGTATTAACGCAATACCTGAAATTATGGTGCCTCTTACAGGTATTTTGTACGAATATTTGGCACAGGATAAAATTATTCGCGATACAGCAAAACTACTTTTCGACGAAGTTGGAGACAGCATTGATTTTAAAGTCGGTACGATGATTGAAATTCCACGTGCGGCTCTCACTGCAAATCGTATTGCAAGCGCAGCAGAATTTTTCTCGTTTGGAACAAACGACCTGACACAGATGACATTTGGCTATAGTAGAGACGATATTGCATCGTTTTTACCTATTTATTTGGAAAAGAAAATTCTTAAATCTGACCCTTTCCAAATACTCGACCGCAATGGTGTAGGTCAGTTGATAACAATGGCAGTTGAAAAAGGACGCTCTGTTCGTCCGGACCTCAAATGCGGTATTTGTGGTGAGCATGGTGGCGAACCATCGTCTGTTGAATTTTGCCATATCACAGGACTTGATTATGTTTCTTGCTCGCCGTTCCGAGTGCCAATTGCACGTGTAGCAGCAGCGCAAGCAGCGATTAATAATTAGTATTGCTCCAAAAAAAGTTACATCATAAATAATCAATAATTTTTTAATATTTAATATAAGAATTGTTTTAATTAATGCACATAGAAGAAGGTTGTACAGGATGTTGCGCTTTGTACTGAAACTGGGATGTATTTCGTATGGATGATGATAGTTGTGCGCAAGTATATGCAGATATTACTGATGCTACCGCATGTTTCGTCCCAAAATACATTGACCATTTTTCGTGTTAATAAATGTCATATATTCACTATTGTTTCTATCGAAACAATGCGTTTTTTTAGGCATAAGCTACTGGAATAGGAAAAATGGGAGGAGGATATTTTGTCCTCCTTTCCCATTCCATTCGGTCAGACTATTCCTTGCAGAGTGGTCGCCACCGGAGCTTGTGCCCGCTTCATCTGACATCGACAAAAGTACATAAAAGTCTTGACATATACACAGACCGATAAAAATTCGATTTAACAACCTCACTCCACTTCGTTCTGTTCGGTGTCGGCTCCGCAAGATTGACAAAAAAACCACAACTTTCTTACCTTT
>WQYU01000062.1 GCA_009781075.1 Paludibacter sp. | reverse complement strand
CAATCGGTATTTATCATCTATAAAAGATAGAATTGCCAAATTTTGGAAACTATTTTCACTCTCTTTAAAACCAAATAATTTACTGAAAAATATTTGTGTAATTAATTATTAGAAATTATATAAATTCATTTTGCAAATTTACCACTTCTTTTAATAGTATAACCCCGTTAGCATTGGAAGTTATTTGCTTCCCGTAAAAGTGGGGATTGCTGCCAACGTTTTAGCAGCTTGGCGACAGGCGGGGGTATCGGTAAGGCTCGGACGGGAGCTGAACTTCCAAATTCCTGAGAAGTGTCCCACGAGACAGCACCCCCGCTTGCCTTAACAATTGACCGCTGCTTCCAGTGCTTTTTCAATTCCTTCGGGGTTTTTGCCGCCGGCTTGTGCAAAAAAAGGTTGCCCGCCGCCGCCGCCCTGAATATGTTTTGCGGCTTCGCGGACAATGACCGAAGCGTTCATTCCTGCCGCTACCAAATCGTCCGACAACAAAATTGTGAGCGAAGGTTTGCCAGCAAAAACGCTTCCAAGCGCTACAAAAAGTTTTTCTGTTTTTTTATTTCTTAATATAAAAGATAATATTTTTACATCTTCGGCTGGCAAAAGCGTGTTGTATTTTATTGTTGTAATTCCATTATTAATCGTTGCTTGCAAAAGCAGTTTATCGGCATAAGTCTCCAAACTTTCACGCTTAAATTCTTCAATTTTTTTGGAAAGTTCGCTGTTTTCTTCTTTCATCTTTTTGATTGCGGTGACAATTTCCGGCATATTGACAATTTCCTGAATTGCATACATTTTATCTTGAATTTCGTCAATAATTTTTTCCACTTCTGCCCCTGTAATTGCCTCAATACGCCTGATTCCTGCAGCAATCGAACTTTCGGACACTATGCGCACCATCCCGATTTCGCCCGTAGAATGAACGTGCGTACCGCCGCAAAGTTCTACCGAATTGCCGAATTTGACAACACGCACTTTTTCGCCATATTTTTCGCCAAACAATGCCATTGCACCCATTTCACGCGCTTTCTCTATTGGCGTTTGACGGCTTTCTTCAAGTTTATTATCATTTCTTATCAATGTATTTGCAAGATGTTCAACTTTTCTTATTTCCTCTTTTGTAAGTTTTTGAAAATGAGAAAAATCAAACCTCAAACTTTCGGACGATACATACGAACCTTTTTGCTCAACGTGCTTTCCCAAAACCTCGCGCAGTGCGAAGTGCAAAATATGCGTGGCAGTATGATTTCTGGCAATGGCATTACGTTTTTCGATATTAATTTCTGCGTTAAATTTTTGCGTCAAATTTATCGGCAAAGCATTGGTAATATTAACGGAAAGATTGTTTTCCTTTTTTGCATCAATAATTTCAATTTTACAATTGTCTTCTTTGCAAATAATCCAGCCGCTATCGCCGACTTGTCCTCCCATTTCTGCATAAAAAGGCGTTTTTTCCAAAACAATTTGATAAAATTCTTTACCTTTTTGCTTTACTTTTCGATAACGCAAAATATTGGTTTCCACAGAGTTATAATCATAACCTACAAATTCGCTTTCACCATCATTTATAATTACCCAATCGTCTGTTTCCACCGCAGCGGCATTGCGTGCGCGCTCTTTTTGCTTTTGCATTTCTTCGTTAAATTCCTTTGTATTAACAGTAAAACCCTTTTCTCTTGCAATTAATTCCGTTAAATCCAAAGGAAAACCATAAGTATCATAAAGTTCAAAAGCAAATTTCCCGTCAATATTGAAATGTTTTGATAAAGTTTCATCTGTATCTAATCCGACACTTTTGCCGTCTGCCAATGCGCCGTAGGTATTAATTCTTTTTCCCTCAAAAAAATCATCAAGCATTTTTATTCCTTTTTCCAAAGTTCTCAAAAACGATTCTTCTTCCTCTTTTGTAACTTTCTCTATCAATGTCTGTTGCGCTTTGAGTTCGGGATAAGCATCGCCCATAACATCAATCAGCACAGGGATAAGCCGATACATAAACGCCTCTTTCCTACCAAGAAAAGTGTAACCGTAACGCACTGCACGGCGCAAAATTCGGCGAATAACATAACCCGCTTTCACATTCGACGGTAGTTGTCCGTCCGTGATAGCAAAAGCGATTGTGCGAATATGGTCGGCAATTACACGCATAGCAATTGCTGTTTGGTCATTTTCGCCATATTTTTCATTACAATTTTTTTCAATTTCTTTAATTATCGGCTGAAAAATATCCGTATCATAATTTGAAATTTTATTCTGCATCGCCATACACAGCCGCTCAAAGCCCATTCCTGTGTCGATGACTTTGTTCGGCAATGGTTCAAGTGTGCCGTCTGCTTTGCGGTTGTACTGCATAAAAACGAGGTTCCAAATCTCAATTACTTGCGGATGATTTTGATTAACAAGCGTAATTCCGTCAATTTTAGTGCGCTCTACATCAGGACGCAAGTCAATGTGGATTTCCGAGCATGGACCACAAGGTCCTGTATCTCCCATTTCCCAAAAATTGTCTTTTTTGCTGCCGTTAAGTATGCGCTCTTTTGGCAAAAACTGCTCCCATATTTCGGCTGCTTCGTTATCGCGTTCAAGGGGGGCTGAGCCTTCAAAAACGGTTGCATACAAACGATTTTTATCAAGTTTCAGTACTTCGGTAAGGAATTCCCAAGCCCAGGCAATCGCCTCTTTTTTAAAGTAATCGCCAAACGACCAATTGCCAAGCATTTCAAACATCGTATGGTGGTAAGTATCGCGTCCTACTTCCTCCAAATCGTTGTGTTTTCCGCTCACGCGCAGGCATTTTTGTGCGTCTGCCACACGGCTGTAAACAACAGGGTCGTTGCCGAGAATAACATTTTTAAACTGATTCATTCCCGCATTGGTAAACATCAACGTAGGGTCGTCTTTTATAACCATCGGCGCCGAAGGCACAATTTTATGTCCTTTTCCCTCAAAAAAATCAAGAAAAGATTTGCGAATTTCCTGTGAAGTCATTATTATTGTAAATTATATTTTGCAATAAATATTTATACATAATATTAAAATAAATAATTGTGTACTAAATATTTAACTCTTTTTTAATTTGTTTTTTTATTTGAAATTATATAATAAAAAATTTTTTGCAAAAATAAAAAAAAATTTAATTGTTTTCAATCATTGGATTATACATCATAATAGCGTGATTTTCAGTAACTAATTCAATCTTTTCTTCTTTTGTCTTTTTATTGATGATTCTTTTCCAAATTCGATTGTGCCTTGAATAACCACCCCACCATTGATGCTGTATTGAGTGGTCTGTTTCAAAAATTTCATAATCACATTCCAATTCCTGAGAACACAACAATTCACCATTCAAATATTGGTCATCTAACCAAAGAATAATCTTAAAAGTTTGATTTGTATCATTTTTTACCTGTAAATCAATATAATTGTATGATAAAGTAGCGCCGCACGCAAATGGAATTTTTCTGTTAATATCAGGGAAAACATCAAACCCATGCCTCCAACGTTCTTTTATTGTAAGCGGACTATGAAGAAAAATCCAATAAAGCAAATTTCCAAGTTGGCAAAGTCCGCCGCCAACACCTTTACTTGTCTGTCCGTTATGCAAAACCAAGCCTTGCTTGTAACCCTTTCGTTTTGTGGTACGTCCTACAATTTTCCAAACTGAAAAAACTTCATTTGGCTTGATTACAGCACCGTTAAGACGTTGTACTGCTAATTTTAGATTTTCCACTTTGTTGTATTGCAAAATCATATCAACATTTTTCAAAGGACGTAATAAAAATGATTTATGCTTAATAATTGAGACCGAGGGCAATATGTTTTTGTCAATTTTAGCAAATTTTTCAATCCCGAAAAGCCAGTGTAACTTACGTTTCAAAATAAAATATTCACACCCCAAGAAACTTCTCAGCGCACCTCTTTTTACGGGTTTTTCTATTTGATTTTGAAACATAATATTAATTTGAATTAATGATTAAATTTTATAATGCCCACTGCCTGAAAATTTTATTCGTTTATCAAAAAATGCAGTCGGTTGTGCAAATTCACCTCAGCCATTCCGCCATCAATATCAAGGAAAAGCAGATTCATGTCAGGATAATGTTGTTTCAAACGGCGTTCTATCCCTTTTGCAACAACGTGATTGGCTATACACCCAAAGGGCTGAATGCACACGATACGATTTATGCCCTGTCTTGAAAAATTTGCTACTTCACCTGCAATTAACCACCCCTCGCCAAATTGATTCGAAAGGTCAAGAATTTCTTTAGCATATTGAGATAATTCAAAAATTGAGGCGTGTTTATGATAAAAACGCGATTTTTCCATTATCTTTTCAAATTTTTGCTGCCGTTTATTTAAAAATTTATAAAGCAAAGGTAAAAATGTGAATGTTATTACATTTTTGCGGTTTATGCCGTTTTGATGATTAACATACTGATTGACAAAAGTTTGCAGGAAAAAACTTGCCATCGGCGGAACAAGCACCTCGCAATTATGCGCCCGCAACCATTCGGTTATATGTACCTGACCATAATTATTATATTTAACAAAAATTTCACCTATTAACCCTACTTTTTGCAATTTTTTTTCAATAATTTCTATTGAATTAAAATCATCAACAGCGTTTTTTAACAAAGATAAAAGTTTAGAGGGCTTATTTTCTAATGTAATTTTTCTTGCCTCTTCGATATAAAAATCAAAAAATTTCTGCGATTGCCCTATTGATTTTTCGCGTACTGTTGCCGCCGAAAACATTTGGAAAAGTGCATCTCCAAAGAAAAGTGCGTTAACTCCGATATTGAAAATCTTCATTATCGGCAGTTTAAATCCTTTTTGTTCGTTTTGATGAACTCCGTCCCCAAGTGTAACGGCAATAGCAGGCACATTTTCAAAGCCCGCATTTTTTAGCCCCTGTTTTATCATTCCCAGATAATTAGTAGCGCGGCATTGTCCGCCTGTTTGCGTAATAGCCACAGCAACATTGTTCAGGTCGTATTTGCCTGTTTGCAGTTCGGCGATAAGGTCTCCCAAAACGAGCGTGGCGGGGTAGCAAACTTCGTTATTTCCATAGCGCAAACCTATTTCTGCCGATGTTTTAGAAGTTTTCGGACAATTTACAAAACGATAGCCCGCCAAGTGTGCCAATGCAGGAATGAGTGGCGACAAAAAGTCGGCAAACCACGGAATTAACACAATGCGATATTTGTCTTTTTTCCCGAAAGAACTTTTATAACCAATATATGGTTGCTTGGGATTCATTTTTTTATTATATACAAAAAATATTTACACGACCAAAATTCTGTGCAAAATTAATTAATTACCGATACAAAACAAAAACAAAGGGTTATCTTAAAGAAAACATAAGACAGCCCTTCGACCGATTCAAAAAAATCTAATTTTATTATAAAACAAAATATTTTATTGTCCTCTCAGTTCATTAATTTTCGTTGTTATCTCATTGTATTTATCAATCATATTAAGACGATAATATACTAATTTCAAATTTTCGAGATATTCGAGTTCCTGTCCATTTAGTTGAACAGCTTTTTCGAGCAGAGGCAAACTTTGACGTATCAAATTTTCGCCTTTGTTCTTCGCTGCATTATATTGATCATTATCTCTAATTTGACCGGCTTCTTCAATAATTGAGGCACCCTGATTATACAGTAAATAGCCTTTTCCTGCATACGCTCCTGCATAATCTGGGTTTAACTCAATTGCTTTATTGTAATTTAATTCCGCCTGATCTGAATTATTCAATCGGCTTTCCAATTGTCCTTTAACGAAATAATATTCTGCAACTTGCGGGTCGTTAGCAATCGCATTGTCGAGATATGCGACCGCTTCGGTGTTCTGGTTCGAATAAACATAAAAGTTAATTAAGTTTAGTAAAAACCATGACTCACTAGGAAATTTTATAAACCCTTCTTTTAGTGTCAAAACATAATTAACAGTATCCTCAAGCGTCTGATATTCACCGCTTAAAAGTTGAAAACTTGATACTTGCTCATATTTATCAGCTATTGATTTTTTGAAAAGGTCAATCGCCTCATTGTGCATTCCTGCTTTGGCGGCAGCCAAACCAGCATAATACTGAACGGTAAAATACAAAGTATCTTTTTGTATTTTAGGTACTGACTGTTGTATCATCGGCAAATCAGGAATTGAAAGCATAGTTTGTGCAACATCGTATGCTTCTTTGTTTTGCTTGTCGTCATACAGTTCGGCAAAATAAGTGAAAAGGTTATCGTTGTTTTCGTAATAAACCTTAATCGCATTTACCATGTCTTTGCGATATTTATTTTTCACTTTCCCTTTCTCATCTGGGGTTTGCCCTAGTTCGTCGGCTTTGATATAGTAGCCAATAGATTCGATCATTGCCTTTCCTTTAGCTGTTTTGTCGTAGTCCAGCTTCTGTTTTGCTTTAATCCACAATGCATCATTTTCTTTTTCGCCGATAAATCCGGCAACATACCATGTTTCAGCCGAATTGGCTGTTTCGGGATTGGTCAAAGCAGACAAAATCAGTTCCCGAGCGGCTGAATAATTGCCTGACTTGGCATTGCTCTGCGCCTTTGAAACGTTCGCCTTCTGTCCGAATGCACCTGCAACGCTCATCACAATTGCCATTGTTAAAATTATCTTCTTCATAAAAAATTATTTATTAAAAATATTGTTTCTAAATGAATTTTAATATTACCACTCTGGAAACTGCATAAATTTTCCTGTGTATGTACATCCTATCGCTGTATTATCTTCTGCAATTAAATCACAAACAACTGAATAGGTGTTATTTCCCAAATCGGTAATAGTTACCGTTCCCGATTTAATGTAATAAGTTTTGCTTTGTTCTGGGTTCATAGGCACATCATAATGGCACCAGGTAAATCCATTGGTAAAAACATGATATGTGCCTTGTGATTCCAATTCAGGAAGCTCTGCAAAAAGACCATCTTCGCAAATATAAGTACCCGAAAATCCTTTGTTTATTTTGTAAACCAATTCTATGGTTAAATCTGCAGCGGCTCCTCCTGCCTGAAAATTAGGAGTACTCTGAAAGTCCAATGAAGCCGTTTCCCAATCATCAACACCATAATGACTAATTCCGTCAGATAAAGTGGGAGAAACTTGGAGTGGAAATGATTCATTACCAATTTTAATCTCGTTTTTTGGTACTTTTGGTTTGTCAGGTTCGTCTTTTTTACATGAACTAAAACCTGCTGCCAATGCGCAAATAATTAAAAATACTACTGTCTTCTTCATAAAACTAAAAAAATTATTAAGGTTATTTACTATTAAAAAATTCGGTTGCAAATTTACATGTTTTTTTTGAATAAAACGATTTGATTATTTAGTCGCTCCTTAAAAATATATTTTAGGCGGCGTAGTTATAAAAATTTTGTGGGAAAAAGAGTTGAAAAATAAAATGTAAAAAATCTTCTCTCAAATTTTTCATCAATTTCTTCAAATCCCACACCATTGCAGCCATAAATGCATTTATTTGAATGCCTTTTTCACCACCAAGATAATTCTGTAACATCCGAAAATCGCTTTTTAAGTGTCCGATGATGGGTTCTATTGCCGCTCTGCTCCTGCATTTTTTACGTTTTGTCTGTTTTTGATATATTCGGAAGGTGTTTCTCCTATAATATTTTTGAAAATCGTATTGAAGGTAGTTTGATTTTTGAAACCCGACGATGTAAAAATATACACAATAGTATAACGTTTATCCTCGTTATTGTTAAGTTTTTCTATTACGGCATTTATTCTGTTGGTATTGATGAAAGATTTGAAACTGATATTACCACATACATGCAGAGCATTGCTTATGTAAGTGGTATTTGTATTTAAGTCCAAAGCAAGCAAGCGATGAAATATTGTAATGCGGATTTAGATATGGTTTGTTGTCTTCAAAATGGTTTATTATTCTGGTATAAAGCGGCATAAAATCAGTTTCCGAGCGGCTGAATAATTGCCTGACTTGGCATTGCTCTGCGCCTTTGAAACGTTCACCTTCTGTCCGAATGCACCTGCAACGCTCATCACAAGTGCCATTGTTAAAATTATTTTCTTCATAAAAAAACTTAATTTAAAATATTATTACTAAATTTATTTGCAAATGTTATGAATAACAGCTGTTTGTTGCGATAATATTGCATTTGAATTTTTATCTATTTGAATATAATCATTCACATTCGTAAAAATTTTGAGAGAAACTTTTATTAAATATTTTTTGCAAATTTACAACAAATTTTCAAAAAGAATAAAAAACGCATTAAATTGTGAAATTTGACTACAAATATATACAAAAAGTTTAATATGTTTTTTTGTATTGCTAAGTATGTATATATTTGCATAAAATTATGTGCCAAAAATCAATAATTTATTGGGTTTAATCTATATTTATTTAGCAATGCCAAAAGAAATATATCTGTTTTCTATTTGTCTTAATTGTCGAACCGAAACGACACCGCATCGCTTGGCATTCTCCAATTACCGCGTGGAGACAAACTGATTGAGCCAATCTTTGGTCCGTCGGGTAAGCACGAGCGTTTGAATTGATTTTGAAAAAATCTTTTTAAGAATATTTTTAGCCATTTTTTTATAATATCTTCTGAATAAATATCATTAAAAGCAATTTTAGCCAAAAACAATATTTTATTCGGTGTAAAACCATGACGTACAAAATAATACAGGAAAAAATCGTGCAGTTCATACGGTCCAATTACATCTTCGGTAACTTGTGAAATTTTGTTTTTGTTATCAGTCGGCAAAAGTTCTGGGCTAACAGGGGTAAATAAAATATCTTTTAGAATTTTAGCGGAATTTTTATCAGCTTGCATCGCTGCCCACTCAATCAGATAGCGCACAAGCGTTTTCGGCACACTGCAATTGACTGCATACATCGACATGTGGTCACCGTTGTAGGTAGTCCACCCCAATGCAAGTTCCGACAGGTCGCCCGTTCCAACTACCAGCCCATTTTTTTGATTTGCAATGTCCATCAGAATTTGTGTGCGCTCGCGTGCCTGTGCGTTTTCGTATGTAACATCGTGGTTCTCTGGATTTTGTCCAATATCTTTAAAATGCCGTAAAACAGACGCTTTAATTGAAATTTTTAGTTGAGTAATGCCAAGGGCAGTCATTAAACTTATTGCATTCAGATATGTTCTATTTGTTGTTCCAAAGCCGGGCATTGTAATTCCAACCACTCGTTTGCGGTCGTATCCAAGTTTGTCAGCCGCATTTACGGCAACCAGCAAAGCTAAAGTTGAATCCAACCCTCCCGAAACTCCAACAATAAGTGTCTGACAATTTGTATGTTGCCAACGTTTGCACAGACCTGCTGTTTGAATTGAAAAAATTTCATCACAAAATGCATTTATGTCCTCTTTTGAAGGAATAAATGGATACGGACTTATTTTTCTATATAGATTATTAACTTCTAATTTTTTATTTTCAAAATAAATTTTTTGATAGTTTTCTTTTGAAATCAAACTATTAAAATTGGAATTTTTAATGCGCTCGGTACGAAGTCGTTCCACATCAATTTCGGAAATAATTATTTGAGAATCAAGAGAAAAACGTTCGGTTTCTGCTAACGTTATACCACTTTCGACAATAAAACCTGCACCGGAAAATACAAAATCTGTAGTTGATTCACCCATTCCTGCTGAGGCATAAATGTATCCCGCACTGCAACGCACGGATTGTTGCTCAACAAAAAAACGCCGATACAAATGTTTGCCAACCAATTCATTACTTGCAGAAAGGTTACATATAATATCTGCTCCGTTCATCGATAACTGGGCGCTTGAAGGCTTGTGTGTCCAGAGATCTTCGCAAAATTCAATACCAAAACTGAATTTTGTACTTTCGAATATCACATGTCGATTGATTACCACACTGTTAGTGTTTGCAATATTATAAAACCCGGATAAATTTATCCCAGAAGCGAACCAACGCTTTTCTGCAAATTCCTGATAATTAGGTAAATGTGTTTTTGGAACAAATCCCAAAATATTGCCGCTTTGACAAATTGCGGCAACATTATATAGCGCATTCTGATAATAAATCGGCATCCCAACGATAAAAATCAAACTAAATTTTTTTGTTTTTTCCAAAAGTAAAAGCAATGATTGTTCTGCATCTTCGCGCAATTTTTGTTGAAAAAACAAATCGGCACAAGTATATGCCGTAATTGAAAGTTCGGGAAAAACAAGCAACTCAACTTGCTGATTTTCAGCATACTCAATAAGTTCTAAAATTTTTCTGGCATTAAAATCACAATCGGCAACTGTTAATTGGGGTACTGCCACAGCACAACGTACAAAGCCAAAACTATTCATAATAAATTTTTTTTTTGCAAAAAATATATTCCAAAAAATTATAATATCAAGAAATTTATTCTTTTATCGCTGCAATTCCGGGCAAAGTAATTCCTTGAATTGCTTCGAGCAATGCTCCACCGCCTGTTGAAACGTATGAAACTTTGTCGGCAATTCCGAATTTATTTACCGCAGCCACCGAATCGCCGCCTCCAACAAGTGAAAAAGCGCCGTTTTGAGTTGCCTCAACTATTGCTTGCCCTACCGAGCGCGTGCCGTGTGTAAAATTATCAAATTCAAAAACGCCGGTCGGTCCATTCCATAAAATTGTTTTTGAATTTTTTATTACTTGAGCAAAAAGCGCTTCTGATTTCAGACCAATGTCCATTCCTATCCAGCCGTCAGGAATTTTATCCACATCAACAAAGTCGGTTTTTGCATCATTACTGAAACTATCTGCAATCTTTGCATCTATTGCGATAATAAGGTTTACGCCGTTTTCCTTTGCCTTTTCGATTAATTCCAGAGCCAAATCAAGTTTATCGTTTTCACAAATGGAATTACCGATTTTGCCGCCGGTTGCTTTGACAAAAGTAAAAGTCATTCCACCTGTAATTATCAGATTATCAACTTTGGTGAGCAAATTTTCAATAATTTCAATTTTTGTAGAAACTTTTGAACCGCCCATAATTGCAGTAAAAGGACGCACAATGTCGTTCATAACTTTTTCAACGGCAATTACTTCCTTTTCCATTAAATATCCGAACATTTTGTCGTTTGGAAAATATGCGGCAATCAATGCAGTCGATGCGTGAGCGCGATGTGCAGTTCCAAAAGCATCATTAACATAACAATCGGCATAGGAGGCGAGCGTTTTTGTAAATTCTTTCTGACTTTCTTTTATAGCCTTTTTTGCTGTGGCTTTTTCTTCATCATTTGCAAATTCGCCACGCGGACTGCCCTCTTCTTCGGCATAAAAACGCAGGTTCTCGAGCATTAATGCCTCACCATCTTTAAGGGCTGAAACTTCCGATTGTGCATTGGCGCAATCAGGTGCAAATTTTACATCAATGCCAAGTAATTGGCTTACGTGCGGTAAAATCTGTTTGAGCGAAAATTTTGGGTCTGGGTTTTTCTCAGGGCGACCAAGATGAGAGGCGATTATTAAACGCCCGCCGTCAGCAAGAATTTTTTTGAGAGTTGGCAATGCTGCAACAATGCGCGTGTCGTCAGTAATATTGCCAATTTCGTCTAATGGCACGTTAAAATCAACACGCACAAAGGTTTTTTTACCTTTAAAATTATATGAATCAATATTTTGCATATCTTATATTTTAAATAAATTATATTTCTGCAAATTTAAGTAAAAATTATTATAAATATGGATTATTGTTAATAATAAATAATGAACTTATTTTTATTTTGTCTTTAAATTATTTCAAATTAATATATTATCAACAGTTTCGGCAATAAAATTCAACTGTTCTTCGTCCAATTCGGTATGCATTGGCAACGAAATTACATATTGGCAAAGCCATTCGGCAATAGGAAAATCCCCCGATTTATAACGTTCATTTTTGTATGCTTCCTGCAAATGCAATGGAACAGGATAGTAGATCATTGCTGGAATTTGTTTTTCTGCAAGTTTTTTTTGTAGTTCATTGCGGTTAACTCCTTGTAATTTAACAGTATATTGATGAAAAGCATGCGTTGAATTCGGACTTTTATAAGGAATAATTATTTTGGGATTATTTTTAAAAGCGTTATCATAAAAAGCCGCCGCTTTTTGTCGGGCTAAAATATATTTATCCAAATATTTTAATTTTACATCTAAAATAGCCGCTTGAATAGTATCAAGGCGCGAATTTACTCCTACCACCTCGTGGTAATAGCGCGTCTCCATTCCATGATTGGCTATTTTTTTTATATTGTCGGCAAGGAAGTCGTTGTTGGTGAATAAAGCCCCTCCGTCTCCGAAGCAACCGAGATTTTTTGACGGGAAAAACGATGTGCAACCAATGTCGCCCATCGTGCCGCTGTGCGTTTTGGTGCTATCAGAAAAAATATATTGCGCTCCCATTGATTGACAAGCATCTTCTATCACAAAAAGATTGTGTTGGTGGGCAATATTTAAAATTTCCTCCATTTGGGCGCATTGTCCGAATAAATGTACAGGTACAATGGCTTTTGTGCGGGGAGTAATCGCTTTTTTGATACTTTCAATAGAAATATTGAAAGTATCAAGATTTACATCAACAAGTATTGGCGTAAGTCCAAGCAAGGCAACCACTTCCGCTGTAGCGATGAAAGTGAAAGTGGGAGTAATGACCTCGTCGCCCGGTTTTAGTCCAAGTGCCATCAATGCAATTTGCAGAGCGTCTGTCCCATTCCCTACGAGAATAACATGTTTCACGTCGAGATATTTTTCCAAATTCTGCTGAAAGTGGGATACTGCTTCCCCCCTGATAAAAGCAGTACTGTCAAGCACTCGCTGTATCGCCTCGTTAATTTCGGGTTTGATTTTGTCGTATTGACTTTTTAAATCCACCATTTGTATCTTTTTCATTAAAAAAATATTTATTATTTATAATTGAGACAATCTGTTTTTAATTATATAATTTTTTTGATTTTTGCAATAATTATTTTTACAAATTAAAATTAAATTCACGTGCTTCGGGCTTGTTTGAAAACTATGTTTACAAAAATTTTGCCTAAGTATTTAAAATCAGTAATAAAAGTACCTTTTTTCTCACAACGAGTCAGATATTTCATTTCCGATGCCTGTATTTCATCTAATGTTTTGGGCATATCGGCGTAAAACGGCGGAAGCAGTCCGGGTTTATGTCGGGTGCGTGTTTGCTGCAATTCTTTGGAATACAGCGAGAAATACTGTCTGCTCAGCGGGCGCACGCCAACAAGTTTCATATTTCCTTTTATCAGGTTGTAGAGCATCGGCAATTCGTCAAGCCAGTATTTGCGCATAAAATGTCCGACAGAAGTTATGCGGATGTCGCGTTTGAATTTTCCGCCTTCCTGCAAGTTATTGCGTTCGTAGATATAGGGTTGCAAAAATTCCGAATAGGCGTGCATTGTACGAAATTTATATACGCGAAACATTTTGCCGTTTTTGCCTACGCGGTTAAGTTTTATTATTGGTCCATAGTTAATAATTTCAGTGCGAATAGGGTTATTACGCTTTTTTGCAATAAAATAGTCAAGTTTGTCGGCACGAAATTCGTTTGTAATTTCAAATCCGCAAGCATACAATCGCCCGTAAATTTCGGGCTTTGCAAGAACTCTGTGGCGTCCGCTGGTGAACCAAAAATACATTTCACGGGTAAAGCCGAGTTTCGGGAAAACTCGTTTAATAAGGTAAACAAAAGTGTAAAGTATATAATTTATTCCCCATGGATATTTTTTTAAAAAATTCTTTTTATATTGACTTTTCGACAGATAACAACCAACAAAAGTACCATCGTATGGCAGTTTATCAAGTACTGCAATAAAAAACTCATTTATACTGCGAATGTCGTTTGAACGAGCAAGATTAATAATTGTAGAAAAACGTCTGTCCGGCAAATTGGAAATATTAAAAATCGTTGTAGTGCTTAATACAAGTGTATTCGCATAATTCAGTTTTGTTTTCTCAATCAATTTTTCAAGCGTTTTTTTACCTGAATTTTTATTAATTAAACTTTCTACTTTTTCGGTGTTTTGTTTATCTAATTTATAATCGCGGTGCATTCTAACTTTATGGTCGGTAATTTCATGCTGTATTCGATGTTCTACATTTACAGCGTTTTTCACCCAAAAATATACCATAACAACGATATACTCAACCAACAACAACACTCCCACAAACAAAAACAGCGCATTAGTCGAAAGTTTTAGAGACGGCATAGTTATAAAAACGACACAAGTAACCACAGTGGCGACCAAATCTGCTTTCAAAATTGATAATAATACGTCATTGAGTTCTCGCCTGCGGTAAGAATGATATTTGCGAAAGGCAATACCAAAAATAAACGAGATAGGAGTATAGATAAATAAATAGGGCTGCCAATATTTAGTAAGCGGCGCAGATGTTGTGAACTTGAAAAACCAAATTACCAAAAAAAACGCAATGCACAGCAGAATAGCATTGAGCAAAATATAAAGTGGCTTTGGATTGGTAATCCTGTAATCTTCCATCGTGTTTAAATACAAAAGTTTAATTTATTGCAAAAATCGTGCAAATTCTAATATATATTTTTTTAAAAATAAATAATAACCTGAGTTTTGGATAAGCAATTTTATAACATCTTGATATTCAATTTTATATTCGCCGTAGGTGATAAATATCAATAGAAAATATAATATTTCAGACCATATTTAGCCCGTAGGGCTT